>JADHXD010000040.1 GCA_016783145.1 Anaerolineae bacterium
ACTCTGACCGAGTAGAGGGTGACGATATCACCGTCGCGGTCTTCCATCTCGGCGAGGTGAGTGGCGTGAGGATTGTTAAAGCAGGGATGCATCACCGAAAAGACAAATCGGCCGCCTGGCAAAAGCAGCCGGGGTAGCGTGCGCATCAGCGGGCCGATCTCTGCCATGTCAAAGAGCACCATGTTCGACACCGCGCTGTCGAAGCGGCCTTCCCCAAGCGACAGCAGGGCATCTGCGTCCGTTGCGTCCAGCACAGCGTAGTGAATGCGGTCTCGATGCTCGGTCGTGCGCGCGAGGGCGCGGGCGATCATCTCTTCGGCAAAGTCAAAGGCGACGATCTCTGCGCCAAGGGCAGCCAGGCGGCGTGCATAGAGGCCGTTCCCGCAGCCGATGTCCAGGATGTGCTCTCCGGGACGGGGATCAAGCAGTCGCTCAGTGGCGGGCCAGATCAGCACCTCGACAAAGTCGTTGCCTTCGCCGATGTGCTCATCCCAGAAGGTCGCGTTCTGGTTCCACGCATCTCGGGTCTCCAGGTTGGCTTGCTTGGGGCCTTGGCCGGTCATGGGTCCTCCTCGGAAAGAGTGGGCAGATGGGGCGGCCGCGGCTGGCGCGTATGGGCGATCTGCGGGGCAGCCCAGTCAGTGGGGACACCCCGATCGCCGCGCTCGCTCTGGGTCTCGCCCAACAGTGCCTGCAGGTGCCCGCGGAAGGTCTCTCTTGCGGGCTCGTTCCCCTTGTCGCTCAGGGCCAGGTAGGCCTGACAGATGCGGATCGCATCGTGGTGCCGATGCTGGCCCGTGTAGATGAGACGCAGTCGCTCGTAGGGGCGCATTCCATAGAACCGGTCCGCCACATTCGCTTCATAGTACCGGATGGCCTGGTCGATGCGTCCTTCTTGTTCGCATCGCTCCCCCTGCAGGTTGCGGTCCAGCATCACGTGGAGCACCTCGTCGGCAACTGCCATGTAGGCGTTGGCGTGCAGATGCGGTCTTGGGGTGGTGCCATCGGTGAGGACAGCACGACTCCTGGTCCTGAGTTCGCTGTAGACCGCCTGTCGAGGGACACCGTCCGCGACCTGTTGTTCGACCCTCTGGCGCAGCAGAGCCTTGAGCCCAGTCCCAGGCCTGGCGCGCCTCTGTCGTTTTCGTTTGCCAGCGATCAGGGAGAGCATGCGCATTCTGCCTGGCTCCACGCCTCTACCACAGTGGTAGCTGTCCTGTGGGCTGCCTCAGGTTTCGCCCCGCGACGCCCAACAGCCGCACCGGTCTGTTCCGCTCCCAAGCCCGGCCAAGGAGGACGAGCGCGGCGCGGTAGATCTCGCGCGCATCGCTCGTCGGCTCGGGGACTGTAGCCTGCCGGGTCAGTGTCGTAAAGTCGGTGTAGCGGAGCTTTAGCGCGACGGTCCCGGCGGCCATGTGGACTCGCTGGAGAACCTGGGCGACGCCCCGACTCATTCGCCACAGATGGCCCTTTAGCGCACTCTCGTCCACGATATCGCGGGCGAATGTTCGTTCCTGGCTCACTGACTTGCGCCCGCGCGCCGCCACCAGTGGCCGTGGGTCTTTGCCCCGGGCCTGCCGCGCCATCTCCGCCCCATGGTTGCCAAAGTGCTCCCGGAGCTGGTCCACCGGGCGCTCTGCCAGTTCGCCAACGGTAGTCACGCCGATCGCCGACAGCTTGTCGGCCGTCTTGGGGCCTATTCCCCACAGGACGCGGACCGGCAGGGGCGCGAGAAAGCTTGCCTCGTGCCCCGGGCGCACCACGGTCAGACCCCCAGGCTTGTTCTGGTCGGACGCGATCTTGGCCACCAGCTTGTTGGTGGCTACTCCCAGCGATGCGGACAGCCCGGTCTCTTCCTGGACCTGGCGCTGCAGGCGCCCCGCGAGCTCCATGCTGTTCTCCCAGGCGCTCACGAGGTCTGTAAAGTCCAGATAAGCCTCGTCGATGCTCATCTGCTCGACCAGCGGTGACGCCTGGCGAAGCAGGGCCATCACTCGCTGCGAGTACTGCTGGTAGAGCGCATGGTGCGGGGCGATCACGATCGCCTCTGGGCAGCGCTGCAGGGCCAGAGACATTGGCATTGCGGAGCGGACGCCCCGGGCTCGCGCCGGGTACGATGCCGTCGCAACAACGCCCCGCTCCCCCGGCCTGCCACCGACAACGATCGGCTTGCCCTGAAGGTCGGGGTTCTCTATCATTTCGACCGTGGCAAAGAAGGCGTCCAGGTCGAGGTGAACGATGGCGCGAACAGGACTCGGGTCTTGAGTTTCACGCGCGCCTGGCTTGTCCGGGCTCAAGTGAGACACTCCCAGCAACCCTCTATGCAATCAACTCTGGCAGTTCGGCCACGCTTTCGAGCACCCGGCAAACGGGGTGGCCTTGGAAGGCGTCTAGCGGCGTCACTCCAGAGAGGACAGCGGCAAAGCGAACCGTCGCCCGGCGGGCGGTCTCGGCATCCGTCAGGCTGTCCCCGACGTACAGCGTATCCTGGGGAGAGACGGACAACCTGTCGATGGCCTGCAGCAAGCCCTCTGGGTCCGGCTTGTGTGCGGACACATCCTCCCCCCCTACGATCACCCCAAAAGCCTCCAGCAGGTCCTCTCGTCTCAGGATGGCCTCAATCCTGCGTCGGTACTTGGTGGACACGATGCCCAGTGAGAGGCCGCGTCGCCTGAGCTGTTCGATCGACCGGGGTACGGCGCGAAGGAGCACGGTCTTGTCGAGCATGACCTGATCCGCCCGTTCGACAAAGAGGCGCGCGAACGCGTCGCATCGAGCGGCGGGCTGAGGACCCGCAAGGTGGATCAGCGTGTCGGAGAGCGAGAGCCCGATCGTATGGCGTGCTTGTTCGTCAGAGACAGGGGGTAGGCCCAGCTCACGCAACGCATAGTCGATGCAGTCTATCACGCCGCGAGAAGAATCGGCCAGCGTGTAGTCAAAGTCAAAGAGGATCGTGCGCGCGACAACAGGCCTATGTCCCGGCTCTGGCGGTCGCCCTCGGGGTGTCCCTTTGTTTGTTGACATATCCGGCTCTGCCTCGACTGCAGCACGGCGTTAGGTGAAAGCGGTCGTCCACGACCCCATGATAGTACAAACGTTCTATTCTGTCAAGAACGAGTCATTGGCATTTGACATTTGTGCGAGAATGGGGTAAAGTATTCCGGCATTGCAGCTCAACGAAGGGTCAACGTAGATTCGCAGAGTTTGAGCCTTTGAGGTGTGCAGAAAACGTTCGCGGTTTCGCCATGCGTGGCTGCAGAGACGTAGGAGCTGACAGCTTTTGACCTCGAGGGCTCTTTTGCTGTGTCAGGCCCGTTCCTCGAGGCAGCCGCGCGACCGGCGGACCGTGGGTCGCTTTGTCGAAAGGCACGATCGAGATATGGCAGCAGGCATTCGTGTTCCCGTCGATGTGATCGAGCGCTTCATTGTGGACGTGCTCCAGGGACTTGGGGTTCCTGAGGCCGATGCGCGAATCAGCGCTGATGTGCTGATCGCTTCCGATCTCCGTGGGATCGACTCGCACGGAGTGGGGCGGCTCAAGTACTACTATGACCGCATCGTGGCCGGCGTTCATCTGACCGTGACAGAGATGGAGGTCGTCAAAGAGACCGAGACCACGATGCTGGTTGATGGACACCACGGCGTGGGATCCGTGATCTCTTGCCGCTGTATGCGCGCGGCGATAGACAAGGCTCGCCGCTATGGATTGGGCGCTGCGGCCGTGCGCAATGGCACTCACTTTGGCATCGCTGGCTACTATCCCCTGATGGCAGCGCAGGAGGGGATGGTCGGCTTTGCGGTGACCAATGCCCGCCCCTCCATCGCCCCTACGTTTGGTACGGAGCCCATGCTGGGCACCAATCCGATCGCCTTTGCCGCGCCCTCCGATCTGCCCTATCCCTTTTGCTTCGATGCGGCGACTTCCATCTGCCAGCGGGGCAAGGTCGAGGTTGCGGAACGCGCCGAGAAGGCCGTGCCTGAGGGATGGGTGATCGACGCGGAGGGCAGCTCTTTGACCGACCCAACCAAGATCCTCGCAGGCTTGGGCGATGCCACGGCGGCCCTGCTGCCGCTGGGGGGCGCTGGGGAGACGTTGGCCGGGTACAAGGGGTATGGCCTGGCGACGATGGTCGAGATCCTGTCGGCTTCCCTGGCGGGCGGCAAGTTCATGAAGGACCTGCTCGGACTCAATGAGGATGGATCACGCCGCCCGTACATGATCGGCCACTTTTTCCTGGCCATCGACATCGAGCACTTTGTGCCGCTCGACATCTTTCGGCGGATCACGGGCCAGATCATGCGTGAACTGCAGAACGCGCGCAAGGCCCCGGGCCAGGAACGCATCTATGTCGCGGGAGAAAAGGAATTCGAGATGGAGCACCGGCGGCGAGAGCAGGGGATACCCGTGAACGCCAATTTGCGCCGGGAACTGCAGACCATGCGAGATGAACTCAAGATCGGCGGGTACGAGGCGTACTTTTGACGGCCTCCTCGGGGATGCCCCGCGCTGGCCTTTTGACAGGCGCCTCTGCTTATGGTAGCATTGAGCGAACCCCTGGAGAGTTTCCGCTCGGATTTGGGGTTCAGCTCAGTTGGTATTCGACCTCTGTGGCGAAAGGAGAAACTGCTCTATGACCCCCTCACATGTTCCCAGCGACCTCGAGATCGCACAGGCCGCAACGCAACGGCCTATCTTGGAGATCGCCAAGAAGGTTGGGCTCCGCGAAGAGGAACTGGTGCCCTATGGCTGGTACAAGGCCAAGGTCAGCCTCGGCGTGCTCGACAGGCTCCAGGACAGGCCCAATGGCAAGTACATCGATGTCACGGCCATTACTCCGACACCGCTCGGTGAAGGCAAGACGACAACGACGGTGGGACTGACCGAGGCCTTGGGCACCGCCCTGGGCAAGAATGTCATAGCGTGCATTCGGCAGCCGAGCATGGGCCCGACGTTCAACATCAAGGGCGGCGCGGCGGGCGGCGGGTACAGCCAGATCATCCCGATGGAAGACTTTAACTTGCACCTGACCGGCGACATCCACGCTATCACCGTCGCGCACAACCTAGTGGCCGCTGTGCTGGACACGCGGATGTATCACGAGAGCCGGCAGAGCGATGAGGCGCTCAAGCGACGTGGCCTGGCAAGGCGCCTGGATATCGATCCGGCGACGATCACCTGGAACCGTGTCGTCGACCTGTGCGACCGCTCAGTGCGCGAGATCATGGTGGGCCTTAACGATGACAAGATGGCCGACGGTTCGCCTAGCCCGATCTTTCCGCGCAAGACCGGCGTCGATATCACCGTCTCCAGTGAGCTGATGGCCATCCTCGCCCTGGCGACCAGCATCAGAGACCTGCGTGAGCGAGTGGGCAAGGCCGTGGTCGCGCTGGACAAGAAGGGCGATCCGGTGACCTTGGAGGACCTTGGCGTTGCCGGCTCGGTGTCCGTCCTGATGCGGGACGCGCTGATGCCAAACTTGATGCAGACGCTTGAGGGGCAGCCTGCCTTTGTGCACGCCGGGCCATTCGCCAACATCGCCCACGGGAACTCGTCCATCATCGCCGACAAGATCGCTCTCAAGCTGGCCGACTATGTGGTCACCGAGAGCGGGTTCGGCGCCGACATTGGAATGGAAAAGTTCTTTGACATCAAGTGCCGCTACTCTGGCCTGATCCCCAATGCCGTGGTGCTGGTGGCAACGGTCCGCGCGCTCAAGATGCATGGAGGAGGCCCCAAGGTCAGCCCGGGCGCGCCGCTGGACAAGGCCTACACCGAGGAGAACCTTGACTTGCTGCGGGCGGGGCTGGGCAACCTCGGGGTACACATCAAGAACGCGTTGGGTTTTGGCATCCCTGTGGTTGTGGCTGTGAACAGCTTTACCACCGACACCGACGCTGAGCTAGAGATGGTCCGCGAGTACGCGATCTCCCAGGGCGCGGAGGACTCGGTCGTCTCCCGGCACTGGGCTCAGGGCGGTATGGGCGCCGCCAAGCTGGCCGAGGCCGTTGTTGCGGCCTGTGAGAAGCCCAGCAACTTCAAGTTCCTCTACCCGCTCGACTGGTCGATCAAGAAAAAGATCGAGCACATCGCCAAAGAGATCTATGGAGCGGATGGCGTGACGTTCGAGCCGGTAGCGGAGGAGCAGATCGCGAACTATGAGCGGGCTGGCTTTGGCAACCTGCCGATCTGTATGGCCAAGACGCACCTTAGCCTGAGCCACGACCCGCTGCTCAAGGGCGTGCCCACCGGATTCACGGTGCCGGTGCGTGAGGTCCGTGCCAGCGCGGGTGCAGGCTTTATCTATCCGCTCATTGGGAGCATGAGCACAATGCCTGGCTTGGCAACCCACGCGGCCTTTATGGACATTGACCTGGATCCGGAAACCGGGGAGATCAGGGGGTTATCGTAGCTGGATAGCTGGTGAAAGGTCCTCTCTGCCCTGCGAGACGAGCAGGGCAGAGAGCAGATGACGTTCATTGCTGAGGACACGGAGCAGAGTCCTTGCGCCCGCCGTGTCCTCAGCGTGTTTGGTGCATGATCCGCTCAGCGATAGCCACTTTGCAGAGTCATCGCTGAAGCACAGCAACGAATAGACTACTATGAAGATCCTGGTGTTGAATTGCGGCAGTTCCTCCGTCAAGTATCAGGTGATCGAGATGGACGGGGAGCAGGTCATCTGCAAGGGCATCGTCGAGCGGATTGGCACGCAGGATGCCATTCTGCGCTGCCGGCCTTCGGGTCGACCGGAAACGCGTGAGGTTCGTCCCATCTCTGACCATGCTGAGGCCATCGACGGCCTTATCGCATCGCTGCTGGACCCCGA
The DNA here is from genome assembly GCA_016783145.1 of Anaerolineae bacterium. GTDB lineage: Bacteria > Chloroflexota > Anaerolineae > JAFGEY01 > JAFGEY01 > BS750m-G44. The sequence continues at coordinate 6,825 of JADHXD010000040.1, forward strand.
GGTTGGGGTGCTCACGGACAAGAGCGAGATCGCTGCTGTAGGGCATCGCACGGTTCACGGCGGCGAGGCCTTTTCCGGCTCAGTCAAGATCGAGGCGGCGGTGATCGACAGCATTCGAGCGTGCGCAGCTTTTGCCCCGCTCCACAATCCCCATAACCTGCAAGGAATCGAGGCATGCCTGCGCCTGCTGCCCGGCGTGCCTCAGGTCGCGGTGTTTGATACCGCCTTTCACCAAACGATGCCTGCGTCCTCCTACCTGTATGCCCTCCCGTGTTCGCTCTATGAGAGACTGGGCGTACGCCGGTATGGTTTTCACGGCACTTCGCATCTCTACGTTGCCGGGAGAGCCGCTGAAGCGCTGGGCCGGCCGATCGAGGAACTCAAGATCATCACCTGTCACCTGGGCAATGGGGCCAGTGTCACAGCCGTCAGAGGCGGCAAGTCTGTGGATACCAGCATGGGCTTTACGCCGCTGGAGGGTCTGGTGATGGGTACGCGCTGTGGGGACATCGATCCGGCTCTGGTGCTCTATCTAATGGAAGCCGAGGGCCTGTCGCCGGACGAGATGGATGAGCTGCTGAACAAAGAGAGCGGCATGCTGGGACTTACGGGCCTGTCGCACGACATGCGCGAGATCGAGGAGAGGGCGCGGGCCGGAGATGAGCGGTGCAGGCTAGCACTGGAGATATATTGCCTGCGTATCAAAAAGTACATCGGTGCCTATGCGGCGGTGATGGGGGGAGTGGACGCAGTCGTCTTTACGGGCGGCGTAGGAGAGAACTCGGACGTCGTCCGCCGCCAGGTATGCAGCGATATGGAGTACCTGGGCATTGTCTATGATGAGGGTGCAAACATGCAGCACGTGCCCTGGAACGAGGCTGGACCAACCAGCCCGCACATCAGCACCGGGTCGACCAAAGTGCTGGTCATTCCCACGAACGAAGAGCTGGTGATCGCACGAGATACCAAGGCGGTCCTCTTTGGATCGTAGGTAGGCCGCCTCGGCGTCTTGCCAGGGCCGGAGGAATCATGAGTCAAGAATACACTGCAGAGATCGATGAGAGCGCGATCGACCTCGATTTTGCCGAGCACCAAGGGTTTGATGCCAGCAAGTTGGCGACGTGCTTGCAGTGCGGAACGTGCAGTTCCTCGTGTCCCACGTACTTTGCGATGGATACCCCGCCCCGCAAACTGTGGCGCATGGTTTCCCTTGGCCTGCAGGAGGACATTGCTCGTTCGAGCACGTTCTGGCTGTGCACAGCGTGCAACTCGTGCACGATCCGCTGCCCGCGTGGCATCGACGTCTCCGAGAGTATGCGCCTGATCCGTGAGTGGGTGAACCGCGACCGGGTAGCCGAGCCGCCACGAGCCCTGCACCTGCTGAACGAGATGATCGTCCAATCTCACAACATGAAGGGCGATGACAATGAGTCGCGCCTGATCTGGAGCGCGAATCTCCCCGGCGGGGTGGGGGAGCTCAAGCGGCAGGCCGAGGTGCTGTGGTACGTGGGCTGCGTTTCCTCCTTCTACCCTATGGCGTACAAGATCCCGCAGGCAATGGTCCAGATCCTGGGGCGCAGCAATGTGGATTTCACGCTGCTTGGCGGCGAGGAGTGGTGCTGTGGGTTTCCGCTGTACACCGGCGGCATGAGCGATATGGTCCACGATCTGGCCCAGCACAACCTGGAACGTGTGCGTGCGACGGGCGCCAAGATCCTGGTCTCGACCTGTGCCTCGTGCTACCATACCTGGAAACACATCTACCCCGAGATGCTTTCAGACTTTCCGGATGACCTGGAGGTGCTGCACGCTGCCGAGTATATGGCGCGGTTGGTCGAGAGCGGTCAGCTCAGGCTGGGACCCCTCGAGCGAGTGGTCACTTATCACGACCCGTGCGATCTTGGGAAGCGAAGTGGCATCTATGATGAGCCGCGCTACGTGCTGGACCATATTCCGGGCCTTGAGCTGCGAGAAATGGTCAACCATCGCCAGAACTCACTGTGCTGCGGCGGCGGCGGAAACGTGGAGGCCTTTTCTCCGGATACGGTGAACGAAGCCTCAAGGCGGCGGCTCGAGCAGGCACAGGCCACTGGGGCCGGGTATGTCGTCTCTGCCTGCCAGCAGTGCATGCGCACCCTCTTTAGTGGCGCGCGCAAGAACCGCATCCGCGTGCGCGCGCTGGACCTCTCGCAGATCGTGCTGGAGTCTGTGGAGAGCGCAGGCGGGTGAGCACGCCGCGAACGAGACCATCAGCGGATGTCGTGACCAGCGGCGCGCCCAGACATCCGATTTCGTGGAGGCTGATTGATGAACCAAGATAAACCGCGCATTGGCGTGTATGTCTGTATGTGTGGCAGCAATATCGCCGGGACGGTGGACGTGCCGGCAGTGACAGAGGCCGCCAGCAGGCTCAGGAATGTCGTTGTCGCCCGGTACAACAAGTACACGTGCGCTGGGCCTGGACAGATGGGTATCCAGGAAGACATCAAGGGGTACAATCTGAACCGGGTGGTGGTGTCTGCCTGCTCGCCGCGCATGCACGAGCGCACCTGGCGAGCGATGTTGGCCGATGCGGGGCTGAATCCGTACCTACTGGAAGTGGCCAACCTGCGGGAACACTGCTCTTGGGCCCACGGCGCTGAGGATCTGACTACTCAGAAGGCGGTAGACCTGGTAGCGGCGGCGGTCGAGCGCGTGGCCTGGCACGACCCGCTTTTCCCACAGCGGGTGCCGGTCACCAGGGCAGCGATGATCGTGGGCGGGGGGATCGCTGGTATCCAGGCAGCTCTGGACATCTCGCGCGCTGGCGTGCCTGTCTACCTGGTAGAACGGGAGCCTTCGATCGGCGGCCACATGGCGCAGCTTGACAAGACCTTTCCCACGCTTGACTGCTCGGCCTGCATCCTTACTCCCAAGATGGTGGACGCCGGCAACCACCCCAACATCCACCTGCTCAGTTACAGCGAGGTGGAAAAGGTAGAGGGCTTTATCGGGAACTTTAGCGTGACCGTGCGGCGCAAGGCGCGCTATGTGAAAGAAGATGTTTGCACCGGGTGCAACGACTGCTCTGAGGTATGTCCGGTACACGTGCCCAGCGAGTTTGAGCTAGGCCTGGCCCAGCGCACGGCGATCTACCGCCCCTTTGCGCAGGCTGTGCCCAATGTCTTTGTGATGGACAAGCGCGGTGTTGCTCCGTGCAAGAACGCGTGCCCGGCTGGCATTCACGTGCAGGGCTATGTGGCTTTGATCGCCGAGGGACGCTTCCGGGAGGCCTACGACCTGATCCAGGAACAGATGCCCTTCCCAGGTGCCTGCGGCCGCGTCTGCCACCACCCCTGTGAGGTGGCCTGTCGCCGCGGAGACAAGGATACGCCAGTGGCGATCGAGTACTTGAAGCGCGCTGCCGCGGACTGGGTGGCGGCTCATCCAGAGTCTGCCACGGTGCGCGTGGAGCCCCAAACCCCTGCCGAGCATGCCCTCCAGGGGCGCGCGGTCGCTGTGGTAGGGGCTGGTCCGGCAGGACTGGCGGTGGCCCGGGACCTGGCACAGCAAGGGGCAGTGTGTGACATCTACGAAGCCCTGCCGGTGGCCGGAGGGATGATGGCGGTGGGCATCCCGCGCTATCGTTTGCCGGCAGATGTGCTGCAGCGTGAGATCGCCGACATCGTGTCGATGGCGCGTGTGAACCTGTACCTGAACTCGCCGGTTCGGTTGGATGGGGAGAGTGATTCGGGACCCACCCTCACCAGCCTGCGTGACCAGTATGATGCCGTGTTCCTGGCAGTGGGCACTCACGAAAGCATGCGCATGCGCATTCCGGGCGAGGAGCTCGATGGCGTGCTGCACGGAGCAGAGTACCTGCGCCAGCTTAGCCTGGCTCAGCTCGGTGCCGACGGGGTGGAGATACCAGAAATCGGCAAGCGCGTCGTCGTCATCGGCGGGGGCAACGTGGCCATTGACTCGGCGATGACCGCCCGGCGCATTGGAGCGGACGAGGTGACGATCCTCTATCGCCGCACCCGCGAGGAGATGCCGGCCAATGATTGGGAGATAGAGGAAGCTGAGGAGGAGGGGGTCCAGTTCACCTACCTAGCCACGCCGGTAGAGGCCATCGGCAAAGGGGGCCGGCTGGCGGCGGTACGCTGCCAGCGAATGCGTCTGGGCGAGCCAGACGACAGCGGTCGCCGCCGCCCCGTACCTATCGAGGGAGATACCTTTGACCTCCCCGTAGATACCGCCATCATGGCCATCGGCCAGACGCTGGGGGGCACGATCTCCGGCGTGGAGCAAACGCGCCGCGGCTGGATCGCCGCCGACCCGGTAACCCTGCAGACAAACCAGCCCGGCGTGTTCGCAGGGGGCGACGCGGTGAGCGGGCCAGCGTCCGTCGTGGAGGCGGTCGGGGCAGCGCACCGGGCGGTGGAGTCGATCCGGCGCTATCTCCTCGGAGAGGAGGTAGCCCTGGGACGCAGCGCCGAAGCCGTGGAACTCTCTGACATCGACTACTATGATCCAGCAGAGTGGGATCGCAGCCCGCGCTTGCAGATGCCGCACCGTCCGGCCGATGATCGAGACGAATTCGGCGAGGTGAACCTGGGATTCACCGAAGCGCAGGCGATCGCCGAGGCCAGGCGCTGCCTGGCGTGTGGCGTATGCTCGGAGTGCATGGCGTGTGAGAAAGCGTGTGGCGCGGGTGCGGTCGACCACAGTGCTCAAGATGAACTCATCGATATCGACGTGGGGGCGATCGTGGTCGCGATCGGTTACGACACCTGGGACCCTTCGCCTATGCTCGAGTACGGGTATGGAGTCTATCCCGAGGTCTATACAGGACTCGAGATCGAGCGGCTGTCCAATGCGTCGGGCCCGACAGAGGGAGAGATCGTCATGCGCAACGGCGAGCCGCCCAAGCGGGTGGCGATCATGCACTGCGTGGGCAGCCGTGACGAGCACTACCATCCTTACTGCTCGCGCATCTGCTGCATGTACTCTCTCAAGCTGGCCCATCTGATCGAGGAAAAAACGCATGCCGAGGTGTTCGAGTTCTATATGGATATGCGTACATTTGGAAAGGGTTATGAAGAGTTCTACGAGCGCGTGCAGAGTGAGGGGGTGGTCCTGGTGCGGGGACGCGGCGCACAGGTGATGCCTACTCCCGATGGGAAGCGGTTGGTGGTGCACGCTGAGGATACAGACCTGGGCCGGCCGATCCGTCTCCCCGTGGACATGGTCGTTCTGGCCACGGCCGTGGTACCCTCGGAGGGCGCTGAGGAACTAGCCCGAACGCTTCACGTAACTCGCGACAAGGACGGGTTTTTCCTCGAGGCACACCCCAAGCTGCGCCCGGTGGACAGCAACACCGACGGGATCTATCTGGCCGGCGCTTGCCAAGGGCCGCGAGACATCCCGGACACGGTTGCCCACGCCAGTGCCGCGGCTTCGCAGGCACTGGGCTTGCTCAGCCAGGAATACGTCGAGGTGGTGCCCACGGTCGCCGAGGTGCGGACGTTACACTGTGTGGGCTGTGGCTTGTGCGTGGAAGTCTGTCCCTACGGCGCGCCAAGCCTGGTCGAGAACCGGGGGAGGATGATCGCCGAGATCAACGAGGCATTGTGCAAGGGATGTGGGCTGTGTGTGGCTGGGTGTCGAGGCAAGGCGATCTCGCTCCGTGGGTTCACGGACACACAGATCCTCACTCAGCTTCAGGCTCTGCTGCAGTTGGAGTGGGCATAGCATGTCGAGTGACGGGTCTCGGGTCACAGGGAACAGGTGAGGTGTGGACCAGAGCTCTGGCGTTTCAAGGAGTACCTATGCTGTCTGAGAGCGCGTTTGAGCCCAAAATCGTCGGCTTTCTGTGCAATTGGTGCAGCTATGCCGGGGCTGACCTGGCGGGGACGAGCCGTACCAGCTACCCTCAAAACCTGCGTATCATCCGTGTGCCGTGCTCGGGGCGCGTGGATCCCTTATTCGTACTCAAGGCATTCCAGGATGGCGCGGACGGGGTGATGGTGTTGGGCTGTCACCCAGGCGACTGCCACTATCAGCAGGGGAACTACTTTGCCCAACGGCGATATGCGCTGATGCACCGCTTGCTCGAGTTCACCGGACTGGAGACGGAGCGGCTGTTTGTCGAGTGGGTGTCCGCGTCGGAGGGGAAAAAGTTCGCGCAGGTCACCACGACCTTCACGGAGCAGGTCCGCTCTCTGGGCCCATCGCCACTCAGGCGCAGCAGGGGGAAGGATCCGATCTCCCCTGGGCAGCTTGAGGAGGCCGCGCTATGAGCGTGATGGTAGAGCGGATCCGCGAGGCAGCACGACGATACCTGGAGGATGGTGCGGTTACCTGTGTCATTGGCTACGAGCGGGGGCCGCGAGGCAATGTGCGCCCGGCTTTTGTCTACGAGGCGGACGACGTGGACCGCCTGGTGTGGGGTGCTGACTGCAGCCTGGACCTGGTGACCTATGTGCACAACTATAAGCATTCTCCACGGCGAGGCGCTCCGGTCCCAAAAGTGGCTGTTGTCGCGCGTCCCTGCGACGCGCGGGCGATCAACCTGTTGGTGTATGAGCAGCAGATCAGGCGCGAGAACATCAAGGTGATCGGCCTGACGTGCGCGGGCACAGAGATCCTCGGACAACCGCGCCTGGCCTGCCAGTTTTGCCGGGAGCGCGTACCGGTCCTCTATGACGTGCTCATCGGATCGGATGAGCAGATCCAGGTCCCGACGGCACGGGATGACTATGCCGACATCGTCGAGATGGAGAACAGGACACCGTCAGAGCGACTGGCCTACTGGGCGGCCGAGTTCGATCGCTGCATTCGGTGCTACGCTTGCCGCCAGGCTTGTCCAGGCTGCTACTGCTTTGAGTGTGTTGCCGAGCAGGTGGACCCACACTGGACCAGCATCGCGCTGGAACTGCCCGAGAAGCACTTTTTTCACATCATGCGAGCCTTCCATCTGGCGGGCCGCTGCGTGGGTTGTGATGCTTGCGAGGCCGTGTGCCCTATGGATATCCCGCTCAGCAAACTCAATCGCAAGCTGGCCAAAGAGGTCGAGGCGCTGTTTGGCTACAGAACCGGGGACGATCCCGAGGTCGCGCCGCCTCTGGCGACCTTTGACCCGGAGGAACGGCTGCGGCTGTGAGGCAGTACGGCGAGCCGGACGCCGTCAGCTTGGGGTGGCCTGTCGGCCCAGGACGAACTCGAGCGTAGGAAAGAGCGGGCGAATGAAGGTATTGACGCAAGCGCAACTCAATGGCTGGTTGGACGGGCTGGCTCGGGAGCGAATGCTGGTAGCACCCGTCGATGTGGACGGCAAGTTGCTCTACCGACAGGTGAACGGCAGCGATGGGATCTCCTGGGGCTTTGAGCGCACGGTGATGTCACCCAAGACGTGGACCTTTCCGGCGACGGAACCGATCCTGACCATTGAGCAGGGCGAGGAGAGCACGATTCAGCCGGCGGCTGCGCTGGCTCCCACCGTCGTGTTTGGCGTGCGCCCGTGTGACGCACGCGGCGCCCTGGCCATTGACGCGCTGTTCCTGGACAAGGACCCCAGCGATGGGCGGTATGCACAGCACCGTGACGCGACTCGGCTGATCGGGCTGGCTTGCCCGCAGATGTGGGAAACCTGCTTTTGCACAGTCGTCGGCGGAGCGCCGAACGGTACGCAGGGGCTGGATGTCCTGCTCACCGAGATAGACGGCGGCTATGCGGTGCAGGCGATCACCACCGAGGGAGACGCACTGGTCGCAGGTATGCCAGGAGATGAGCGAGATCCGGTCTTGCCAGAGCCCAAGCTGACGCAGGACTTGCCTGTCCTCCACTCGGGGGGTGAATGGACGGCCCGATTTGGTGAGCTGTACTGGGAACGCCTGGGCGATCGGTGCCTGGGGTGCCGGATCTGCACGTTTGTGTGCCCGGCCTGCCGCTGCTTTGACGTCCGCGACGAGGTGGTATCTCGGCAGCCGGGCAGACAGGTCTTTGAGCGACTGCGCGCCTGGGATGCGTGCACGGTGCCCGCGTACCGGCGCATCGCAGGAGGGCACAATCCGCGCCCAACGCAGTTCTCTCGGCTGCGTAACAGGTTCTACTGCAAGTTCGTGTACTATCCCGAGGACTTTGGTCCATTGGGCTGCGTGGGATGCGGGCGGTGTATCGATGCATGCCCGGTGGGCATTGACATCCTGGAAGTGATCGCCGCCGTGGAACAGATGGCCGAGGGTGCGGAGTGATCGAGCCCTGCGGCGCGGTGTAGTGGTTGGGCGCAGAGGAGGCGAGGTGTCTGGACTGCATTTCACAGACAGGGATTGGGAGCGCATCGAACGCGATACGATGGCCTGGTGGGCAGGCGAGTTGGAGCGTCCGCTGGTCTGGCTCAGCAGCACGGGCCCGGTTCCAGCTCCTCCAAAACTCAGGTATCTGAGCAACTACCCGCTTGAGATGCCCGCGGAAGAGGTCCTGGACCTGTACGAGCCGGTGATCGCGGCGACGCACTACTATGGCGATGCGTACCCCTCATGGTGGGTCAACTTTGGCCCTGGGATCATGGCAGGGTTTGTCGGGGCAGAGGTCAACAGCGTGTGCGATCCGTCGGAGACGGTGTGGTTCAGCTCACCGCGCGAGACCCGCATCCAGGCCCTGGAATACGACCTTGGGAACGCGTGGTGGAAGCGCGTGAAGGACCTGACCAAGGCGATCGTCCGGCGGTGGGATGGACAGGTTGCTGTGGGACATACCGACCTGGGCGGAAACCTGGACATCCTGGCCTCGTTCCGCTCGACGGAAGGGCTCCTTTTCGACGTGATCGACCATCCGGCGGAGGTCGAGCGCCTGGTAGGAAGGACCACAGACCTGTGGCTGCGCTACTATGACGAGCTGGATGCCCTCATCCGCCCGGCGTGTCGGGGCACGACGTGTTGGGCGCCGATCTGGTCCACCGGGAAGACGTACATGCTGCAGTGCGATTTCTCCTATATGATCTCGCCTGCCATGTTTGAGCGGTTCGTGGTCCCGGATCTCACAATGTGCTGTGCGCACCTGGACCACGGCTTCTACCATCTTGACGGCAAAGGGCAGATCCCGCACCTGGATATGCTGCTCTCCATCCCGCGGCTGCGCGGCATCCAGTGGATCCCGGGCGACGGGCAGCCTCCGCCTGAGCAGTGGTTGGGGCTGCTCCAACGCATCCGAGATGGCGCCCGGCTGTGCCAGGTGTTCGTCAGCCCTGAAGGGGCGCGGACCATTGTCAGGAATCTGGGAGGACGGGGGTTCCTGCTGGCGATCTTTCACGCTGACCCGGCCTTTGCCGATCCAGAGACCGCGCGGGCGTACCTCCAACTCTTGGCTCAGGAGGACATCTCGCAGAACTAGCGGTGCTGGCTGTCCCCTGCTTGCTGCCCGGGGCGACCATGCTATCTGCCGATGAGGTGTACTGATGACTCGTGTGCAATCCAATCCGATGATGCCCTCCCTGGCGACCATAGTCGGGGTACGCGACCTTGCGACCGGCATCAAGTTGTTCCAGGTTGCGCTGGATGACGCGGAGGCCAGCGCGGCACTGCGCTACAAGCCGGGGCAGTTTGCTGAAGTGTCGGCCTTTGGCGTGGGTGAATCGCCCTTTGGCATCGCGTCGACGACAGCGCGCGGGGAGACGATCGAGTTTGCGATCAATCGGATTGGCACCGTCACCGATGCGCTTCACCGGATGGACGTGGGAGACAAGATCGGTGTTCGCGGCCCGCTCGGGAATGGCTTCCCGATGGACGAGTTCAAGGGAAAGGACATCGTCATCCTGGGAGGAGGCATTGGCGGGGCTCCCCTGCGCCCCGTGATTCACACGATCCTCGATCACAGAACTGACTATGGCAAGCTGACGGTCTTTTGGGCAGCGCGTTCCCCTGATCTGCTGGTGTTCACAGACGAGTATGAGGATTGGCGCTCCCGGCCGGACACTGAGCTGCATCTGACCGTGGATAGAGCCACACCAGATTGGCCCTACCAGGAAGGGTTGATCACTACCCTGGTCGAGAGCGTGGCACCCTCAGCAGAGAACGCGATCAGCATCACGTGCGGCCCGCCGATTATGATCCGATTCGCGATGCTCACCCTGCGAAAGCTGGGCTTCTCAACAGGGCAGAACTGGGTCACGCTGGAAGCCAAGATGAAGTGCGGCATCGGCAAGTGCGGTCGGTGCAACTTGGGTGGGGTTTATGTCTGCACCGACGGCCCTGTGTTTTGCTTTGCGAAAGTAGAGCAGTTTTTGGAGAGCTTTGTGTAGCTAGACAGGGAGGTAAGGATGACCACGATCGATCAGTACACGTTTCCGGATGATTTGTACTACGATCAGGAGCACGTCTGGGCAAGGGTGGAGGGTGACGTCGTCACTGTTGGCCTCTCCCAGTTCGGGCAGGATCTGGCCGGCGAGATCGTCTACGTCGAGGTGCCCCGGGTGGGTCGGACGGTGGCCCAGGGCGAGGCATTCATGTCGATGGAGTCCGGCAAGTGGGTGGGACGCGTCAAGTCCCCGGTTTCCGGAGAGATCGCCGAGGCCAACGAAGACGTTGAGTGGGAAAGCACGCTGGTCAACGAGGATCCCTACGGGGAGGGATGGCTGGCCAAGATCGAGCCCTCAGATCTGAGCGAGCTCGACGGCCTGATGAGGGCGGACAGCCCCGAGTTCGCAGCGTTCATCGCCGAAGAGCGGGCCAAGTACGACAAGTAGCCCCTCAGCGCACCCAAGGCAGACGCGGCGTAGAAGTGCTCTACGCCGCATTTGCGTGCTGGGCTACGGCTGTTGCATTGTCTCTTGACTTGACTGAGGAGTGCCGCATCCGATGCGGCACGGTGCGCCAGTAAGCCGGGCGCATCGGGGGATGCGCCCTCCTCGGACTCTGCAACCGTAGTGCTGGGCGGTCCCACTTTGACAAGATGGGCGATCCGACGTAAGATAAGCTTGGCCGAGAGGTACCCTGGCCTGGATGATGCCGCTCCCGGACCGGGGAGCGCGGGATGAGAGGAGGCAGCTAGATGACAGTCGTCGCTGTTGTGGGCGCCCAGTGGGGCGACGAGGGAAAAGGGCGCACGGTCGATTACCTGGCTCAAAACGCGGACCTGGTGATCCGTTTCCAGGGAGGAGACAACGCCGGGCACACGGTGGTCAACGAGCGTGGGGAGTGGAAACTGCACATTGTGCCCTCTGGCATATTCAACCCTTTGGCGACCTGCCTCATTGGCGCAGGCACGGTGGTCAACCTGGGTGTGATGATCGAAGAGCTGACTCGCCTGGAAGCAAGGGGCGTGGACACGAGCAACCTGGTTGTGGACAAGCGTGCGCACCTGATCCTGCCCTTCCATCGACAGCTCGACGGGGCAGAGGAAGCAGCGCGCACAGCGGGATGGGAGGTGGGCACGACCCAGCGCGGCATCGGCCCGACCTATGCCGACAAAGCTGCCCGGCACGGGATCCGAGTGGGTGACATCTTGCGCCCTGACCGGCTGCGCGCACGACTGGAGATGCTCGTGCCGCGCAAGAACCGTGAGCTTGCGTTCTTTGGCCTGCCGGAGGTCTCCGTCGATGAATTGATGGTCCTGTGCCAGGGATGGCGGCAGATCATAGGCGAGCGCATTGTAGATGCGGTTCCACTGGTGCGAGATGCCATCGCTGAGGGCAAGGTGGTCCTGCTGGAAGGCCAGCTCGGCATCATGCGCGACCTGGACTGGGGCATCTATCCCTATAGCACCTCTTCCTCGCCGACTGCGGGTGGGGCGTGCGTGGGGGCGGGGATTCCTCCCAGCGCGGTCGATCGCGTCCTCGGGGTCGTCAAGGCGTTCTCTACCTCGGTGGGAGGTGGGCCGTTCCCCACCGAAGTGCACGGCGACCTCGCGGAGAGGCTGCGCAGCGCGGGCCCCAAGATCGGTCACGAATACGGGGCGACAACCGGCCGGCCTCGACGCTGCGGCTGGTTCGATGGGGTCGCGATCGGGTATGCGAGCTGGCTGAATGGCTTCACTGGCATCTCTGTGACCAAGCTGGATGTGCTGGATGGCTTTGAGGAGCTCAAGCTGTGCGTCGCCTATCGCCTCGGCGACCAGGTGCTGGACTATGTGCCCGATACGGCGACTCAGGAAGAGGTGGAGCCGGTCTATGAGACCTGGCCTGGCTGGCTGAGCGATACGAGCGGCTGCCGCACGTGGGCAGACCTGCCCGCCAACGCGCAGCGGTATCTGCGCCGTATCGAGGAATTGGCTAGGGCGCCGATCTGGTTCGTGTCCGTGGGTCCAGAGCGCGACCAGATAATCGTCGTGAGAGGGATGTGAAGCAGTACGCGTACCCGACCGCAGATGTCGAGGCGAGGGCGCTGGCGATCAGGAGCGAGATCGGAGACGACCCGCTCTACCTTACCCTGTTGTCCAACTTGACGACGCTGGCGCACAGGTGCCGGTTTGCCCTGGGACCTGGGGGCAGCCTGGCAGCGCGCTACCTGGATTTGCCTTTCGCTGCGGTCTCGTTCTACGGAGAGGGTGCTGATCTGCGAACCACATTGAGCAAGGTGCTGGGGGCTGGCGAGCTGTGCTACGCGCTGCTTGGTGAGGAACAACAGGCCCAGCTCTCGTCTGTCACCCACGTGGTGCGGCTCTATCCGGAGTGGCAGATGGTCTACCTCGGCGACCCGGCGGCACTTGAGCCCGGAGATGCCGTTCCGCTTGTCGCCGCAGATTTCCCGGCGATGCAGGCGTTGGCTGCACGGGGCGGCGTGATGGCCTTTGAGGCGAATGCTCTGGAAAAGGGTCCCTACAATGGGGTGTGGCGGGATGAGCGGTTGGCATCGATGGCTGGGACGCACCTCACGCTGGAACGCATGGCCGAGATCGGCAACGTGGCCACTGATCCCGACTATCGCCGGCAGGGCCTGGCTACGATGACGGTTTCGGCGACGACCGTGGCCCTGAGAGCGGAGGGGATGCTCGTCGTCCTGCAAGTGCTCAAGTCGAACATCGCAGCCGTCGCATTCTATGAAAAGGTCGGCTTTGTGCGGTCGCGATCGATGTGTCTGATCCAGTTCGAGCTCTAGGCGTTCGCTGGCCAGGGCAACGAGGATGGGATGAGTGGAGGGCACATGTCTGGGAATGCCTTTTCGCACGACGGATACCTTTCCCCTTTCACCTGGCGCTATGGCAGCGATGCGATGCGCACGGTGTGGTCGGAAGTGCACAAGAGGCACTTGCTTCGCCGGGTCTGGGTAGCGCTGGCGACCGCTCAGCACGAAGCGGGTCTAGTTACCAGCGAGCAGTTGGCCGACCTGCGAGCTCACGAGGGTGACGTGGACATCGCTCGCGCGGCAGAGATCGAGGCTGAGATCCGGCACGATCTGATGGCCGAGGTCAAGACGTTCGCTGAGCAGTGCCCGGTAGGGGGGGGAATCATCCATCTCGGCGCCACCAGCATGGACGTACTGGACAACGCGGATGTGCTGCGCATCCGAGAGGCATTGGACCTGCTGCTGCACGTGCTGCGTGCCCTGCTTTCCGATCTGAGCAGCCTGATTACGGCTCGCGCAGACCAGCCGTGCATGGCGTTCACCCACATTCAGCCTGCCGAGCCAACTACCGTGGGCTACCGCCTGGCGCAGTACGGGCAAGACCTGCTGACGGACCATCGTGAACTGAGCCGCGTGCGGGCGGATCTTTGCGGCAAAGGGATCAAGGGAGCGGTGGGTACATCCGCTTCTTACGCGGAGCTGCTCGCCGGCACGGGCGTCTCGGCAGCGAGGCTGGAGGCGAGGGCGATGGACCTGCTCGATCTGGTGCCCTTTCCGGTGGCGACACAGACCTACCCACGGAAGCAGGACTGGATGGTGCTGAACGCGCTGGCCGGGCTGGCCGGATCGCTGTACAAGTTTGCCTTTGATCTGCGTCTGCTTCAGTCGCCGCCTCTGGGAGAGTGGAGCGAACCGTTTGGGGCCAAGCAGGTGGGCTCTTCGGCTATGCCCTTTAAGCGAAACCCAATCACCTCTGAAAAGATCAACTCACTGGCTCGTTACGTCGCCACTCTCCCTCGCGTGGCCTGGGACAATGCCGCGCACTCACTGCTGGAGCGCACGCTGGATGATTCGGCCAACAGGCGGGTGCTACTGCCCTCTGCCTTCCTGGCTCTGGACGAGATCCTTGTTTCGATGCGGCGCACTGTACGCGGCCTCGAAGTCAACGATGCGGCCATTGCCCGCAATCTGGCCATCTATGGGGTCTTTGCGGCCACTGAGCGGGTTCTGATGGAGCTGGCGCGACGCGGGGCTGACCGGCAAGAGATGCACGAGGTGATCCGCGAACACGCCCTGGCCGCGTGGGAGCAGGTGCAGTCCGGTGATGCGGGGGGAGAGAATCCGCTGCCCGGCCTGCTGTGCGGCGATGAGCGCATACAGCGCTACGTGCCTGCAGAGCGTGTGCTGGAGCTCCTGGATGCCAGTTCCTACGTCGGCGACGCGCCTCTAAGGGCGCGCAGACTGGCTGCCGAGCTGATGCTTTCGCCGCTGTAGGTACCCATTCACCGCGAGGGGGGGAGCGTTGGCTTGTGGCTGGAGCTCTGACCGTAACTGACCCGCGGCGTCAGGCGCCTCCACCAGAGCACGCGAGGCCCGGGCAGGCCGGGCCACATCAGGGGTTCGCGCTCGTCCAGGCCGCGATAGCAGGATCGTCGGCGATTTCGGCCACTAGCTCGAGGTTCTCCCAGCGCTGGTCTGTCAGGGCGCCGCTGGGATCAAACGACCACGCGCCCACCCCGATCCGCCGTCCGGCGTGCCCCGGGGCAGCCGCGTCGGCGTGCACTATCACGGAGCCGCTTTTCGAGACCAGGGGAGAGGGGAGAACTGATGTCCCGCCGCCGCTGACGATCAGGTCGATGCCCGCGACCTCCTCGGCGATCTGGGTGTTGGCTTCCAGCCCAGCGTGCGACAGCAGGATGATCACGTCCGCATGTTCTCTGACCTGGGCCACAGCCTCCCGGGCGGCGAGCAAGGGATCACGGAACTCTAGCCCGGGTACCGTGGCCATACCGGTCAGCCCGACGATCGCGACTCGCCGCCCACCCATATCACGGATGAGGAACGGTTCGGTCAGCAGGTCCGCGGTCCCTGCCACCAGCACGTTCGTGGATAGCACCGAGAACTCGGCCTCCTGGATTCTCTGCGCGATCGCGTCCAGGCTGAGTTTGCCCAGATCGCCTTCACCAAGAGCCATCGCGTCATAGCCCATCAGGTTCATGACCTCGACGCTAGACTTTCCCTCGCTGTTGACCGCCGGAGTTCGGTCTCCCATTAGGCTGTCCCCTGCGTCGAGCACCAATACGTGTGATTCGTTTTCGCGTTCTTGCTTGATCACGGTTGCCCGCCGGGCAACGCCTCCGATAGGAGGCCGTCAACCACAGGGGAGGGTGTAGCCCCATGTGTCGTTGGTGTGAACGACGTGCAGGGAGAACGTTCCCTCGACGGACGCGGAGGTACTGGAGCGCGTAGCTGTGGGAAGAGGCGCTGAGGTGGTCGCTGGCGCAGGGGTAGCGAGTGGCGGGGTTGGAGTGCTCGCGCCTGCACCTTGATCTGGCTTGACCGTCGATGTGGGCATCGATGGCGGCGTGGCTGTGGCGTACGAAGCGGCCATCCTCTCCGACGACCGGCTCAATGCCCAGATGCCGACGGTAACGTATAGGAGGCCCAGCAGGACGGCGCCCAATGCCAGCCATCGACCTTTGCGCGGCTTTGGCGTGTGAGTCATCTGGTCTGCTCGGGTATGCTCTGAACCGGGGTCCGGACGAGCCTGCCATCCGGACGGGACAAGTCTTTGGCGAACACAGGACGCGATTATATCACATCCCATGCTGAACCGCAACATCGACCGATCACGATAGGCGCTGCCCTGCCGCTTCCTCGCGCTCAGGTACGGGGCGACGCAGAGGCCACGCGCCCCGTACGGGACGCTGTTGGTACCACGGGGGACAACTACCTCACTTGAGTGTTTTGTGATATAATCTTGGCTCGCTGCCCTTCTGTTCCCGTTCTCCGAGCGGCAGCCGGTACGCGGCTCACAACCTGAGGGCAGGGGCTCTGCATCCTGCTCTGGGGATGGGTAATTGGCCAAACCAGGGACAACCACACGCTATCTCATCTTTTGCGTTCTGTGCGCGGCGGCTGCCTGCGCCCGCAGGCCGTCCCCGGCGGAGGACCAGGCTGCCCTGCACGCGCTCATCGCCGCTGAAGGAGAAGCGGCTCGGACGCGCGATGCGGAGCGACTGGAGTCGTTGTGGGCGGTGGATGCGTTGGTGCGTGATGCGAACCACACCCCCGACAATCCACAGGACGACCGAGTCTGGCAGGGCCGCGACGCGATACTATCCCGCTATACGTCGGTGATCTTTTACCTGACGCTGGACGAGATGGGGCCGGTCGATCTGGTCATCGATGTGCAGGGAGATGCGGCCGTGGTCACTGGTACGACGCGCATCGGGACTGAGCTTTCTCCTGGTGGCGAGCGATGGACGTTCGCCCGGCGCGAGGGGGGGTGGCAGATCACGGGCATCACCTTCAACTTGGAAGCGAGTGAGCGGTAGGGGTCGTGCGGCTGTTGCCCCGAGCGGCGACAGACTGCCTTCCCCATCCTTGAGCGTTCGATAGAAAGGACTGTGTAATGCTGTCTCGAAGTGGTCGACGTCCTCTTTGGCTGTTTGGCGTATGTGTCCTGGCAGGGGGCGCCCTCCTGGGTACCTGGCTGCTGGCGAGTCGCAGTGGGAGCGCGGTTTCTGCCGTGGGGCAGGAACACGCCCGGACCGGGGCTCAGCTTCTGCCCGAATCGGCCATCCGCGGCTCGGGGCCGGTGACGGCGTACCTGCCCTTTGTCGCCCGGAACTATGATGGAGAGCCCTCCATATTCGGGGTCGAGATCGAAGTAGGCGTGGTGTCTGCCACCGTTTCGCAGGCACAGCAAGCGGGTGTGTCCTGGGTGCGCTACAATGGGCTCCTGTGGTCCGAGGTGGAGGCCGAGCCTGAGATTCGCGACTGGTCCAAGGTGGCGAGCTTTGAGCAAGAGATCCGCTTGCTCTCCGAGCGAGGGCTGACCCCCGTGGTGGTCGTGCGGAGCGCGCCGCAGTGGGCGCAGAAGGTGGAAGGCACATTCTGTGGGCCGATCCGGGAGGACGCCCTGGATGAGTTTGCCTCCTTTATGGGAGAGGTCGTCGCCCGATACAGCGGCCCGCCGTACAATGTCAAGTACTGGGAGCTGGGCAATGAGCCGGACGTCGACCCGGTTCTGGTCCCCCCGGACAATGTCTTCGGGTGCTGGGGTGACGAAGCAGACACCTACTATGGGGGCGAATACTATGGCCAGATGCTCAAGCGGGCGTACGGGCCGATCAAGGAGGCCGATCCCAGCGCCCGGGTGGTGTTGGGTGGCTTACTGCTGGTGTGCGACCCGACCGGTCCCAATCCGGCCCCGGGCACCGACGGATGTAGGCCCGCCAAGTTCTTGGAGGGCGTGTTGAGGGCAGGGGGCGGCGCTGCCTTTGACATCCTGGCCTACCACGCCTACACGCAATGGGTTGCTGGCTATCCGGACAGGGACTGGGACCTAACTCAAGGCCACTGGGAACACCGCGGTGGGGCACTGCTGGGAAAACTGGACTATGTCCGGGAAGTCATGGCGCGGTACGGCGTGAGCAAGCCGGTCCTCATGAACGAGGGCGGCCTCATCTGCAATGCAAGCGACAGCAATCCCTCTGACTGCTTGCTTGAGGAGTTCCGCTCAGCTCAGAGCAGCCATCTCATCAAGCTGTACGCGCGAGCGTGGGCCAATGGGCTGATCGGCTCCGCTTGGTACACGCTGAACGGGCCGGGATGGCGTCAGGGGGGATTGCTCGACGAGAACCAGGATCCGCGCGACCCCTACTATGCGCTGAGCTTCATGGCCCATCTCCTGGAGACGTCCCACTATTCGAGGCAGTTGGCCAGCGGCACCTTCGAAGGGTATGCCTTTGCCGATCCGGTCGCACGGCGCGAGTACCGGGTCTACTGGACGAACAATGGCTCGAAAGTCTTCTTGCCACTGCCTGCCGGCACTGTCGCGGTGTACAGCCGCTACGGTCAAGATATCACCCCCGCAGGTGGATCGGTGTCGGTCGGTTCCAAGCCCGTTTTTGTGGAGATGACCGGGCCATAGAGGCCACGGTGGAGCCCAGTGCTGTCCAAGGGCGGGAATCCGTTGATGCTCAAACTCGAGCACTTTTATCACTTGCCGCAACTAGACCCCCTGGTTGAACGCCTCGTGAACGAAGAGTCCGGCCTGGTTGTCGTCGCCGGGCTCGATCCACGATCGCGGGCTGTCTCCGGGCGGCGAGAGCCCTTCGTGCACAGCGGACGCTCGGCGATCTTTCGCATTCTGATGCGCGAGATCCTCGCCGCAAACGAGCAAGCGAAAGCGATTGTGGTCACGGAGGACGCGTCGGTGGTTCGCATTCCGCGGCAGGCCAGCCGCCGGGTCCGCCTTTGGCTGGTTCAGCCTCCTGCCGCATCGTACGCTGCCCGAATCGCCGATGCCGTTCGCCAAGGGCCGGAGCTGCTTGTGATTGACAAGCTGTGCGCCGAGAACCTGGAGTCAGCCCTCGGGGCCGCGCAGGGAGGTCTTCACGTCCTGTCTCAGCTCGATACGGTGTTCCGGGGCTCAGACGTCGCCCGCGACCTGCTTGTGCTGGGGGCGCCGGAGGAGCGACTGGGCGGCCTTGCATGGATCGTAGCCGTCGAGCGCCTGCCGATGCTCTGCCCTCGCTGCAGGCGGCCCGTGACCCTCAGCCCCGCCCAGGTGCAGGCCTTGCAGCGTCGTTATCCGGACTTGCGTGTGGGTCAGGACCTGACCGCGTTCCAGTCGCCTGGCTGCACGCACTGCCGCCACACAGGTCGGCGAGGGGACGTGGCTGCGTTTGACCTCTTTCACGTTGAGCCTGGCGCGCAGGACGTCCTTTCTCTGCCCAGCGTGTTTCCCTTGGAAGAGTATGCGCTCGGCCTGGCGTCGCTGGGCTATGTGACGGTTGACGATGTCTTGCACCTGGGCGCGGACCGGCTTCGCCGCGCATACCGTCTGCTTACCGCGAGCGAGCGGGCCCTGGCCGACGCGAATGCGGCAATGGAGCGCAAAATAGCCGAGCTGGAGGCTGCGTATCGCGTCCTCCAGCAGCGAACCGAGGCGCTGATCTCGCTGCAGCACATCGGGCAGGTGCTGATCTCGTCTGTCGACCTGAACGACCTGGCGGATCGCGTCTGTCGCGATGCCTGCGATCTGTGTGGTGCCGAGCACGCGATCCTCTACGTGTCACGAACGGAAGAGCAGGCTGACGTGTTGGCCGTGCGCGGGTGGGATCCGGATCTCATCCATCAGCAACTGGGTGCCGACCAGGTGTTCAGGCCTGGAGACAGGCCCGCGCCCGCACGCTGGGATCTTCCGCCTCCTGGCGTGGATCCGCGTGATGCCAACATTCGTGGGGAGGCGCCGAGAGCAGGGCTGCGGGTGCTGCTCGTCGCTCAAGGTGAGCGAGTCGGGCTTATGGTCGTTCACAGCGGTGCCAAGTCGGGCTTTACGCCTGGGGAGACAGCTTTGCTGCAGACCTTTGCCAACCAGGCTGCCCTGGCGATGCAGCGTGCGGGATTGATCGATCAGCTTCGCGCCAAGATCGCCGAGCTTGAGGCGGCACAGGCTGAGCTGGTCCAGAAGGAGCGGATGGAGCGAGAGCTGGAACTGGCCCGGCAGGTCCAGCAGAGCGTGCTGCCGCGCGTCTTTCCACAGGTGCCGGGCTACCCCTTTGCGGCCTGTAACGAGCCGGCTCGTCAGGTGGGAGGCGACTTTTACGACGTGATCCGCCTCGATGCGGATCGCTTTGGCGTGGTGATCGCTGACGTGTCAGACAAGGGCATGCCCGCGGCCCTGTATATGGCGTTGACTCGCAGCCTGCTGCTGGCCGAGGCTCATCGGGAGCGCTCGCCCTGTGGTGTGCTGGCCAGTGTGAATCGCCTCTTGCTCGAATTGGGTGAACCAAACATGTTTGTCACTGTGTTCTATGGCATTGTGGACCAGGCCACGCGACGACTGACCTACGCACGCGCCGGGCACGACCGGCCGCTTCTCCTGCGCGAGGAAGCCCTATGGACCCTGGGCGGGCGAGGGGCATGTCTGGGGTTTCTCGAGCATGATGATCTCCACCTCTCGGAAGAGGAGATGGTCCTGGCTTCTGGGGACAAACTGGTGCTCTATACCGACGGGCTGACCGACGTTCTAACTCCTGATGGTCAGCTCTACAGCCTGGAGCAGTTCCGATCCCTGCTTCTCTCTCCCGCCCACCTGCACCCAAAAGAGCTGTGCGCGGCTGTGTTCGTCGACCTGGCGGCCTACAGGGGGTGTGCCGAGCAGTACGATGATATGACGATGCTGGTGCTCGGTGTTGGATGAGGCGCGCGTGCAAGGGGTGGGATCAGGCCGACCACCGACATGAGGTCAGCGAGGGAGCGTTGCACGGGTGCGGTGGATACCAGGCCCTGCCACCGGACCCGGGATCGGACGGCGCAGCTCGAGACGACGAGGTGCCCTGCGCTCAGGCGGTTTGTGCAGAAAGCACAGGACGAGAGGCTGATCGGTCCTGCCCGGAGCCATTGCTCGGACCGCGTTTGGCTGTAAAGTAGTAGCCGGCTTCTTTGTGGGCTCGGATGTAGCGCGGGCGGTCGGGATCGTCCTCGAGCTTTTGGCAGAGGTAGCGCATGTACACGCTGAGGTAGGTCAGCTCTTCCGCGAACTCGAGGCCCCATACGCTGGTCAGCAGCTCTGCGTGAGATACGACTTGCCCTCGACGGCTGGCCAGGTAGGTCAGCAAGCGAGACTCGGTTGGCGTGAGCTCTATCAGCTCCCCGCGTCGAGTCACAGCCCCATCTCTGAAGTCGATCTGCAGCGTCCCATCCTCAGATACCCACTGCCAGTCGTCTGTGGGGCCGGTCTCCTCTTGGTGAAGGGCGTTGTGGATGCGCGACCTGAGCTTGCCAAAGCTGCACGGCTTGGTCAGGTAGTCGTTCGCTCCCATCGAGAGTCCCTTGGCCGCGTCCTTGGCACTTGCTCTGGCGGTGAGCATAATGATCGGCGAATCGGAGATACGGCGGATTTCCTGGCACGTGGTCCATCCGTCAGTCCCTGGCATAATGATGTCCAGGATGATGGCATCGGGGTGGGACTCGCAAGCCTTCTGGAATCCTTCCTCTCCGCTCTGGGCGGTGATGACTCGGAAGCCTTCTAGTTCCAGCCCTCGCTGCAGGAGTGTCAGCAGCACAGGCTCGTCGTCAATGATGAGTATCTTTTCGTTCATCTCTGGTTCCATCCCTCGGGGAGCATGCCAAAGCGCCTCTGAGCGCCCTTATCTCTCACCTAAGTATACAACCCAGGCCGCAAAGTACTACATCGTCTCTGGCGGACCGCCATCTGACTTGCTCCGTGATGGTTTCTTTGGTATGATTGCCATATCTCGCAGGCACCCGTCAGCGGTGCGGACGCGGGCTTTGTGTGGCGAGTGCCAAGTGCGGATGTGTTCTGGGCGAACGTGGAGAAGCGGGGTATCCCGACAGAGGAGCAGAGGATGAGGATCAAGAGCATTGAGACGTTCACGCAGCAGCAGGTGAGCATCGTCCGGGTGCAGACAGAGGACGGCGCACGAGGGGTGGGCCAGATCTCACCGTACAACGCCGACATCGCGGCGACCGTTCTCCACCGGCAGATCGCGCCCGTGGCACTCGGCGCCGACGCCAACGATCTGGAGGGGTTGGCAGACCGGTGCATCGAGGCCACGTACAAGTTTCCCGGCTCGTACGTCTGCCGGGCATTGACCGGGCTTGATACCGCACTATGGGACCTGCGCGGCAAACTGGAGGGCAAGAGCGTCTGTGAGCTGCTTGGGGGAGAGCCGCGGCCCTTCCCGGTATACGGGTCGAGCATGCGCAGGGATATCACCCCTGAGGACGAAGCGGAGCGACTGGTTCGCTTGAGGGATGCTTATGGCTATGGCGCGTTCAAGGTGCGCATCGGCAAAGTGTGTGGCCACGACGGCGATCAGTGGCCCGGTCGGACCGAGTCGCTCATACCCACCGTGCGCAAGGCGATCGGTGACCATGTGTCCCTGCTCGTGGACGCGAATAGCTGCTACACTCCGCCCAAGGCGATCGAGGTCAGCCGGATGCTGCACGAGTACGGTGTCTGTCACCTGGAGGAGCCCTGCCCGTATTGGGAGCTGGAATGGACGGCAGAGGTGACACGGGCGTCGGATGTGCCGGTGACCGGTGGCGAGCAGGACTATGACCTGCAGCAGTGGCGGCGGATCGTGGACATGCACGCCGTCGACGTCGCCCAACCCGACATCTGCTACCTCGGTGGAGTGACGCGGACGCTCCGTGTCGCCAGGATGGCAGAGGTGGCTGGCATGCCCTGCGTGCCACATTCCGCGAACCTGTCTATGGTCACGGTGTTTACCCTGCACGTGATGGGCGCCATCCCCAATGCCGGATCGTACATCGAGTTCTCGATCGAGCCCACGCCTTGGGTCGACGGGCTGTTCACGCCCGCGCTCGATGTGCGCGACGGGTGTGTGGACATTCCAGGTGGGCCGGGATGGGGGGTAGAGATCAACCCGGCCTGGTTGGCTGGGGCTGAGCACCAGGTCAGCGAGCTGGACGCGTGACCCGCACCCGTTCGGACGGCAACCACGGCACAGAGGGGGAATGGCGTTCTCTGATCGACGCGGTGCGAGGTGCGGGCCATCAGCTCGATGCGGCCGCCTATGGACAGGTGTGGGAGCTGTTCCAGCGCTGCACGATCGATCGCGCCGTCCTGGATGCCCTGAGGCGGTCTGCTCCAGAGTACGGTGGGGCCGAGTACCTGGCCAGTGTAGACGGTGAGGGCCAAGTGATTCGTGTAGCGAGCAATCTGCTCGCCCGCTTTGAGGAGCAGGCCTCGCGATACCCCGAGTTTGGGCTTTGGTTTCGCGAGGCCGTGCCGGTGCCGCAGGAGGGGCGCACGCTGCTGATCGCACGCTGGCTCTGCCACCTGGCGGGCTTTCGCCACCAGACAGTGCACCTCTTTCTCGATCACTCCTCGCTACCCGATCATACCTTGGTCCAGGTGCGCGGCCTGAGTAGGGCCGACGCGCCAGGGTGTTATGACCTGCCTGTGGCTGGTCACGTGGAGGGGCTGGCATCGGTCGAGGAGACGCTGTTCAAAGAGCTTGAGGAAGAGCTGGGATTGGCCCCGGCCTCTGTGGCCGGTCTGCGAGCGCTGGGGCAGCACGAGCAGCGCACTCTGGGCGCTCCCTGCAGGTTCAACAATGTCGAGTACGCGCACGTCTTCTGCGGGCGCCTGACCCAGGAGGGCTGGCTGCGCGCCAGCGCAGCCAGCCCCGAGGTCGCGGCTCTGGCCCTGTTCCACCTGGATGACCTGGAGGACGCGTTGGCCCGCACCCCGGAGCGCTTTGCCTGTGGGCTGAGCGGGTCCTATCCACTGTACGCTGAGGCCGCGACGGTTGGCCGTTGCTGAGGAGAGAACGTGGACAGTAGGATGAGCGAGCGAATTCGTGGGTGCGCGGTGGGGGCTGCCGTGGGCGACGCTCTGGGCATGCCGCTGGAGTTTGGCCCGCGCCTGCCAGCCGACCGCTTGGTCCGCGAGATGGTGGCGGGCCAGCTGCCCGCGGGCACCTTCACGGACGACACGGAGATGGCCCTGGCCCTCGCCGATAGCCTGCTCGCCTGCGGTGAGCTGGATCCGGGTGACCTGGCAGGGCGGTTCGCCTCTTGGCTGGAGGCCGGGCCGGACGATGTCGGGAACCACACCCGCGCGGTCCTCTCCTCTTTCGCGGCCGGGGTGGACTGGGAGAAGGCAGTGGACATGGTGCAACGGCGTCATCCCGACTCGGCCGGGAATGGCTCGGTGATGCGCTGCTGGCCGGTCGCTGTGGCGCGCTGGGATGACCTGGAGGGGCTGCTGGCCGACAGCCGCCTACAGAGCCGGGTCACGCATCCCCACGCGGAGTGCGTGGCTGCCTGCGCCTACGTGAATGCCCTTCTCTACCACCTCTTCCGGGGATTGGAGCCCGCCGAAGCAGCGAGGCGCGCGATGAGGGACGCACCCCTGCCCGCCGCGCTGCGGACAGTCGTCGAGACGGCTCCCGACCGAGGACGCGAGGAGCTGGGGAACAGTGGCTGGGTGCGCCACACCCTGGAGAGCGCCTTGTGGGGGCTGCTGACGACCGATTCGTTCGAGGAGGCCGCCGTACAGGTGGTCAACTTGGGCAATGACGCGGACACGGCGGGGGCGGTGGCCGGCGCGTTGGCCGGGGCAGCGTATGGGCTGAGCGCGATTCCGAGGAGCTGGACGGAGGCTGTGCAGGGCGAGTGGCCCCTGCGCAGCGGAACCCGCTGGCGGCTGGCAGAGCTGGTCGATGCGGCGGACCGCCTGGCGGCCTGCTGCACGCGCTGAGGGGGGCGCGTACTCGTGGAACAGGCGCTGGAGTGGCTGGAGGCTGCGGCCTGGAATGAGCTTGAGGGCTGTCGTCTGCGCGCGTACGACGGGACCGTGCTGTTCACCCCCGATGGGCAGGGGAGCTATGGGGCGCTGTGGACGCGCGACCTGGCCTACGTGGTCGAGAACGCGTCTCACCTGCTCTCCTCGGAGGAGGTGAGAGCGGCGATCGCCTACCTGCTGCGCGGCCAGCGCGAAGACGGCTGCATCCCAGACCGGGTGAGGGCCGACGGACAGGCCGTTTACTGCGCGGGACCAGAGTCTTCTCCGCTGGGGGATCCACCCACCGACAATGCGCAGTTCGCGGTCGACCTGGTGTGCAACTATGTGCGGTATGCGGGCGATGTCGCGTTTGCCGATCAGCATCTGCCTGTTCTGGCCCGCGCGATGGATGCCTGTCCGCGCAGCGCCGCCGGCCTGGTGTACATCGCGCCAGGCCGGCGGCAGTCGCCCTACGGGTTCACGGACACGGTGGGCAAAACGGGCGAACTGCTGTTCTCTTCTCTGCTCTACTGGCAGGCGTGCAACCAGATGGCAGAGTTGTGTGAGCGGTGTAGCATCGACCCCTCCCTGTATCGCGAGAGAGCAGAGCGCATCGAGCGTGGGATGGAACGGCTGTGGGATGAGGAGGTCGGGGCCTACCGGGCAGCGACCGCCGACTGCCGGCAGGTCGATGTGTGGGGCAACGCCTTCGCCCTGTACATCGGCTTTGCAGAGGGGGACCGGCGTCGCAGGGTCTCGTCCTTTCTGCGGCAGCGCTACGCCGACATCGTCTGGCGAGGCCAGGTTCGGCATACGCTGCGGGGAGAGCATTGGGAGCGGATGTTGATCCCGGTCGAGCCGGGCACCTACCAGAACGGGGCGTACTGGGCCGCGGCGTCGGGGTGGGTCTTTTGCGCGTTGGCGGAGGACGACGAGTCCCTGGCTCGCCAGATGATGGCCGACCTGGTGGAGGATTTTCAGCAGGGGGGAATCTGCGAGTGTGTGAACGTGGGCTACCGCAAGCTGGAGCGCTATGTGGTCAGTGTGGTCAATCCGCTCGGGGCGCTGCGACGGTGGGTGGGAGGGGCCAGGGACTGAGAAGCCAGGGACTGAAGGTGAGAAGTGCGCTCAGGCGCCGGAGGGAAGAGCCAGGGACTGGGAAGCCAGGGACTGAAGCGCCCTGGCTGAAGATGAGAAGCGCCCTCAGGCGCTGTGGGGAGGCTTGAAAGCCAGGGACCGAAGTGCCCTGGCCAAAGGTGAGAAGCGCCCTCAGGCGCTCAAGGGAAGAGCCAGGGGCTGGAGAGTCAGGGACTGAGGTGCCCTGGCTGAGGGTGAGAAGCGCCCTTAGGCGCTTGGGGGGAGTCGAGAGAAGCCAGGGACCGAAGAGGAGAAGCGCCCACAGGCGCTTGGGGAGAGGACAGGTGCGCACAGAGGACGGCACCGCACGAACGCTCAGGGTTTCGGCCAACTGGGTCTTTCCGTGGGCGATGTTGCCGGATGTGGTGGACTATGACCGGTTGCAGACGGGCGAGCACCGGGGAGGGATGTGCTTTGGCGTGTGGGGCTTGGCGCTCAAGATCTCCGAGGCACTGGGGATCACGGCGACGGGTTGGGTTCTGCAGCTCTACGGCTATGTGCCTAGCGTGGCGCAAAGCACGCGCACGCTTCTGGGTATCCGGCTGTTCTTCGGGCCGATCCCGGCGCTGCTCTTTGTCTTGTCTCTGCCTCTCTTGATCTGATACCCGATCACCCGGGAGAGGCACGCTGCGATGAGGAGGGTGTTGGAGGCCGAGGTGGGTGGGGCAGAGGTGGACGTGGAGCGCATTGCGTAGAGCGTATTGCGTGGGGTGGGGAGGAGGTGCAGTGGTGAGGCTGACGGGTGGACAGATCGTCGTGGAGGCGCTGGCTCAGGAAGGGGTGCCGTACATTGTGGGCATCCCGGGGCACGGGACGCTGGGCCTCTCGGACGCCCTGATCGGCCAGGACCGAGTCAAGGTTTTGCAGGTGCGGCACGAGCAGGCGGCGGTTCACCTGGCCGATGGGTACTACCGTGTCGCCGGGGTGCCGCTCGCGGTCTACACCTCGATCGGTCCGGGGGCGATGAACACGGTTATCGGCGTGGCTTCCTGCTATGTGGACGGCATCCCGGTGTTGGTGCTGACCGGGAACAGCCACACGCACATGGCCGGGCGCGGCGTGCTGCAAGAGATCGAACGGGCGCACGATGCCAACAGCCTGGCGGTGTTCGAGCCGATCGCCAAGCGCATCTGGCGGCCGACGAGCGTGGAGCGCCTGCCGCGCACCTTGCAGCGCGCGTTTGCAGAGATGCTCACCGGCCGGCGCGGTCCGGTGGTCGTGGACCTGCCGATGGACGTGCAGTGCGACAGCGCCGACGTAGAGCTGGACGCGCCAAGCACCTATCGTCCCATTGGGCCGGTGCTGCCCGAACCAGAGCTGATCGCCCAAGCGGGCCGGCTTCTCGCCGGGGCCGAACGTCCGGCCATCGTCGCCGGAGGCGGGGTGATCGCCGCGGAGGCGTGGGCTGAGCTCAAGGCCCTGGCCGAGCACACCGGCGCGCCGGTGGTGACGACGATGATGGGCAAGGGCGCCTTCCCGGAGGACCACCCGCTCTCGGCGTTCCACGCTGGATCGAAGGGCACAACGTGCGGCAACGCGCTCACCCGCGATGCCGACGTGCTGCTGGCCGTGGGGACCCGTTTCGCCGACGAGACCACGTCTTCCTACCGGCAGGGGGTCACCTACGCGATCCCTCCTACCCGGCTCATTCACATCGACCTGGACCCGACGGAGATTGGCAAGAACTACCCGGTAGAGGTGGGCATCGTGGCCGACGCGCGGGCTGGACTAGGGGCGCTGGTCGAATGGCTGCAAGCGAATGACACGCCGCGCCCGTATGCCGAGAGCCCGTACTACGCCCACGTGAAGCGGCTGCGCGAGGAGTGGCTGGCGCAGGTGCGGGCGCTCGCCGCCTCCGACCACGTGCCGGTGACCATTTCCCGCCTGATCGCCGAGTTGCGGGCCTTTCTGGACCGGGACGCGATCGTCCTCACCTCTTCCGGGAACGTACAGGCCCAGTGGTTCCAGGAAGCGATGGTCTACGAACCCAAGACCCACCTGACGGCTGGTGGCTTCAGCACGATGGGCTGGACGGTGCCCGCTGCGCTTGGCGCAAAGCTCGCCGCGCCGGACCGGCAGGTGATGGGGCTGGTGGGCGACGGCGATTTCCTGATGACCTCGCAGGAGCTGGCGACTGCCGTGCAGTACGACCTGCCTGTCGTCTACGTCGTGGCCAACAACGCGGGATGGATCGCCATTCGCGACCTGCAGGCTGCGGCCTACGGAGAGGAGCGGGCGGTGGGCGCCGAGTTCCTGCGGGGCGGCAAACCCATCTCTCCCGACCTGGCGGCGCTGTCCCGGGCGTATGGATGCCGCGCCGAACGCGTATCGGCACCCGACGAGGTGCGCCCGGCGCTGGAGCGGGCGTTCGCCGCGGCAAAGCCGGCTGTGGTGGAAGTGATCGTCGAGCGAGGGTACCCGCTGTCGGGGAGCCCGGCGGTGGGCTGGTGGGACGTGCCGGTGCCCACCTACCTGGCCGAGCGGCGGGCACGGTACGAGCGAGAGCGGGCGGAGGAGCGGTAGCGCCCTCAATGGAGAGGTGTGGAGGGGCTCAGGCTCCCTGCTTGGCCAGTCTCTTGCGCGTGGCGTCGCTGGTGAGGTCGCGCACGGCGTCAGTGCCGATCCAACGGGCGGTCTTGTCGTCCATCCCCTGGAGCTGGCGGGCGGCCTCGAGGGCTATCTCGTTTAGCCTGGCATTGCGCTTGCCGATGTGGCGCAGGGCCCAACTCACGGCCTTTTTCACATAGTTGCGCCCGTCGGTTGCCTCTCTCACGATCAGGGGGATCAGTGCGGTGAACTGCTCGTCGGTCGCGCCCTTGTCGTGCCAGGCCAGGCAGGCGAGCAGGGCGTAGGCGGCGCGCTTGACGAACTCTTCCTCCCGCTCTGACCACTCGCGGACTTTGCGCCACGCCAGAGGGGTCTTGTCAAAGAGGTTCATGCAGAGCTGGTCGCAGACGTCCCACGAGTCCAGGCCGGCGACCCAGTCCTCCATTTGCGCCTCGGTAACCTCCTCCGGGACATCGACCATTGCGGCGACGATCCTGGCTTCGGCGATCCCGGTCTCCCAGAGGGCAAGGGCAAGCCCGTGGTCCACCCCGATGCCCTTGGCGAGCTTGCGTAGGTGGGGGATGGAGACGCCGAGCCTCTTCTCCACGGTCATGCCGTAGCGGGCCATGCCCTCGAGCTGGTCGGGCCGGGACAGGGCCTGGAGTTGTTCGATTACCTGGTCCACGGACGACATATCACATCTCCCCTCTCACACTGGCAGCGGGTGGTCCGCGCAGAGTTCCGCAGTCACTCGCCCTCCGGCCACTGCGGGCAGGTCGACTCGTACGGCTGGCCCGGCAGGTACTGCTCCCACTCGTCGGGGGTCATATTGCGCCCGGCGATCTTGCACACGCGGGCCTTCCACGATTCGGGATCGATCTCCCAGAAGCGTATGGTGCCGTCTTCACTCGGGGAGGCCAAGGTCCTGCCATCGGGGCTAAAGTCGAGGATTGTCACTCTGCCAGTGTGGCCGATGAGCGGAGGACCAAGGGCACGCCAGGGACCGGCCTCCCCGGTGGCGTTGGGTGCCGCGGACCACAGGCGAACCGTGTGGTCCGCGCTGCTCGATGCCAGGATCGTGCCCTGGGGGTTAAAGTCCACCTCCCACACGCCCGCTGAGTGGCCCAGGAGAGGCTGCCCCGCAGGCTGGAG
>JADHXD010000171.1 GCA_016783145.1 Anaerolineae bacterium
CAGAAGAGGATCACAATAAACACAGCCTCAAGTGGTACAACTTTTTGGGGGAACTTCCGTCTGGCTCGCTTCGTTCGCAAGACTCTGTCCTTTTCCAAGTCTGATCAGTTTCACGATTTGGTCTTACAGTGGTTCATTCACCACTACAATCAGCAATGCGCCATCAGTCAAATCTAACCACTACCCAATCCCGTCTTCCCTCCCCTGTGGCTTTGCACGGGGGAGGGCCAGGGTGGGGGCACCCTCGTAGTCGCGAATCCACTGCTTCCCTCCCCTGTGGCTTTGCACGGGGGAGGGCCAGGGTGGGGGCACCCTCGTAGTCGCGAATTCATTCGCTTCCTTCCCCTGCCGGAGGCCCCACCACCACCCTGAACCCAAGGTAGGGCCACGCCAGGCCAGGATATCCCTTATCGTATGCAGCACAGCGCGCATGGTCATGCGAATAGCGGAACGCACCTCCGCGCCTGATCTTGTACCGCTGCGCATCGCTTGCCCAGTCCAGGCACCACTCCCAGACATTGCCCGCTGCATCCATCAATCCGTAGGGGCTCGTGCCATCCGGATACATCCCCACCGGTGTCGTCGTACCGATCCCACTCTCGGAGACATTACACCGCGTCTCGTCACCTGCGGTCCGGCCTGCGGACAGTCGCCAGCTATCGCCCCACGGATAGACACGGCGGGGAAGTGGATTGTCCACGGTGCCATCGTCCTCACCCCCCGGGATCGACAGCCCACCGCGCGCCGCCTTTTCCCACTCAAGGCTGGTCGGCAGGCGGACCGTCCAAGATCGCGGAGGGGGTTGAGCCGTTTCCCGCTTTCCACGTCTCCAGACCCTGAACTGCTCTGTGCTCAGGCGATCTGTTCTCCACTTGCAGTACTGCATCGCGTCTTGCCACGTCACATGGACGACGGGATGGTTTCCCATCCCGACATGGGGCCGCTCTCCTTGCCAGTCACTGGGGGAGGGATGGCCGGTGGCCTGGGCAAAGGCTGCGTACTGCGCATAGGTCACCGGGTAGCGAGAGATCCAGAATGGCCCGGTCTCCACGATCCGCGCCGAAGCGCCCTCTCCACTCCAGAACATCCCACTGGGCACCTCACACCACAGCGGTTCGGGCACGGGGACGCCCGGTCGCGGGCCCCAGTGCGCGAGCTGATCCAACACGCTTCCTGCGTCTGCGCGTTCCTTGGGGCTGAGCATCCCCCGCTCGAGCAGGGCGAGAAGCCAGCTTGAGACGCGCCCCAGCACGTGTGTTGCGCCAGGCACTGCCTGTGCGATCTCGACCAGCGCTTCGCCGGCAAGCCAGGCGCTGCGCCATTCAGAGTCAGGTACCGGGGCGCCCTCTTCGGGCAGTGGGCGCCGGCACAGTGCCTCGATCACCTGCAGCGCTGTCGTGGGCTCCCGGTTCAGCCAGACGGACCGGCTCACGGCGGACAGGATGACCTCCCGCCATCGCTGCAGGTCCTCCCGTGCCAACCTGGAGACCAGGTTGGGCAGGTCGGGCTGTGCGCCCAGGTGGCGTGCAGCCACGAACGCTTGCAGCGAGGTGTCCGCGAAGGCATAGACGCCCGGTTGCTGTTCCCGCAGCAGGCTGGGCCGGGTCAGCATGCGCGCGGTCAGCTCATCCACTGTATCCCAGCGACCGTTGCGGCAGATCTGGATCAGCGTTGCGCGCAGGTCGCTTGCTGACAGCTTGACCAGGGGGTCGGCCTCCTCGCGACGGGCATACGCCTCGTAGGTCTCTTTGCCCAGGGCTGCCCGCAGATTGTCCAGGTCGAACACCGCCCTCAGGTCCCGTTCGCTGCTCGCCCTTCCCTCGCTCCAGCAGGCAAGGGCGAGGTCGGTGAGCTCGCGGTAAAAGACCGTCCGGTTTTCGGGCAGGCGGCCTCGCAGTAGGTGAAGCGTGGCGATGAGCGCCATAGAGGCTGGTCGGCGGGCCAGTGCGACGGCTTGCTCTCGGCGTATCGCCGCGCACAGCCGCCCGGGCACATCCCGCGCGGTCTCGCCGCTGACCCATTCCTGGCGCTCCAGTTCGGCGTACCACCTGTGGACAAAGACATCTGTCTGTTCCGCGCTCCAGGGGAGAAGGGCGATCTCGACAAAGCCCCTGTGCACGAGGTCGGTCGGGTCGCCATAGTCCGCGCATGTGACGATGAACAGGTTGGCCGTGTCCAGCAGCGGGTCGATGAGCGCCAGGGTCTCCCTGGTCGCCTTCTCGTAGCCATCCAGTATCAAGATCACGCCCCCGGGCGAGATCAACTGGTACCACAACTGGTCGGGTGCAATGCCCAGATCGTCAGCGAGGTACGCGCACAGGCCCGCCGCCGTCTCATCGTTGTGGGGTGAAGCTGCGAAATCCGCGAGATCGACCAGAAGCGGGGTCACCCGGCCGTGCGTCCATGCGGGTTCCAGGTGTGCGATGGTCGTGCGCTCTGCAGTTCGTGGCCGCTGCGCAAGGGCAAGGGCCACGAACCGGGCGAACGTGGACTTGCCAGAGCCGTGTGGCCCGCGCACGACCGTTCGGCGCTCTCGCCCCACCAGCTCAAGCAGGGGGCCGCCACGGCGTTCGTCACTCTCCGTCGGCTCGCCGCTCTCTGCAGGGGGCCTGGCCCCTCCCCGCACGGCTTCTGCCCCGCTGTCGTCTGCCGGGGCACCTCGCCTCGCGTTCAGGGGCGCATAGACCGCCAGCCGTTCCAGTGCTCGACCGCTCTCCTGGAGGGCGTGGCGCCGCTCGTCGAGCCCGTACAGGTGCAGCGTCCCAAGTCGCTCTCGAAGGCGCAGCAGATAGGCGGTCTTGACAGAAGCCAGCTCATCCTCTGAGAGCGGGGGAGATGTCCGCTCGATCTCCAAGGTCGCACGGTCACCCGCGGAACCTACCCCCGGCGCGCGTGGTGGGCGGCGGAACCGGTTCAGGAGCCGCCTGCCCAACCCCTGGCGCTTGGAACCCTCGTTCTCAGACATCACACACTCACAATCTACCCATCAACTCGTACAATCCGTAGAATCCGTAGTAACGACTTCAGTCGTTTCATTCTATGCATCAAATCGTAGCGAAGACTTTATTCTATATCAATCTACGTAATAACTCGTAGTAGCGACTTCAGTCGCTTCTTCCCCTCAACAACGACCCAAGCCACCACAGCCGATCGCGATCCCTGTCGTCAATGCGCCGGGCTCAGCGATACACGGGTGTACAGCGTCCTGCCGTTCTTCACCCCCAACCCCACGCACCCGCTCTTCCAGGTGCCCTCCGGGTCTTCCCATTCCAGCACCTCCGCTCCATCCACACAGCCCACCATGCGGCTGCCCACCATGTGGACCGCCAGCGTGTACTCCTGCCCCAGCTCCCACGGGTACGGCGCGGATGCGGTCTCCTCGTATCCCTGCCAGTTCTTCTCAAAGGCCACCCGGCCGCCGGGTGCCAGGCCAAAGGCGTACGAGCGCTGTGCCCCGCGCACGCGGAACAGGATCCGGTGCCGCCCTCCGCAGTGAGGCCGCAGCCGCACCTCGTAGCGATAGTCCGTCCACGCCAGCAGGCCGGTGTAGGCCTCGGCGTCCTTCCCATAGTGGCTGCCATTCAGCGCCCCGGCGCGGCCAAACCACCGCCCGCGCAGATACCCCCAGCCGGCCATCGGATTCTCCCCCGTCAGATCGAGGGTGAAATCCGGCCCCCCCGACCAATCGACCCTGTCCAGGTAGGCGACGGCGTTCGTCTCTTGATCGGCAGTAAAGAGCACGCCAACCCGGTCGAGCAGCACCGTGCCGGGACAGGAGATCGTGTGCGTGAGCCTGGCCCCGCTTCCAGCGGACAACGGCACCTCCTCCCCGCAGTAGACCTCCTGGGTGTGATAGTCGCGGGCAAACAGGCGTGCGCTCGCTCCCTCGCCGCTGGAGAGATAGATGGAGGCCCTGATCGTCTGCCCCGGATAGAGGATCGGCGACGTGCCGATGTCATAGCCGCTCCGGGCGATGTCGTCTCCCGTGAAAAAGGTCTTGCGGTAGGCCATCCCCTGGTTATCGGCCGACAGGCGCTTCATCACGATCTGCAGGGCGCGCGAGCTTGTGCCCGCGCTGGAGGTGCTGTAGGTCGCGTTGCGCATGTCGCAGACGGCGGCCAGGCCCGGCTCCCGCTCGTACTCCCAGCAGTGCGTCGAGCCGGGAAAGCTGAAATGGTACTTGGCGCCGCCCTTGAACGTCCTGCGCTCCGCCATCCCGTTGACCGCCCGTCCCAGGTTGGCGATGTACAGGGCCGCGTTGGGAATGTCGAGGACGCACTCGGACCCCAGGATCAGCGAGGCGAGGACGTGATCGTTGACGTCAGAGAACCAGTCCGTCTCTGCACCGTGAATGCCCTCCAACCCGGTGACCAGGCCCATGATGCAGCCCACGTTGCCCACGTTACAGTCCGTGTCCCACCCGGCCATATTGGCGATGTGCAGGGCCCGCGAAAAGTCGTCCTCGCTGTAGGCCAGGGCCATGGCCACCACCGCTGCGTTGGGGATGATGTGACACCCTCCCCCGTACTTGTCGTAGCCGTAGCGCTCTACGATCCGCGCAAAGCAGTCCCGCCAATCGGCGTACGTCTGCTGCCACTGGACGACGTCGCGCACGGCCTGGGCATAGGTCGAATCCTCCGGGATGAGGGAGAGGCCGATGTCCAGGAGCCGCCGGGTGTCCTTTTCGGTGAACGCCGCCGCCTCAATGCCCGCGACAAACATCCCGCCATACACGCCATTCCCGTCGTGAGAGACCGAGGCCGCCTTGCGCGCATAGCGGGCCGCTTTCTCCGCGTCGCCCGGACAGACCAGCCCCCACGTATCGATGAATATCTGCCCGCCGATCTGCTCGGCGACCACCTGCCCGTTGCGCTCGATGGAACCCGACTCCGGAGCGGGGACCCCGTCCGCCAGGTTGAGGTAGGCGGTGTGCTCGGTGCTCACCCCATACCCGCCCCACCACAGCGTGCAGTGGCCGTCCCCCAGGTAATTGAGCCAGGTGTTGCCGATGTCCTGCGGCGTCAGGTCTTCGCTGGGTGTGAAATCTTCCAGGGCGCGGATGAACACCAGCGGGCCGGAGAGGTCGTCGTCCGGGCGAAAGTAGCGATAGTGCTGGACGTACCCGGTCAGCTCGCCGTACGTCTGCCAGATGCGTTCGTGCGTCCACCCTTCGATAGGGCCGCCGTACTGCACGCCGATCACCTTGCCCAGCAGCGCGGCGTACACCTGTTCGTCATAATTCGATGGCAGCTCTGCCATAGCCTGTGGTCCTTTCTCAACTGGGGTCACCACTGGTACTGTAACCAGTATACCGCCACTCACCGTCGGGCGTCAAGTCCTGTCCGTAGCGCAAGCGCCTCGTCGTAGATCCTCGCAGGGGACTTGTGAGTCCCACCGTAGCACAAGCGACTCGCCTGTGCGCTATCGGCGCGCGTAGATCCTCGCAGGGGACTTGTGAGTCCCACCGTAGCACAAGCGACTCGCAAGTGAGCCCATCAGCAGCGCAAGCAGCCCTAACCCGAGAACCACAAATCCCTGTCGGATACGCGAAGGACCCGGACACGGAGACGGTGGGGGTGAGTTCCGCCAGCACGTATGCGGACCGCCTGCCTCTTGAGGGCGATGAAGAACCTGACGCGACGTTCACCAATATCCCGCTCTCCGAGATCGAGGTCATCTTCCGCTCGCTAGCCGGTGATAGAGTGACGGTAGCAAGCATGGCCTGCAAACCGGAAGTGGGAGAACCACTCGAGCCGTTTGGCGGTGATGTCACGGACGGTGATCTAGACGACCTGAAAGAGGTCTATACCAATCTGCTTCCCGACACCTACATTTGCACGATCGTGGTGGATCCATAAGCACTCACGTGGGCACCCGCAGCGGATGCCCCAACGGCGAGTGATCCAGAAATCCAGACCTCCGAAGTCTCCGAGACTTCGGAGGTCTGTCTTGTCCTCTGTCTCAACCGCTACCCCTTGACGGGAGCGTACCTATATGGTATAATTGAGCTACCTTACGGGTACGAAAGCGGGAGAAAAAACGGCAAAACCGCCAAAAACAAGTACCGGTACAGGGATCGCTGCCCTCCCTCCCATCCCCTGCCGCGCGTCTCGCTTACCGCCGGCTCAGCTGCAGGTACACATCGTTATAGTACAGCGCCTGGTCTACCGGCGTGTTCGGCGGGATCATATTCGTCACCCCGAAGAAATAGCCGGGACACCCCTTGCCCAGGGCCATGCAGCGCTCCACCTCCCGCCGGACATCCTCCCTGGTGCCGTAGAGCAGAGCCCGCGTGTCCACGTTCCCGATCAGTACGTGCGTCTGTCCATAGCGCTCGACGAGGTACGCCAGGTCGGTCAGAGGCTCGAAAAAGAACCCGCTCGCGCCCGCCGCCGCGATGTCGTCCACGAACTCTGTATAGTTGCCGTCGGCCACAAAGATCACCGCCTTGCCGCTCTCGATCAGCGGCCGGTAGAACCGCTCATAGTGGGGAAAGATGTAGGTGCGGTACCAGTCGGGATGGAACACGGCACCCGAGGCCCACACGATGTCGTCGTGCGAATACACCACCGGGGTCTCGCTCTCGGCGAGGGCATCATAGTACGGCTGCATCCAGGTCGCGTAGCGCTGAGCGACCTGGCCGAACCCTTCCGGGTCCAGCCCGCCAGCGGTCAGCAGCATCTCCCAGCCAAAGATGGCGATCAGGCCGGAAAAGAGGGTCACATAGGTCCCGGTCATGCTCACCAGGTCGGGGTGCGCCTCGCAGTTGGCGCGGTAGTCGTCGTTGAATCGACGGATCAGCTCTGCTCGGTCCGGTTCCCCATACGTTTCCCTGGGATCGAAGCGCAGGGCCTCCTCGGGGCCGTCAAAGGGACACCGGATGTCGTCGTCATAGTCGATGCCCCCCGCTGCGTACCGGGCGTGGCCCATGTGGGTGCGCTTGGCGTCCAATTCCCCGTGACCGATCAGCGAGGTGAGCAGGATGTCATAGTTCCAGGCGCGCATGAACGCCCGGCACGCCTCCGCCTGGTGCAGGGGAGAGCTGTTCACGCCGACGTCGATGCCGGTGACCGCCCGGACCAGGGGCCAGTGTCGCTCCGCGTCGAACTCGACGCGGGGCACGCGGGGTGGCATCTCTAGGTGTACCGCCGCCCATCCATCTGCGTAGGACATCACCCTCCCTCGCTTTCCGTCTACAGCTCGCGAAGCATCCTGTCTGCATCCGTGCCGGAGGCGCGGGCGCTCTGGGCGGGGTCGCGCAGCTTTTCCATCAACTGCGCGTAAAAGCGCAGATTGTGGATCGTCGCCAGGCGCGGGGCCAGCCCATCCTGGATCTCGAACAGGTGGTGCAGGTAACTCCGTGAGTAGTGCGCGCAGCAGGGACAGTCACAGGCATCGGACACGGGTCGCGGATCGCGCTTGTGCTTGTTGTCCTGGATGTACAGATACGAGTAGGCAAAGGGGTCCCCTCCCTCGCCGTCATAGCAGTACAGGCGCTGGTGGCGCGCGTCGCGCGTGGGCAGCACGCAGTCAAAGATCCCGTAGCCCATCTCGTGGCAGCGCACGACCCCCTCCGGACTGCCGACCCCCAGCGCGTACTTGGGCCGGTCATCGGGCATCAGGTCGGCCGTGTAGGCCAGGATCTCCGCCGCCAGGTTGCCCTCCAGGTCGAGGGGCCAGCCCCCAAAGCCGTAGCCGTCAAAGCCGATCGAGATCAGCGCCTCCGCGCAGTGCCACCGCGCGCGCTTTGAATATCCCCCGTGGATGACCCCGAACAGCAAGGGCCGTTTCTCCCCGTCCAGCCTGCGGCTCGCTAGCTGGCGCTCGAACTCCTCCTTGCACTGTCCCGCCCAGTGGATCGTCCTGCGCACCGAATCGGCGACCTCTCCCTCGTCCGCATCGGGGCGCGGGCAGTCGTCCAGGCAGATCATGAGGTCTGCGCCCAGGTCGAACTGGATCTGGATGCACTTTTCCGGGGTCAGCCTGAGTTTCTTCCGCCCCTTGGCATCGACGTTGGTAAAGTGGATCCCCGCGTCGCTGATCGTCCCATAGCGCGCGTTCTCGCGGATCATGGACATCGCCTGGAATCCCCCCGAGTCGGAGATGATCGGGCGCTCCCAGCCCATAAAGCGGTGCACGCCGCCCTGGCTCTTGACCAGGCCGATTCCAGGACTGTGGGTCAGGTGGAAGGTGTTGACCACCAATCCCTCGATGCCGCACCGCTGCAGGTCCTGCGCGTCTACCGTGCGCACCACCGCCCGCGTGGCGTCGGGAAAGAAAGTGGGCAGCGATACCGTGCCGTGCGCGGTGATCAGCCTAGCCCGTCCTGCCATGGCCTCCCTCCGGTGTGCCTCCAAGCACGATCACGTACTCCCCCCTGGGGCCGTTGACCTCATAGTGCGCGGCGGCCTCGCTGAGTGGCCCCCGCCAGATGCTCTCGTAGAGCTTGGTCAATTCGCAGGCCACGGCAACCTGCCGCTCCCCGAGCTCAGCCCACGCGTCACGGAGCGCCTCCACCAGCCGGCTGGGAGACTCGTAGACGACGAGCGTGCGCTCATCGGCGACGAACTCACGGAACAGCTTTCGCCGGCCCTCCGACCTGCGAGGAGGAAACCCCAGGAAGACGAACGGGACGGTGGGCAGGCCGGAGGCCGCCAGGGCTGCGGTCAAGGCCGTCGGGCCGGGGATGGGGAGGACCTCTATCCCTCGTGCCAGGGCGGCCTGGATCAGTTCATAGCCGGGATCCGCCAGGAGCGGCATCCCCGCCTCTGACACAAAGGCGACGTCGCCCCCCTCGAGCGCGTTGAGGGCCGCATGCAGTCGGGCCTTCTTTTTCCGTTCGTACGCATCGGTGAAGCGCATCATCGGGGTGTGGATGTCGTATCGGGCCAGCAGCCGCTGGGTGCGTGTCGGATTCTCCGACGCAATGAGAGCGACCTCGCGCAGGACGCGCAGCGCGCGCGGGCTCACGTCTTCCAGGTTGCCGATCGGCGTGCCGACGATGTACAGCGTGTGGGACATGGTCGCTCAACCCTTGCTCACGACAAAGGCCAGCTCGGTCGCGAACGCGAATCGCGTCACGGGCCACGGCCTGCCGGAGACCATCTCCAGGAACGCGTGCTGGTAGTGCTCGGGCATCCCCTTTTCGCGCTGCCCCAGGCTCTTGACCGGGAAGGTGACGACGACGTGTGACACGTCCAGCCTGTCCAGCAGGGCCAGCGTGCTGCCTTTGCGCTGTCGCTCCAGGCACGTGCTCGACTTGAGCAGGAGGGCGACGTCCGCGCGCTCTGTGGGCGGATCGCAGAGGATGTCTTGCAGGTGTGCGTGCGCTTCTGCGCCGGCAAGCGCCAGGTAGCGGTCGAGGAACGCGATGCGCTCCGTGTCGATGTCATAGGCGTGATAGGCGACCCCAGGAGGGAGACCCATCCAGGGGTGGGACAGCGGATTCAAGCCGCACGCCAGGTCGAGAAGCGTGCGCGGGGTGCCGGTGTAGGCGTACAGGTCCGCGTAGAAGCGGTCCAGGATCGGCAGCCGTTCCCGCGTGGAGGTATGCAGCGCCAGGATCGTCCTGCAGGCCTGGCGCACAGCCTGCGGCGTCCCCACGGCGTAGGCGGCCTCCAGCAAGCGGGTACCCCGATCATAGTCGACCGGCGACTCGTAGGCACTGTAGACCTGGTGCAGCCTGGACTTGGTGGCTTTGATCGCCCGCTTCAGGTGATGGTGCCTGGCCCATTCCTCGGCGGCGAGGCGCTGGACCGTGCGCGGACAGACTCGCCGGTACTTGGCCGCTGCTCCTACGTTGGCGACGATCTGTTCGACCTCGTCCAAGCCCTCGCGATCCCTCATCTGCACCCTCGCCCTGGGAACCCCCTCGGCCCTCAGTGTAGCACCGGTCTGCCGCCCCGTCAATTCCTGAGGCGGGCGCATCTCACTTTCTCGCGACGACGGTCTCCGTCGTCGCGCCAAGGGCTGCGCTCTCACCCCACACTGTGCGCCGGAGGCAAGCCAGCGGCATGCCCTACGAGGATCCGCAGCCCGCTTGCGCAGGGGGCTTTCCTGGCTCCGACGGTCTCCGTCGGAGCCCCAAGGCCTGCGCTCTCACCCCCGCTGTGCGCTGGAGGCAAGCCATGGCATGCCCTACAAAGTCCTGAGCGCCCCGTCCTGGACCGGACGGGACAGGGCAAGCGGCCCGTCGTAGATCCTCGCAGAGGGCTTGCGCAGGGGACTTTCCTGGCTCCGACGGTCTCCGTCGGAGCCCCAAGGCCTGCGCTCTCACCCCCCACTGCAGCGCCAGAGGCAAGCCAGCGGCATGCCCTACGAAGTCCTGAGCGCCCCGTCCTGGACCGGACGGGACAGGGCAAGCGGCCCGTCGTAGATCCTCGCAGAGGGCTTGCG
>JADHXD010000172.1 GCA_016783145.1 Anaerolineae bacterium
ATGGTACGTTTTCTATTGGGCATCTGCAGTCGCCTCCTGATGTACGTTGGTGAGGCTCATAGTTTCCATCAGAAGCGATCTTTTGTCAATGTTCAGCTCACAAATATCTCGTCCTTATCACGGCGCAGGGAACCATCCCGACTTTCAAAACACGCTCTCAGGATGGCTGTGCTGGGTTCGGTTGCCGTGCCCTCGTAGAGGACGTAGGCCAGCGCACGGTACTCGTCCCTGGCCGCCCCCGAGGTGTCCCAAGTGTCGCTGAGGCTGATGGAGCTGCCCGGAGCCAGGTTGGCCACGTCGTGGCTGAGTTCCCAGATCGGATCGCCCTCGCTGTCCTGGATCTGGAGGACCGCCGCGCCGGTCAAGGGCACGGTGCCGGTGTTGGCAAAGGTCAGAGAGAGGGCGATGCTTTCCCCGATCTCGAACTGCCCAGGAGAAGCCGCAAAGTGGACGATCTCGGCGCCGGTCAGGCCAAGCGTGAACGACGCTTCCGCCCTGTCGAGCACGTCACCGCCGGTGCCCTTGAGCTCGGCGGCGAGGGTGTAGTCGCCGGCGGGAAAGCCGGTGCTGTCCCAGCGGAGCTCAAAGGAGGACAGAGAGGCTATCGCGTCCAAGGTGCGCAAGAGCAGGCGATCGACCACCTCGCCGGAACCCGCGGACTTTATTACGGCGCTAACGACGACGTCCTGCGGCGCGCCGGTGTTGGACAGCCACAGCCCGGCGGTCACCTGCTCGCTCTGGGCGCAGGCGTGCTGGCCGGCACTGAAGGCGACAATGGATAGGGTCGAGGAGAGGACGCGGACCTCAAAGGTGTAGTTCCTGAAGAACTGGACGTCCGTGGTCGCGGCGTCGTAGGTGAAGGGGTAGATGCG
The DNA here is from genome assembly GCA_016783145.1 of Anaerolineae bacterium. Classification (GTDB taxonomy): domain Bacteria; phylum Chloroflexota; class Anaerolineae; order JAFGEY01; family JAFGEY01; genus BS750m-G44. Next base: position 873 of record JADHXD010000172.1, read on the forward strand.
GACGGTCAGCGTCGTGGAACCGTCGGGCCCTTCGTCGATCTCCCAGGAGTAGTCCTCCTCGGGATATGTGCCCGGAGCGAGGTGCGCAGGCCGGGACAGGCCGGCCTCCTGGGCAGAGGTTGGGTCGTCGGTCACGAGGGGCAGGTGCAGGCCGGTGGCGGTGCTCATCCCAGAGCGCGAGGCGAGGGTGACCTCCTGAACGGTGTACCCGCTGGGGTAGTCTTGGGTGACGACGTAGATGGGCACCATCGGCCGGCCGGGTTCCAGCAGCATCAAGCCGCCGGGGATGCGCGCCGTATCGAGCCCGTCTGTCGTGGTCACCTGGTAGTCGGGCACGGTGACGGCGAGCGAGGAGGGGGGCAGGGCTGCGGGGCGCGGGTCGCCGGGCACGACCATCCGCACGGTCGCTGAGGTCCGGGCCTCCGCGACCGACGGTGGCTGCCCCGGCACAGCCTGACCTGCCTGTGCGGCAGGGCACAGCCCGTACTTGGGGTCGCCGTAGAGGTTGAACTGCAGGACCCAGAGCCGTTGGTAGTCGGAGGGGTGCCCAGAGAGCAGGGCGCGCTCGGTGTTCCGCAGGGCCTTGGCCGCGCTGATCCCGGGAGCGGGCCAGCGATCGGCAAACATCAGGCCGGCTTCGAGGGTCGTCGGTCTGTGTGCCAGCTCTGTGGAGCCGATGTAGCCCCCGGCCTGGCTGTCGAGAAAGGTATCGGCGATGGAATTGATCCCCTGATAGTAGCCGGTGCTGCAGGCAAAGGCAGCGACGAGGGGATGGCTGCCGAGAAAGTCCAGCGGAAAGTCGCCCGTGTGCAGGACCGAGGTCCAGTTCCTGCGGCCGCCGTGGTTCGTGTAGACGACGGCGTGACGTGCCTGCACCCTCTCGATGAACACGTCGAGCGCGTCGGTGACCGTGTCATAGGTGCTCCAGTGCTCCACATCCACTTCGGAAAAGGTCGCCGCCAGGGCAACGCCGATGGCGTCGGCATTGGCGACAAAGTCCGCTCGCTTGCGCGGGTTGCTGTCCAGTCCGCTGACGACCAGGGCGCGCGAGCAACTGAATGCGTCGAGGGCCGCCATCTGGATCGGGGTGCGCAGGGAGGCGGGATCGTCGCCGATGATCCGGCCGACGATCAGCTCTGGCTTGATGCCGCAGAGGAGGTGATGCTCGATACGGCCGGACCGGAGAGGATCTGGGGCGGCGTCGCGTCGGCGGTCAAGGTCAACTTGAGGGCGTAGGGGTTGTCGGGGTCCCCGCCGGAGGTGGCCTGCACCTCGGCGTAGAACCGCCTGCCGGCCGGTCCAGTGGTGTAGGCAACGGACTCGGAGCTGGTGCCGGCGTTCGCGGAGCTGTCTACCAGGGTCGGACCCGGTCCATAGAGGTAGAGGTCAAAGTTCGCGGGCAGGCTGTAGAGCTCGACCTGGACGCTGCGCGCGGTGCTGGGATCGACGTCGAAGCGGAACAGGTCCACGTCGCCGGAGGCCGGGATGCAGCCCAGGTACTCGACGGCGGGAGCGATGGGAAAAGCCTGGGCAAACGTGTCGTTGGGCTCCTGCGCGTCGGTGCAGAGGGGCAGGTGGTGCTGGACGACCAACTGCGGTCGATAGGCCGATGCGGCCTCGCGGCTCGAAAAGCCGCGCCAGTCGGCCGTGCCCTCGGCCTGGCTGCGCAGCTCGATCCCATAGTTTATGCCTGGATCGGAGACCAAGGCACGAACCAGGCTTGTGACCTCCCAACTGTAGAACTGTGGCAGGACGCCGACACCGGTCACCCTGCCGATGGGCACTGCCGTGGGCTGGTTGCTCCAGGTCACGCCGGCCTCGTCCCAACCCGACGTGATGCGGAAGGCGCCGATGTTCAGGACGGTGGGCGGGGCGCTTGGGGTCTCCGTCAGGTTGGCCTGAAAGTAGGCGCTGTCCACGACCGCCTCCGAGGGCAAAGAGGAGAGGACGAAGCGGAAGAGAGCGCGCCTGGGGGCGGCCGCGGTCTGGCTGCCGGCGTAGAGGACCTGTGCGGCCCCATAGTTCTTGGAGGGGAGCGCCGATGAGACGTAGGCATCGGCGACCGCAGTGAAGACGGTCGTGTCCAGCGATGTCACGGCCCGAACGCCGGATAACGGCAGTTGGGCCTCCGCGAAGGGGAGGGCGCCCCCGCGCGTGCCCGCGCTAGCGGCTTGGGGCGCGGTGCCCAGGACCGCCAAGGCTGCCAACAAAAGACCTGCCTTGCAGACACTGAGCAAGAGACGGCGTTTCACGGGTACACCTCCTCGAGGGAGCACGCCGGATCCGTGAGGATACCCACCGGAACAGGCGCGGGGCCCGGCGGTCGAGCTACACACAGTGTAGCAGGATAGCGTCAAGAAAGCGTCAAGGTGCTTTGACAAGGTGATCCGATCGTTCTATAATCCGGTGTGGGGAGAGAGGGCCCGGAACTGAAGATTCCGGGCTGAAGGCCCGACGAAGCGTCGGACTAGTGAGAAGTCCCCTCAGGGACTGGGCCTTCCGGAGCCGGGTGTTCCGGGCTGAAGTGCCCTCAGGGGCTGGGTTGGGTGGTGGCCCGAGGGTTTACCTGTGGAAATTTCGGTGTAGTCGCCTCTCCCAAGGCGATATTGGGCATGGTTCAAGTTAGATTGACACTTTCGCAGGATACATTGTGGCGCAGAGGAACAGAATGGCCTGAAACCATAGGTTTTGCCCGGTTTTCAGGCGGAAAATGGCTGTTCTGAGACCATTCGCCCAAAAAAATCTACAGATCGTTTCAAAAAGTGTCAATCTAACTTCCCGGGATTCTGAACCATGCCCGATATTGCGCAGCAGAATCGGGGAAAGGCGACCTACTGAGAGGCTGAGAGATGTCGAGGTTGGCCCTCTCTCTGCTCGGGCCGTTCCAGCTCACGCTGGACGGCCAACCGATCCAGGCTCCGCTGTGGGCCAAGACCCAGGCGCTGTTGGCCTACGTGGTCTCTGAGGCCGACCGGCCTCATCGCCGCGAGGTCCTGGCCGGGCTGTTGTGGCCCGAACAGCCGGACGAGGCGGCACGTCACAGCTTGCGCCAGGCCCTCCACCAACTGCGTCTGGCCATCGGCGCGGAGGCACCGGCTGTCCTTGGCATCACCTCGCAGAGCGTGCATTTCAACGCGGCCAGCGGCTGCTCGGCGGACGTGCGAGCGTTCACTGACTTGCTCGAGGCGTGCGAGCGGCACGCACACCGCCGAGTGGGTGCGTGCGGTGCCTGTGTCGAGCGCTTGCAGCGTGCGGCTGCGCTGTACCGGGACCATTTCCTCGCTGGGCTCTTTCTCAGAGACAGCGTGCCCTTTGAGGAATGGGTCCTGGTGAAGCGAGAGCAACTGGCGCGCCTGGCGCTCTCTGCGCTGCGCGCCCTGGGCGAGTACCACGCGCTGCGCGGGGAGGTCGAGCTGCTGGAGCACACGGCCAGGCGGCAGATCGCGCTCGATCCGTTCGCAGAGGACGCCCACCGCCAGGTGATGTGCGCCCTGGGCTGGAGCGGGCAACGAAACGCCGCCCTGGCGCACTATGAGACGCTGCGGCGCACCCTGGCCTCCGAGCTGGACACGCCGCCGGAAAGGGAGACTGCGGAGCTGCGGGCGCAGATCGCGGCGGGCGCCCTCGTGCCTCCCGGTCCCCCGGCTCTGCGCAACTGGCCCGTGCGCGCGCAGCTCAGCTCTTTTGTCGGGCGTGAGGGCGAGATGGCGCAGATCGCCGCTCACCTGGGATCGCCGGACGTGCGCCTGCTGACCCTGCTCGGGCCGGGGGGCATCGGCAAGACGCGCCTGGCCCTGCAGGCCGCAGAGCAGGAGGCATTCGCCTTCCGGGACGGGGCGTGCTGGGTGCCGTTTGAGGCCGTCGCATCACCCCAGCTCATCGCTTCAGCCGTCGCCGCCGCGCTTCACCTGCCGCTTGCCGGCCCCGCCGATCCCCTGGCGCAGCTCTGCGACTGGCTGCGAGAGAAAGAGATGCTGCTGGTGCTGGACAACTGCGAGCGGTGCGGGGAGGCCGCTCCCCTCGTCGCCGACCTGGCAGGGGCGTGCCCGCAGCTCAGGATCCTGGCGACGAGCCGGGAGCCGCTGTATGTGCGCGGCGAGCAGCGGTTTCCGGTGCCCCCGCTGCCGCTGCCCGACCTCGCCCGCCTGCCGCCGGGAGCGGGCGCGGTGAGCGCGCTGTCGCACATCCCTGCGGTCGCGCTCTTTTGCGATCGCGCGCGGGCCATCCGTCCCGGGTTTGCCCTGACCGCGGAGAACGGAGCGGCGGTAGCCGAGATCTGTGTCCGCCTCGACGGGCTGCCCCTGCCCATCGAGCTCGCCGCCGCGCGCATCCGGTCGCTGTCGCCCCAGGCGATGCTGGCCCGGCTGACGAGCCGGCTGGGGCTGCTCGCCGACGGCCCGCGAGACCTGCCCCCGCGGCAGCGCACACTGCGCGGCACGCTGGACTGGAGTTACGACCTGCTGACTCTGGCGGAGCAGACGCTCTTTGGAGAGCTGGCAGTGTTCTCGGGCGGGTGCACGGCAGAGGCGGTGGAGGCCGTGTGCACGAGTGGAGCGTCCCTCTCGGAGGGAGGGAGCGACCCCCAGCCCTCGACGGCGGGACGAACCCTGCGTGAGCTTCTGGGGTCGCTGCTCGACAAGAGCTTGCTGCAGCTCAGCGAGAGCGCGGAGGATGGGCCTTGCTATGCCCTGCTGGAGACCGTCCGCGAGTACGCACTGGACCGCCTGGTCGCGCGCGGTTCCCACGAGGCCGATGCGGTCAGGCAGCGACACGCCGCACACTGCCTCCATGTGGCCCGCGCCGCCGCCCCAGAGCTGACCGGGCCGCAGCAGGCACCCTGGCTCAGCCGCCTGGATCGGGAGCACGGCAACCTGCGCGCTGCGCTGGGCTGGGCGCTGGAGAGCGGGGATGTGGAGCTCGCCGCAGGGATCTGCGGGGCCCTGTGGCATTTTTGGGCGGTGCGCGGGCACCTTCAGGAGGGGCGCCGGTGGCTTCAACAGACGCGGGCACTCGCGGCCCGCAGCAGGGCCGGCCTGCCCCTCTCGCTGCAAGCCATGCTGCTCAACGGGGAGGGCAGTCTAGCCTACTATCAAGGGGACGGCGCGGCGGCGCGTCAGCTTTACGAGGGCGGCCTGGAGCTCTCCCGAAAGGCGGAGGATCGCTGGGGAATGGCCTTTGCGCTCGACGGACTGGGCGCGCAGGCGGCGAGCGGGGGTGACTATGAGGAGGCGGTGGCCTATTCGGAGCAGAGCCTGGGCATCTCCAGGGAGATCGACGACTCGTGGTTGAGCGGGATCACGCTGCTCAACCTGGGAGAGATCGCGCGGGTCCAGGGGGACTGCGTCCGAGCACTGCGCTGCTACGAGGAGGGCCTGTCGCTGCTGCGAGAGCGGGGAGACCAGCTCTTCTCGGCGATCGCCCTGCACGACCTGGGGCAGATGGCGCAGGATCAAGGCCAGCACGACCGGGCACGGGCCATCCACGCGGAGAGCCTGTCGCTGAGCCGGGACTTGAGCAGCCGGCGGGGGATCGCGATGTGCCTGGAAAAGCTGGCCGACATCGCGCAGGTGCAGGCCCGGCCCGCGCGAGCTGCCCGCCTGCTGGGGGCCGCGGACGCCCTGCGGCGGGCGGACGGCACGCCCAGGGGTGCGATCGACCACCTGGACTATGAGCGGGTCCTGGTCGGGGCACGATCGGGCCTGACGGAGGCCGAGTTCGCGGCAGCCTGGGAGGAGGGGCGGGCGATGGGGCTGGAGCAGACGGTGTCCTATGCCCTGGTCGACGCCGACCGTCCCAATTCGCCAGCCAGCGCGGGTGGGGACGGCGCGTGACGCCGTCCGCAGGCGACCCCGCCTGAGAATGCCCGGAACTGAAGATTCCGGGCTGAGAGCCCGACGAAGCGTCGGACTAGTGAGAAGCCCCCTCAGGGGCTGGGCCACGTGACCCGGAACTGACCCCGGCCTGGGACGCCCGCCCTACGGTACGGATGCAGTCAGGGTGCTTCGCGGCCCCGCCTGGGGCGGGACTGTACCCAAGCGGGGCCGGCAGCGTTCAGCACGTCTGAACGGTAACGGTCCCCGAAGCAAGCCCGGGCGCGGAGGCGGTGACCTCCACCCTGCCGGGCGCGGCCGTCGAACGGACGATGGCCAGGCAGAGGCCGTTGAACGCGTGACGCTGGTTCGATTGAAAGGGCTCGTGGCTGAGCGGGTCGCCGCTGCTGACGCCGATGATCTCCCCCGGCCCGCGCAGGTCGAAGGTCAGCAGGTCGCCTGCCGTGGGCACCGGGTTGCCCTGCCCGTCGAGGACCTGCGCGGTGAGGTGCAGCACGTCCGCCCCATCGGCGTGGATCGTCTCCCGGTCGGCGGCCAGCGCGATCTGTGCCCCCGGGCCGGCGGTCACCACCTCCTGCACGCAGACCACCTCGCCGCCGCGCACGCCCACCGCCCGGAGCACACCAGGCTCGTAGGGCACGGTCCAGCGCAGGTGCAGGTCGGCGGTGGCCGGGCGCACAAAGGAGGACCAGTCCTGCTCGCCCCAGCCCTTGCTCGGGTCCATCCCATAGCGCGGGAAAGAGAGGACCTGGGCGCCAAAAGAGCGGTCGTTGAGGGTGAGCTCGACGCTGTCACAGTTGGTGTAGCAGACCACGGGGATGACGTCGCCCTCGCGGCCCGGCCAAGTCCAGTGGGGGAGGAGGTGGAGCACGGGCTCGTCCGTCCACTGGCTCTGGTAAAAGTAGTACTCATCCTTGGGGAACCCGCAGAGGTCGATCGGCCCGCAGGAGGTGCTCACCGCCGGCCAACGCACCTCGCCCAGGTAGTCGATGCCGGTCCACACAAAGTCGCCGGCGACATAGTCGTGCAGGCGGGTGAACTTCCAGAGCTGCTCGGCGCGGATCATGCGCGTGTGGTAGGGCCCGTGCCAGCCCTGGGCTGCCTCCAGGTCGTAGACACCGCGGACGCCGGCCACGGACACGTTTTCGGTGCCGAGCATGATGCGCCTCGGGTGGCGCTCGCGGTCGATGCTGTAGTAGAGCTCGCGCCGCTCCGCCCAGCGGTCGACATAGTTGTAGCCGACGACGTCGAGGGCGTCGAGAAAGGCCTCGGTCGCCGGCGTGTGCGCGGCGATGTGGTCGCAGGCCGAAGTGACGGGCCGGGTGGGGTCTGTCCGGTGAACCGCATCGACCAGCATCTTGAGGGTCTCGACCCCCTCGGGCATCGTCTGCTCGGGGATCTCGTTGCCCACGCTCCAGATGACGATGCTGGGGTGGTTGCGATCGCGGCGGACCATGTCCACCGTGTCGCGTACGGCCCACCCGTCAAAGTGGTCGTGGTAGCCGTACGGGAACTTGCCCATCCGCCACTCGTCAAAGTTCTCGTCCATCACCAGGAAGCCCATCCGGTCACAGAGGTCGAGGAATTCAGGGGCGGGCGGGTAGTGGCTGGAGCGAATGCCGTTGCAGCCCATTGCTTTGAGGGTCTCCAGCCTGCGCTCCCAGACACGCTCGGGCACCGCTGCGCCCACGCATCCCCCGTCGTGGTGCAGGCAGACGCCGTTGATCTTGACCGGGCGGCCATTGAGCAGGAAGCCCCGATCGGCGTCGAAGCAGATGTCGCGGATGCCCAGCGGGGTCTCGTACTCGTCGACGACGCACTCGCCCTCCAGCACGGTGCTCCGCACCTGGTAGAGGTAGGGGGCCTCCACCGACCAGAGGTGCGGGGCGGTCACGCGGATCCGCTGCCGGAAGAGGTGGGTCTGTCCCGAGGCCACGGGGTGTCGGCTTTCGGCCGTGCCGACCACCGCGCCACCTGCGTCGATGATGGAGGTGCGCAGGGTGCAGGCGATCGGCGCGCCGCCCTCGTTCTGCACCTCGGTCCCTATCTCCACGTAGGCCAGTGACTCGGACGCCTGCGGCGTGCGCACGTAGGTGCCCCAGTGGGCGACGTGCAGGGGGGCGGTGACGGTCAGCCAGACGTGCCGGTAGATGCCGGAGCCAGAGTACCAGCGGGCATCGGGCTGCTCCGAGTTGTCCACGCGCACGGCGAGGAGGTTACCCTCCCCACCAAAGCGCAGGTGCGGGGTGAGGTCGCAGCGGAAGCTGGTGTAACCGTAAGGGTGAAAGCCCAGGTGCTGGCCGTTGAGCCAGACGTCGCAGTGCTTGTAGACGCCGTCGAACTGGATGCAGACACGTTTGCCCTCGCTGCCGGGGGGGAGGGTGAAGCGTTTGCGATACCAGCCGATCCCGCCGGGGAGTGAGCCCCCGCCTCCGCCGGAGGGGTGATCGGGGCTGAAGGGCCCCTCGATGCTCCAGTCGTGTGGGAGGCTGAGCCTGCGCCAGCTCGCGTCGTCGAACGCGGGGGATTGGGCGCCGGGGGCGTCGCCTTTGAGAAACGCCCAATCAGCGTCGAACAGGGTGTGTTGTCTTGTGGTTGTGTCCATTGGGTCTCCTTTGTTGGTTGGCCGGAGCGGGGCCCGGAACTAGAGATTCCGGGCTGAAGGCCCGACGAAGCGTCGGACTAGTGAGAAGTCCCCGCAGGGACTGTGTCTCTGGGAGCCTTTCGGAACTAGAGATTCCGGGCTGAAGGCGAAAAGTTCCCGCAGGGACTGTGTGTCTCGGAGCCGGCCCCGCCCAGGCGCCCGCGCTCCCGAACAGATGCGGCAAGGGGACTGCGTAATCGTTCCGGGCTGAAGGTCCGACGAAGCCTCGGACTAGGAGTGAGAAGCCCCTCAGGGGCTGGGTCCACGCCGCTGCGCTGCCCGGAGCACTACCACTGGTCGCCCGAGACGCCGGGAGCCAGGGAAGCCTCACGTCGGCGGCTCTTTGCGCTGTTTCTCGATGCTACGGCTGTTGCATTGTCTCTTGACTTGACTGAGGAGTGCCGCATCCCCCGATGCGCCCGGCTTACTGGCGCACCGGGGGATGCGCCCTCCTCGGACTTTGCAGCAGCCGTATCTCGATGCTGATACCCCTCAGGAGAGGCCAGCCGTCGTAGGCGGACTGCAACTCCACGAGTTCTCCTTTGACCTCGACCCGGTCCCCGACAGCGTAGTCGGAGAAGTCGCCCGAGGAGAACGCGACCACAAAGGCGTCCCCTTGCCAGAAGGGATTCACTCTGATTCGGGTCACATCGCCTTCACCCTCGATCTCTGCGATCTCTCCGCGCCATTCGACACGCCGCCTGGGCTTGAGCTTGCCTACGGGCGCGCCATAGATAAAGAACTCTTCCTCGCCATCCACGCCCAGGAAGGCGTCCAACTTTTCCTGGCACTGAGCCCCAGCGGCACAGGTTCCTGCCCCAATCGCCTCGCTCGCGAGGTAGAGGTTCTGCAACACGTGCCCGCAGTCCATCGCGATGCACTTGGCGGTGAACACTTGAATGACCCGTCACCCGTTGTCGTGTGAAAGGGCCTCAGAGTCGAACGCTCACCTGGCTCGCCCCCTGGGAGGGAATGACCCGCGTGCCGAGGGGGTCGTCCTCGGCCATCCC
>JADHXD010000173.1 GCA_016783145.1 Anaerolineae bacterium
CTGCCGTGGAGCCAGCAACCTCGGTAGAGCTTGCCATGGAAGAGGCCGCCGAACCCGAGGCTTCCCCCATCCTGGCCACAGCGGAGGCCCTGCTCCAAGAACAGGAGCCCGCGCTGGCAGAAGCGATGGAGGATGAGCTGGCGTTTGAGCCGGAGGCAGAGGTCGCCGAAGAGATCGTCAAAGAGCTTGAGTTGGCCCAAGTGGAAGAGATGGCCATCGAGCCCGAGCCTGCAGCAGCGCCCGAGCCGGTCGAAGAGGCACCAGCAGCAAGGCGTGAGCCCAGAAGGCCCAGGTATGAATATGTGAAAGACGAGCGCCTGGAGGCTCTGACCCAAACCGACAAGAAAACGGGCCGGGGAAAGCGCAGACAACTCGTCCGCGACGAAGAGAGCGGCGAGCTGATCGCCCAGCGCAAGCACAAGCGGGACGACAACCTGGACGAGGTAGACTGGAAGGAAATCGACTACTAATGCGCCAAAGACATGTTCCCCAGAGAACGTGCATTGCATGCCGCCAGGTTCAGGGCAAGCGAGGGTTGATCCGTTTGGTGCGCACCCCAGACGGGCACCTTGTCGTCGATGCACCCGGAAAGCAAAACGGCCGGGGCGCATATCTCTGCCCGCAGGTGAGCTGCTGGGAGACCGTTCTGAAAGGGAACCAACTGAGCAAGGCGCTCAAGATGGACATTGGCGAAGACGAAAGGCAGACGCTGCGCGACTTTGCGGCTACCTTGACCGAATAGGAGCGGCCGTAGACTCACTCGTGCGATTTCTTTCCCTGCGAGAGCGATCCGCGAGTTGAGCCTGCAGAACGAACTGTGCCGGGCTTACTGTCCTGAGGGGCCACTGAACCCTCGGGTAGCAGAGATCCACCGGAGCGTTCTCTCGATGGGCTCCACCCTGACGACGACGTATAGAGAGGAGGAGGTGGTAGTATGGAAAAGGAACTAAGGTCCGTCCAGATACCAGAATTTACCACCGTACGCGATCTTTCCACGATATTGGATGTCAGTCCAATTGACGTGATCAAAGAGCTGATGAACAACGGCATCATGGCCACCATCAACCAGCAGATCGACTTTGATACTGCGGCCATTGTTGCCGAAGAGATGGGCTTCGAAGCACACCTACCCATCCCCGAAGTAGAAGCCACCGAGGAGGAGGAGGCTCAGCCTCTGATGGTCAGGCTGCTGGCCGGTGAAAACCCGGAGGATCTGGAGCCTCGCCCACCGGTCATCACGCTGTTGGGACACGTAGACCACGGCAAGACCTCCCTGCTTGACATCATCCGGAACACAAGCGTGCAAGAAGGGGAAGTGGGGGGGATCACCCAGCACATCGGGGCCTACCAGGTCGTTCACGAGAACAAGCGGATCACCTTTCTGGACACCCCAGGACACGAGGCGTTCACAGCGATGCGCGCCCGCGGCGCGCAGGGAGCAGATATTGCGGTGCTCGTCGTCGCCGCAGACGATGGCGTGATGCCACAGACGCGAGAGGCGATTTCGCACGCTCGCGCCGCACACGTCCCGATCATCGTTGCCCTCAACAAGATCGACAAGGACAACGCCAACCCCGAACTGGTCAAGCAGCAACTATCCGACGAGGGCCTCGTGGTGGAGGACTGGGGTGGAGAGGTGATCTGTGTGCCCGTCTCGGCCAGGATGCAGATCGGCATCGATGAGCTGTTGGAGAACATCCTGCTCGTCTCCGAAGTCCAGGAATTCAAAGCCAACCCCAATCGCCCGGCAGTCGGCGTTGTGGTGGAGGGCAAGATGGATAGGACGCGCGGGCCGATCGCCACCGTGCTGGTGCACAACGGCACGCTCAATACGGGCGACAGCTTTGTCATCGGCGAGGTGTATGGACACGTGCGGGCGATGTTCGACTATCGAGGACAGCGCATCGACAGCGCGCCTCCCTCCACACCTGTCCAGATTCTGGGCCTCAGCAGCGTGCCCAACGCAGGCGATCGATTTGAGGCCGTCAAAGACGATAGGAGCGCACGCCAGATCGCTCTGGGGCGAGCCACCAGGCAGCAGCAGACCGCACGTCCGGTCGTAGATTTGACCCTGGAAAAGCTGTTTGAGCAGTTCCAGACGGGCAAGGTCCAGGAGCTCAACGTCATCGTCAAGGCTGACGTACAGGGATCCATCGAACCGATCGTCAGCTCGATCGAGGAGCTGAGCGCGGGCGACATCGGGGTCAACATGATCCACCGAGGCACGGGGAACATCTCTGAATCAGATATTATGCTCGCCATCGCTTCGCGGGCCATTGTCATCGGCTTTAACGTCACCGCCGACACAGCCGCTCGTCGCCAGGCCGAATCTGAGGGCATCGAGATCCGCCTGTACAACATCATCTACCAGATCATCGACGACGTGCAGAAAGCGCTCACCGGCATGCTGGAGCCCCAGTACGCGGATGTCGCAACTGGACACGCCTTGGTGCGCGCTGTGTTCCGCGTGTCGCGTGTGGGACAGGTCGCAGGATGCTACGTCACGGATGGTGTCATCATGCGCAACACGCGAGTGCACGTCTTGCGCGGTGGGGAGAGCATCTTCAGTGGGCAGATCGCCTCCCTGAAGCGATTCCAGGAGGACGTAGCAGAGGTGCGGATGGGCTACGAGTGTGGCATCGCGATCGAGCGCTTTGCCAGCTTTGAAGAGGGGGACATCATCGAGGGGTACAGGAAAGAGAGGGTCAGCTAACGGTGTCCATCCGCAGGCAAAAGCGAGTCGCCGATCTGATCCATCGCGAGTTGAGCGACATCATCCAGCGCAGAGTCAAAGACCCCAGGCTGGTAGGCGTGACGATTACCGGGACGCGCGTCAGCCCAGACTACCAGTATGCTGACGTACGCTTTTACCGGCTGGGCGGCGATCCGGAGGCACTGAAAGAGGCCAAGCAGGGACTGGAGAGTGCGCAAGGCTTTATCCGGCGCGAGTTAGCAGGCCGGCTGACTATCCGACACACCCCGGAGCTGAGGTTCCATCTGGATGAGTCGATCGACTATGCCGCTCACATCGAATCCTTGCTGACTCAGATCAGACAGGAGACAGTGTCCAGGGATGAAGACGGTGCAGGAAGCAGCGAAACAGATCTCTGATGCAGAGCGCATCCTGATCGTCTGTCACGTTTCGCCAGACGGTGATGCAATCGGCTCGATGCTGGGCTTGGGACTCACGCTTTCAGAAGCACAGAAGCGCGTCATCCTGTGCTGCGCCGATCCGGTCCCGAGCCAATATCGCTACCTGCCTCACTGGGAGACGATCGCCCGGTCCTGCTCGGAGCGCTGCGATCTGCTGGTCACCCTGGACTGCAGTGACTTGGACCGCTTGGGAGCGGTCTATGATCCCAGCACGTTGCACGACGTCCCGATCGTCAATATCGATCACCACACCACCAACGTAGAGTTTGGCGATGTCAACTGGGTAGAGCCCGAGGCCGCGGCAACGGCCCAAATGCTCGTGCGATTGGTCCACGGGCTTGGTATCTCTCTGAACGCAGACATTGCCACCTGTCTGCTCACTGGCATTCTGACCGACACGCTTGGCTTTCGCACCAGCGCCACTACACCTGAAGTCATGGAAACCGCAATCCAGCTTATGAAGGCTGGGGCCTCACTGCCAGAACTGACCGACCGGATCTTTGGCCGCCGCCCGATGAGAACGATCGAGATGTGGGCGACGACCCTGCAGAATCTTCACCTGGAAGGACACATCCTGTGGACCGAGATCACGCAGCGCATGCGCAGGCGCATCGGCTACCAGGAGAATGGGGATGCCGGGTTGGCTAATTTCCTGAGCACAGCGAACGAAGCTGATATCGCCATCATCTTTGACGAACAGCAGGATGGGCAGGTCAACGTCTCGATGCGCTGTGTCCCAGGATACGATGTCTCACAAGTAGCCTTCGATCTGGGAGGAGGAGGGCACGCGCAGGCCGCAGGCTGCACCTTGTCTGGCCCTCTGGAGGGCGCGCGAACGCGCGTGCTCTCTATGCTTCAAAAGTCTTGGAGCATGCAGAACTCGTCCAGATGACCAGGAGCAGCGGGCGCAGCGCGCTGTCTGGCATCCTGAATGTGGACAAGCCCCTGGGGCTGACCTCGCACGACGTTGTCGATGTCGTGCGCAGGCTTTCCGGACAGCGCCGGGTGGGACACACAGGCACGCTGGATCCTCTCGCGACCGGCGTACTGGTGGTGTGCCTGGGGAAAGCCACTCGCGTTTCAGCGTACCTGATGGCATCGACCAAGCGCTATCACGCCACCGTTCGCCTCGGTGTGACCACGACTACAGACGACGCAGAAGGCGACATCGTCCGTGAAGCCGACGTGACGATCACACGGCCACAGGTGCAGGCTGCGCTGGAGTCGTTCGTGGGGCGGATCGAACAGGTGCCGCCCACGTATTCGGCGCTCAAGCGTGGAGGGAAGCGGCTCTATCACCTGGCCCGGCAAGGAATTGCGGTCGATGTAGCGCCGCGTGAGGTCGAGATCCATCGTCTCGAACTCAGCGAGTGGAGGCCTCCGATCGTGGGCCTGGATGTGGAATGCGGACCGGGCACCTACATCCGCGCGCTGGCTCGAGACCTGGGAGAAGCGCTGGGATGCGGGGCGCACCTGGCCTCCTTGCGACGTACGCGCAGCGGGCAATTCGCCATCGAACGCGCGTGCACCCTGGAGCAGCTTGAGGGTGCATTCTCCACGGGAACCGAGGCCAGGTTCCTGCAGCCACTCGATGTGGCCTTTGAGCACCTTCCCGCCCTTCACCTGAGCGCAGACTTGGCCCGGCGGATCGTCTTGGGACAAGAGATCGAGGGTAGAGAAGCCGCGCCCGAGGCCCTGCAGGCGCGTGCCTACGCCCCGGGTGGGAAGTTCATCGCCCTGCTGTCCAGGGAAGACAGCAGGGTCGCCTGGAAACCGCGCAAGGTGTTTGCCAGGCCCGAAGAAATCGCGCCACTCGAGTCAGGAAATGCACGTACTGACCAGCGAAATTGACCAACTTGGCCTTCCTGCTGAGATGGCCCACATGGAGTCCATCGTCACCATCGGTGCGTTCGACGGCATTCACATCGGTCACCAGGCACTCATCGAACGCCTCGTCGACCGTGCCAGGCAGCAGGACCGGTTGGCCGGACTGGTCACCTTCTATCCTCATCCGGCAGCGATCCTTTCTCCGCGACGTCCGCTGCCGTATCTGACCACGCCAGGCGAAAAGATGGCCCTGCTGGAGTCGTCCGGCCTGGACTGGTTGGCGATCCTCCCCTTCACTGTCCAGCTTGCCGCCACAACCCCGCGCGATTTCGTCGAACAGCTCCACGTACGGGTCAGGATGCGAGAGATGTGGGTGGGAACAGACTTTGCCCTGGGACGCGAGCGCAAGGGGGATGTTGCCACGTTGCGTCTCCTGGGCCAGGAGATCGGATTTGCGATCTGCGATATTCCCTATGTCCTTCGAGATCAGGAAAAGGTGAGCAGCACATACATCCGCGATCTACTACGCCGCGGTCACGTCGAGGAGACAACACACCTGCTGGGAAGATACTACAGCATCTACGGAGAGGTCGTTCATGGGGCACAGAGAGGGCGATGCCTGGGATTCCCGACCGCGAATGTACTCGTGCCGGCCGACCGAGTTATCCCTGCCGACGGGATCTATGCCACGTTTGCCTATCTGGGCTCCGAATGCTACTCCTCCGTGACCAACGTCGGCGTGCGGCCGAGTTTTGACAATGGCGAGCGCAGCATCGAGGCCTATCTGCTCGACTACAGTGGAGACCTGTACGGTTGTGACCTGGCGATCGCGTTTGTGGCTCGCCTGCGACCGGAGAAGCGCTTTCGCGACATCCAAGCACTGATCGCCCAGATCGGTCAGGATGTGAAGGAAGCGCGGCAGATCCTGGACGCATCTGCCATACCTACTGCGCTGGGACAGATCGCGAACCAGATCACCGACTGTCGGCCGTCCACTGTCCCAGAGTAGACGCCCCCGCTGCGCAACCGATCGCAACTGCGAAAAGGCAAAGTCGCCAAGGCACATAGACCTTGGCGACTCTGCGCATAGAAGCAAACGGTGGTGGATCGGACAAGAAACGATCTCGCTCCTGCTTTGGGCCTCGCGGCTCCGGCAGCGTGGCGCTAGGGGTGATCGAACGCGCTGGTGTAGCGAGTCTGAAGCTGATCTCCCCAGGCAATGAGCTGCGCTCCCAGACGAGCCAGCCAGCGCCAATAGTGCATAAAGACCAGAGATCCGCCCCGCCGAACCGGACGAATGAGGCGCTCTTGCTCCGCGAACGCCATTCGGTCTCTGCGAACCTCTGCCGCATATAGAACGTCTTTCCCGGTGATCATCGCTTTCTCCTTCCCTGGACAGGGGGCAGCTAGCTGCCCAACAAAAAGGTTTCAATAGCCTGCAAGGTGTTCTGAATCCGGTCCCGGTCAAGCTGGTAGCACTTGGCTCCGTTGCAGCGCCGTTCCGAAAGATAGCCGATGGCAGAAAGCTGCTTGAGATGACGTGAAACGGTTGATTGTGAAAGCCCGAGACTCGATATGATATCCTGCGATCGATGTTCTCCCTCCTCCGCGACCAGCTGTAGTATATGCAGCCGGTTATCGTCCGATAGGGCATTGATGCGCACCAGGATCTCGGCTCGGCTCAGGTCAGGGGCGTGGAAAGGCACGCCGGCAGGAAGCCGCGCCCCAAACAGCACCCACAGCGTTCTGTTCACAAAAAAGGTCCCCAGATACGGCCCGACGTGCGGATGAGGGACAAAGATGATGCGCTCTGCACGCTGCAAAGAGTCCTGGCAGCACTTTGCTCCGTCATACGCCGGGCCGGCGACGTATTCCATGGCTTCCGGCTTGCTCATCTCGCTCCAGCTAACCTGCCGGAAAGCTTCTACCGCGTCTCGCAACATAGGCTCTGCCCGCTCCCACTCGGGAGCAAGGTACGTTTCCCACATCTTTCGCAGGTGCGACACGATCAGCGCCTGCATCGCTGGCGGATCGACGGCGTACGAATAGGCCCGTGTCTCCAGATCGACGTCGATGATCTTTTCCTCAAAGCGCTCCCGCAGGAAGCCGAGATAGGTGTCTACGTCTGCGAGCACCGCATCCAGGTCGACGGGCAGGGGCTCATCGCTCATCCCCTGGAATCCCTCGTCGCCCAGCGGTGGGAAGCGAGCATACACATCCATCATCTTGTCGCGCAGTGCGACCGGGTCGCAGTTCGCCAGGTGCTCGAGGTACGCCGGAAAGCTGGGCCAACTCGACTGCGGAACGACAGCGTAGTGAAGACCGATCATCACCAGCTCGTGCAGCTCTCTCTCCTGCGGTGTGAGCGCAGCGGCGGTGCGGGTTACCCAGTCAGCGACCCCTGAAAGCTCCGCTCCACCGACGAGGAGCAGCAGGCTGTGGATGGCGCTTCGCGCTGGCTCTAGAGCCACGGCAAACGGCGTTGCATCGGGTAGGACAATGAAATCTCGACCTGGCATGTTAGCTCCCCTGACTTTAGGTGGTTTTGCGCATAACCCGATTATGTACCTAACCGGGTTATGTACCTTATAGCAGATATTGGGTTGGTTGTCAAGGGTCAATTTCAGCAGTTGTAAAACTGGCAAAAGTGTGGTATAATCTGGGCGTGATCAGGGGATGAAAAGGCTTCGACGGGGAAGGCTGATCCTGGATTGCAAGCCGAGGCGCCTGGGCCTCGTTAAAACCGGGCAAACCTTTAGATGCCAAGAGACCAAATCTCGCGGCTCTCCCAATGGCTGCGTAAGCACTGTTAGGAGATCCTGACGGCATTCGTGTCGTCACGTCCGCCCCGGGGTTCCCCCGGTGCCTCGGAAGCGGGCGTCAATAATACTGGGGTGCAGCTCACGCCACGCCGGTAACGTGAGCCCAAGATCGCCGGCTGGCCTGCGCAGGACCCTGTCGCTCGGGGCCTGAGCAGGTGACGACAAAGGAGCGACTATGCTTGTAGTATATCCACGCTCGAATTCTTCGGACCCGGGTTCGATTCCCGGCATCTCCACCACCGGGAGGGGCAGGCTCAGGCCTGCCCCTTTCGCATGATGCCCTTCCGGTCACCCGGCACGACCATAGGTCCTGCAAGAGCACCGGCCCGCCTTGACAGCAGGAGTGCCTGATGCCCACCCTCAACAACACGCACATCGAGATCATCCATCCCAGCATCCAGCGCGGGCAGGTTCACTCTGTGCTGTTTGACTTTGACGGCACCCTGTCCTTGATACGTGAAGGTTGGCAAGGGGTGATGGTTCCCATGATGGTCGAGATCCTCCAGGCGCTGGGAACGGGAGAGACGGAAAGTGAACTGACGGCCCTGGTCACCGAGTTTGTGGACCGGCTGACCGGCAAGCAGACCATCTATCAGATGATCGAGCTGAGTGCCCAGGTCACGGATCGGGGAGGTCAGGCTCTCGATCCGCTGACCTACAAGCGCCGCTACCTGGACCGGCTTTGGGAGCGGATCGAGCACCGCGTGATTGGGCTGAGGGAGGGCACCCTTACCCCCGCAGAGATGGTCGTTCCCGGGGCCTTTGACATACTGGAGGCGCTCAGGCGTCGCGGGCTGACCTGCTACCTGGCCAGCGGTACCGACCAGCCATACGTGTTCGATGAGGCAGACGCGCTGGGCATATCCCCGTATTTTGCAGGGGGGATCTTTGGAGCGCTTGACGAGTACGAGCGCTTCTCCAAGGCTCAGGTCATCCAGGACATCTTGCGGACTCACCATCTTCAAGGCAGCCAGTTGCTGGCTTTTGGCGACGGCTTTGTCGAGATCGAGGAAACCAAACGGGTGGGCGGCATCGCCGTCGGCGTGGCCAGTGACGAGGCCCGCCGCCAGGGAATCGACGATTGGAAGCGAGACCGTCTCATCCAGGCTGGCGCCGACATCATCATCCCAGACTTTCGAGAGCAGGACGTTCTCCTGGACTACCTTCTCTGATCGGCCATCGGCTGATCGCGGTATACACTTTGCCGCGCAGCCCCAGTTCGTTTGCCCAGCGGAGTTGACGATGCCCTACCCGACCTTTGACCGCAGTCAATTACGCCTTTTGCCCTTGGCCGAGCGCGTGCACGACTTTGTGCTCGACGAGGTGCTCTCGCTCGACGCCCCCCTGCGCCTGAACGACAGCCCCGAGATCCACGCCGTCGCCCAACGTATCCTCGATGCTCGTCGGGCTGGCGCACCGGTGATCATGATGATGGGCGCGCACGTGATCAAGACCGGCATGTCACGCTTTATCATCGATCTGATGGAGCGCGGTCTGCTCACCCACCTCGGAGTGAACGGAGCGTGCGCCATTCACGACTATGAGCTTGCCCTGATCGGCGCGACAACCGAGAGCGTGGCCCGGTACATCCAGGAAGGTCAGTTCGGGCTATGGGAGGAGACCGGTCACCTGAATGACATCATCCGTGAGGGCATCGCCCAGGGCATGGGTATCGGCGAATCGGTCGGCAAGGCCATCGCCGAGGGCGATTTCCCGCACAAAGAGGTGAGCATTCTCGCCGCCGGCTATCGCTTGCGGATACCGGTCACCGCTCACGTGAGCATCGGGTACGACATCACCCACCAACACCCGAACTGCGACGGTGCCGCGCTGGGGGAGGCCACCTACCTCGACTTTTTGGTGATCGCCCAGGCCGTCACCCGGCTGCAAGGCGGCGTGCTGCTCAATTTCGGAACCTCCATCATGGGGCCTGAGGTCTACCTCAAAGCCCTGGCCATGGCCCGCAACGTCGCTCACCAGCAAGGAACCCAGATCAACCAGTTCACGACCGCCGTCTTTGACCTGCACGACCTCGGGCCGGACGTCCACGGCACGCCGTCGAAACAGGACCCGGCCTACTATTTCCGGCCGTTCAAGACGATCCTGGTGCGCACGGTGCAGGATGGGGGCGAGAGCTTTTACATTCGCGACTATCACCAGGCCACGCTGCCTGCTTTGCACCGGTTGCTGGGTTCGTGACCGTCCACACTGGATCGCAAGGAAACCGCCCAATGGATGAACGACGCTTGCGCAGCTTGCTCGATCGATTCCCCGACCTGCACATCCTGGTCGTCGGAGACTACTTTCTAGATCGCTACCTGATCATTGACCGCGAGCTTGGCGAGATCTCGTTGGAGACAGGCCTGGAGGCCTACCAGGTAGTCGACGTGCGGTGCAGCCCTGGCGCGGCGGGCACGGTGACCTCTAGCCTGCGCGCCCTGGACATCCAGGTTTCAGCGCTGGGTATCATCGGCGACGATGGGATGGGGTACGAACTGCTGCGCGGGCTGCGGG
>JADHXD010000174.1 GCA_016783145.1 Anaerolineae bacterium
GGAAACCCCTGCCATAAGGACCTCTAAACCCCACCGTATCGCCAGTGCCCAGTTCGTGCAGCGAGTGCGTGACCTTGCCTACGTGCTTGACGCTGCACTCAATGCATCCCCCTCGCGTGGGCGAGTTCGCGATCCCAAATGGGGCTTCTCCCTGCCCAAAGACAGAGAACACCCCGAACTGCCCGGGCTGGAAATTCAACGTCTCCCTTACTGCGTCATCCTGAAAGGCCAGCCGAAACGTCTTGACGTCCGATGTCTCCTGCGTGATCGTGTCGACACGCATAAGATAGGGTGTATATATGCTCTCCATCTCTCCGCTCTACTCCCTCACCGCTTTGATCACTTGCGTGATGTCCACGCTCACCGGGCAATGTCGAATGCATCTCCCACAACCTACGCACAGCGTCTCGCCAAAGTTCTCCTGGTAGTACTTGAACTTGTGCATGATCCGCTGGCGATAGCGGCGGTAGTGCACGGGCCTCGGCTGACCGGCGTGCGCCCTGGTATAGTCGGCAAAGGCGCACGCGTCCCAAAGCCGCACTCGTTCTCCTTGGCGAGCGGAACTACCCTCGTCCTGGATGTCAAAGCAGTGGCAGGTCGGACAGAGGTAGGTGCAGGTGCCACAGTCTGTACACTGCTCCGCGACCGTTTCCCAAACCGGATTGTCAAAGCTCAACGCTTCAGGCAGCCCCGTCACGTCCACTTGCTTGGTGATCTTGGCCCGCGAGCGCTCCTCGAACACAGACCTCTGACGATTGATCTCTGGGTTGCTCTCACGGAAGAACGCAGCGTGCTCTGCGACGAGCGCCTTGCCCCGTCCGGTCACGATCTCGACGTGATAGACTTCCCCCAGAGGGGTGAACAGCAGGTCCGATCCCTCACTCTCTATCGGAGACCCCCCCACCGAAACACAGAAACACGCTCGGTCCGGGTTCTCGCACGCGATAGAGATGATGACCGTGTTCTCTCTCCGTTGCAGGTACGAGGAATCCATATAGTCCCAGGCGAACACCTGGTCAAGGATTGGAAAGGCCGCTGCGTCGCACGGGCACGAGGCAAAGACGACCCTGGCGACGTCTGCCGGAATGGTGGGCGTAGTCAACCTCACTTGGTCAGCCGCCAGTTGGAATTCCACGAGCACCTCGCGCTGAGGGAAGAGGAACTCCTTCAGGGATCTGACCGGTATCTTGTCGCTCAGGTACATCGCGCTCGCTGAAGTGATTCTGCCATAGGACAGCTCATCCTTTGGCCCGATCACCTCGTGCGTGCTGATCAGCTCATCCACCAGCTCTGGCAGCCTGTCCTGCTGGAGTATCTTTGCCCCCATACGCTTTCTCCCCTGGTCAATCTATGCATCGCGTGCCGAGACGCACCCTACCCTACTGCTTCAGCAGGCCTGCCAGCCGTCGCAGGTGTGCCTTTTCTTCGGCGATGATCTTGTCGATGGTCTTTGCATCGGCCTGGGAAACAATGTCGCGCAGGTTGTAGAAAAAGAGCAGCGTCTCCTTCTCAAACCCCATCGCCATGCGCAAGGCTTCCTTCTCGTCCTCCACCTCTTCGGCTGCGGCCAGCGCTCGGTCCGGCCCCTCGAACAGGGCGCTCTGCACGGTGGCCTCCAGGTATCCCTGGTACTCATCCCACTCGTCCGCGCTCATCATCAGTCTATCCCGCAGGGTCTCGCCCAGTTTCTTGAACGTAGCATAGTGCCTGACCTCTTGGACGGCCAGATCCTCAAACAGGGCTTGCACACCCTCCATCTTGGCCTTCTGGGCCACGACGCGGTAAAAGGTCTCCCCACTGGTCTCGATACCCATTGCCATTTCGATTGCATCTGCTGCCTTGAGAAAAGCCATTTTGTTCCTCCTTGGTCTGCGTTGCAGCCGTCACTTGATAAACGCGTCTGGATCACCGGCCTGGAAAGCATTGAGCGCTGGCGATGCCTCCACGTCTCTCCCGGCCACATACTCGAACGCCTCTTCCACTCTGGAAGCCAGTCTGGTGTTGATCAGGCTGAGAGGGATGTCCATCGGGCAGACCCGCTCACACTCCCCACAGCCGATGCAGCGACCCACCAGATGAAGGGCGCGAATGGCATTCCAGCTCCTGTTGTTCTTGTTCGAAGGGGACCTACCGATCCACTGCGGCTGGTTCTCATCCACAATGCATCGTTCGCAGTAGCAGAACGGGCAGGCCTGGCGGCAAGCGTAGCAGCGAATGCACTTGGCGAACTCGCGCTCCCACCAGGCCCATCGCTCAGACGGCGACATCTGCTCCAATTCCTGGATCCGCGCACGGATCCTTTCCTCCTTCTCCACGTCCTCCTCGATGCGGCCCACGGTCACATCTGGCTCGATGCCCACCGGAGTACCATCCACGATCCCCAGGATGACCACGTCCTCTCGCTTGATCTGGCGCTCCTGAATCAAGCCCACGATGGCACGCAGCGTCCCTGGCCTGGCTACCAGGCCTACCCGGACCTTTTCGTCTGTCCGCCTGAGACGAGAGGTCAAGAGCCCCTCCCGACCTACCAGGTAGTTGGCCAGGTTGTGCGTGCACTGCTCGTTGAACACCATCCCCTCTACTTCCGACTCGTCTCGCACAAAGCAAGGGGTCACCACATCGTCGTCCCAGCCCCGCTCATACCCGACGATCACGTCCACGACCTGCTCCTCGAGCAGGCGGCGCGCCTCCTGCCGGATCTTTTCAGAAATCTCTTGCATTGCTTCTCTCCTGGGGTTGCAGGGGCCCCAATGCCCTGACGTCTGCTGTGACCTCGCTCACCACCTCCGCCCATTTCTGCCCCTCGCTGGCCGAGACCCAGCTCATCTGGACCCGACGCGGATCGATACCGAGGAACTCTATCAACTCCCGGAACATCAACATCCTTCGGCGGGCATAGTAGTTGCCCTCCGTGTAGTGGCAGTCGCCAGGATGGCAGCCCGAGACGAGCACCCCATCCACATCCTTCTCCAGGCACTTGAGAATGAGCTTTGGGTCTATGCGAGCAGAGCAGGGCACCCGGATGATCCGGACATTGGGCGGATACTTGATGCGGCTTCCGCCAGCCAGGTCCGCGCCAGCGTACGAGCACCAGTTGCAGAGGAAAGCGACAATTCGCGGGCTCCAGTCCTCTGCTTGCACAGACACGTTCTGGGCATTTGCGCTATCTTGATCGTTCATTGCTACCAACTTGATCCTCCGTACTGCATCTTCGGTTCGCCGCCAACCACCCTGGACTCAGAATGCCTCTACCTGGGCGTAGACCTGTTCGTTGCTGAACCCGTCCAGATTCGGCGCCCCCGCCCTGCACGCCACCGTGCAGTTCCCACAGCCGTGGCAGACACTCTCGATCACCTGTGCTATCATCCTCTTGGGTCCATTCCTCACGTCCGCCCACTCGACCTCCTGGATGGCTCCAAAAGGACAGACCTCTATACAGGCGTGGCACCCGCTGCACAGACCGGGGTCAATCCGGGCGACCATCGGCTCGGCCTCAAGATAGTCTCGGCTGAACAAGCCCAACGTCTTGGCCGAAGCAGCGGACGCGGTGGCCACGGTATCAGGGATGTCCTTCGGAGCCTGGCAAGCACCGGTCAGGTACACGCCGCTGGTCACCGTCTCCACCGGAGCCAGCTTGGGGTGACCCTCGGTGAACAGGCGATTCTTGTCATAGGGGATTCCCAGCATCCGGGCCACGTCCACTGCATCATCCCGCGCGATCAACCCCGTCGCGAGGACGACCAGGTCCGCCTCGATGTCCACGGAGATGCCAGACAGAGTGTCTGCTCCCCGCACCACCAGGTTTCCATCGCGCTCAAAGATCCGCGAGACTCTGCCCCGAAGATACTTGACCCCAAACTCCTCTTGCGCCCTGCGGACAAACTCTTCATAGTTCTTGCCCGCCGCCCGAATGTCTATGTAAAAGATATAGGCCTCCCCCTCGGGGTGGTGCTCTTTGAACAACAGCGCGTGTTTGGCCGTGTACATACAGCACAGCCGAGAGCAGTACTCGACTCCCTTGGCCTTGTCCCGCGAACCTGTGCACTGAATAAAGACGACCGTCTTGACTTCCCTTCCATCGGACGGGCGCAGTGCCTTTCCTTCGGTAGGGCCACAAGAGTTGACCATCCTCTCAAACTGGAGACCTGTGATGATGTCCTTGTGATGGCCGCCCGCGTACTCTGTGTACACCGAGTGATCAAAGAGCGTAAAGCCCGTCGCGACAATGATCGCGCCGAACTTTTCCTCGAACACCTCGTCTTCCTGGGTATAGTCTACGGCCTCTACCTCGCAAGATCGCTCACAGATCCTGCACCTGCCCCTCTGAAAGTAGATGCAGCTGTCGCGATCGATGACCGGCACCCGCGGCACGGCTTGAGGGAACGGGATGTAAATGGCGGTGCGCGTACCCAGGCCCTCGTCGAACTCTGAGGGCACCTTCTTGGGGCACTTTTGCCAACACGTCCCACAGCCCGTACACTTGTCGGCATCGACCGAGCGCGCTCGCCGTCTGATCCGGGCGACATAGTTGCCCACATACCCGGTGACCTCTTCCACTTCGGAATAGGTATAGACCTTGATGTTCTTGTTGCGGGACACGGTGACCATCTTGGGCGTAAGGATGCACGCCGCGCAGTCCAGCGTGGGGAATGTCTTGTCAAACTGGGCCATCCTACCCCCAATGGAAGGCTCTCGCTCCACGATGACCGCCTCGTAGCCCGCCAGTCCGATGTCAATCGCTGCCTGGATGCCCGATATCCCCCCCCCGATGATCAGCGCTCTCCGCTCGACGGGGACGCGGCTTGGGGTCAGCGGTCTGGCCTGCATCACCTTGGCGCACGCCATATCGATCAAGTCCACGGCCTTGTCTGTGGCCTGGTCTCGGTCTGTGTGGACCCAGGAGCACTGCTCCCGGATATTGGCGATTTCCAGCAGGTAGGGGTTCAAGCCCTCGGCCTCAATGCAGCCCCGGAAAGTCGGCTCGTGCAGACTGGGCGAACACGCCGCCACGACCACCCGGTCCAGGCCGTGCTCTCTAATGGCCTCGGCAATCAGCTTCTGACCCGGATCAGAGCACATATACCGGTAGTCTGCTGCGTACGCCACGCCCGGCAGGTCAGCCGCCAGCTTGGCGGCCTTCTCGACGTCCACGGTCGCAGAGATATTGGTTCCACAGTGACAGATAAAAACACCTATTCTCGCCATCTTGTACGATCTACCTCCCAGCTAACGTTACCCCTCGGCAACGGTCACGTGCTTGTTGGCTCAGCACCACCCAGGGAGGGGCCAGAGCCGGTGAAAACCGACGCCTCGGAGCATCCCTCTCCTGGGAAGGGCCGGCCCGAGCATCGTTCGGCGGGGGCTAGGCCACAGCGGCCGCGCTCAGCAGCTTCTTCGGGCTCACCAGGAGCTTGTCAAGGCCCAGTGTTTTCCCGTCTATGCCCAATGCCAGGCCGATGAGTTGTGTAAAGTAGAAAACGGGCAGAGCAAAGTCGGTCTTGTACCGCTTGTTCACCTGTGCCTGCCTCATGTCGAGGTTCGCCTGGCACAGCGGGCAGGCCACCATCAAGCAGTCCGCCCCATTGGCAACGGCCATCTCAAAGATATCGTGACACAGTTTGACGACTATGTCGGTCCTGGTCAGGGACAGGCTGGCCCCACAGCACTCCGTCTTGTACGGCCACTCTACTGCCTGTGCCCCGAGGGCGGTGATCAACTGCTCCATCAGAGTGGGAACCTCTGGATCGTCCAGGTCCACCGCCTCGGGTGGCCTGACCAACAAGCAGCCATAGTACGCCGCCACCTTCAGACCGCCGAGGTCCTGGCTCACCTTCTCTTGCAGTGCGTCAAGCCCGTACTCCTTGATCACGATCTCGAGCAGGTGCTTGACTTTGCTCTCCCCCCGATATGGACTACCGACGAGCTCCTCCACTTGACTCAAGAGACCCTCTTCGCCAGAGGACATGGTCTTGTTGGCGATCTTGAGCCGGCTGTAGCACGCCGCGCAGCACACCGCCGTGTCCATCCCCATCTCCCGGGCCGCGACCAGGTCTTTTACCGGCAGCGCCAGCGACATCAGCTCAGAAGTCATGTGGGCAGACGAGGCGCCACAGCAGATCCAGTCTGGGATCTCTTGCAGTTCGATGTCCAGAGCCTGGCAGATCGCCCTGGCCGACATATCATAGTCTTTGCCCGTCGAGTGAAGCGAGCATCCTGGATAGTAGGCATACTTCATTTCAACTGGCCTCCAATTCCTTGGCCTTGGCGAACATCTCTTTCAACTCCTTGGCGTGCTTGTTCCGCGCTGGGAAGAGGCTGATCTTGCCCTTCAGCAGCAGCTTGGGAGCCATCAGCAGGTCCTGGGTCAGGTGCCCGCTAAAGACGTTGTAAAAGCCCATCATCCCTGCTTCGAACACCCGCCCGAACTGCTTGACAGTCCCCAAAAAGATGCGGTGGAACAAGGGCACGTCCTGCTCTGGCGACCGGATGCCCTCAGCGTAGGCGATCCTGCGCAGCGCGTCCATCACTGCTGCCGGATCCACTTCCTGGGGGCATCGCGTTGAGCAGGTTTCGCACGCGGCACAGAGCCATATCGTGCGGCTCGACAGCATCGCCTCGCGCATGCCCAACAGCACGCCTCTGATGACCTGGTTCGGAGGGTAGTCCATCTCGAACGCAACCGGGCAGCCCGCCGTGCACTTGCCGCACTGGTAGCAAGCGGTGATATTCGGCGCTCCCCTCTGTTTCACATCACGCACAAACTCTCTCTGCTTTTCCGCCGAAGGCAGAAGATAACTCATCGTCTTTCCTTTCTACGTCCCCGCGCTCTGAGAACTCTCCTGTCACGCGGAGACCCGGTCGCCGCACACTTTGCCGGTCGAATGGACTCCGGCAGAGGCTAGAGAATCAGCACGTACGGAAACGTGCCCTACTAGATGTAGGAAGCCGCGCGCTCGAGAATCTGCCTGTAGGTCGCCTTTCCAAAGGCGACATTGCTCAGCAGAATCACCCATACCGCGCAATGCTAGGCTCGCGCCAGCGCCCTGGCCGGCGAAACGAACAGCCGGTTCAACCCCAATTGTCCCTCGTCTATGCCCAGCGCTACCCCCATCAACTGTGTAAAGTACAGAATCGGCAGGTTGATCTTTTCTCCGAGGCGTCGCTCGGCCTGGTATTGGTAGGCATCCAGAGCCATCTGGCACATTGGGCACGCCACCGCCAGACACTGGGCCCCGGCGTCCTTGGCCTGCTTGAGCAGGCTGCCCGTCAGGTCCATCGTGATGTCTGTGTGCGACAGCAGGACCGCCCCCCCACAGCACTTGGTCTTGGCCGGATAGGAGACAACAGTGGCCCCAAGGGCCTCCAACAGGCGATCCAGGCCCTGGGGATCCTCTTGATCGTCCACCGGATCGAGGCCAGGCGGTCGGGTGAGCACGCATCCATAGTAAGGAGCCACGGCCAAGCCGCGAAGTGGCCGGGGTAGGTCTGTGAACCTGTCCAGGCCGATCTCCTCCAGGATCACGTACAGCGGATGCTTGACCGCACTGCTCCCCTCAAAGGGGCGCGAGAGCCCGGGATTGATCCCTTCCCGCACGCTGGCATCCTCTTTGAGCGTTTCGTCCGCAGTTCGCAGGTTCTTGTAGCACCCGCTGCACGGCGCAATCACCTCCAACCCCATCTCCTCGGCGATAGTCAGGTTCCGTGCCGCCAGGGCAAGCGACAGGGTGCGATCCACGTTCGTCGCATGCACGGTCCCACAGCAGCTCCAATCCTCCATCTCGACCAGCTCGATGCCCAAATGCTGGCAGACGGCTCGCCAGGAAGCGTCGTATTCCTTAGCGCCTGTGTGCAGGCTGCACCCCGGATAGTATGCGTATTTCAACGTCTCTCTCCTCTGCTGACATGTGCAACGATCCTGCGCAGGTCCTCGAGATCGTCAATGCGCTCAGGCCGCAGCGAGATCTTGCCCTTTCTGAACATCCGGATGCCCAGCTCCGCCTGGCGGACGAGGCCAGCCAGCCCCGACAAGCCCGGCTTGCTCGCATAGTAGCGAAGCAGGGCCTCCATCTCAAACATCCGGCCATATCGCTGCACCACGTCCACAAAGGTCCGGCTGAAGACGGCTTCCTCGTCCTTCGCCACGCCCTTTGCCAGAGCGGTGTTCCGTAGGACCGACATCACGTCCGCGATCTCGATGCCCTGCGGACAGCGCGCGGAGCAGGAAAAGCACGAGACACACATCCAGACGTCGCGACTGCGCAGGACCTGGTCCACCAAGCCCAGACGCAGCATGTGCACGATCCGTCTCGGCCCATACTCCATCCTGGATGCCGTCGGGCAGGAGCCGGAGCACACGCCGCACTGAAAACAGTACGCCAGGTCTAGCCCACTCAACTGCGCGGCGATCTCATCCCTCGACGTCAAGTCGAGTTCGCTTACCACCACTTGCGACTGACGGTTCTCTGATTCCATCTCGATCTCCCGGCTACGACGCGGGCCATATCCCCTTTTCCTGCAGCAGGGGTTTGGCATTGACAAAGTGCTTATCCAGTCCCAGGCTGGCGGGATCCAGGCCGAAGGCCAGCCCCATCAACTGGGTAAAGTACAGGATGGGCAAGTCATACTCACGCCCGTACTCCTCACCGGTCTGCTGCTGGCGCACATCCAGGTTCGCCTGGCAGAGCGGACAAGCCACCACGATCGCCTCGGCACCCACCGCCTTGGCGTTGTCCAGCACCTTGTGGCACATGTCCATCACCATCGGCAACTGGGTAAAGACCAGGGATACCCCGCAGCACTCGGTCTTGTAAGACCAGTCCAGGCTTTCGGCCCCGGCCGCTTCCATCAGATGGTCCATGCTCATCGGATACTCGACCTCTGTCGCGCCGGTGAGTTCCGGCGGGCGGGTAACAACACATCCATAGTAGCACACGACCTTCAATCCGTTCAGGGGGCGCGTCACCGCCTCGGACACTCGCTCCGGCCCCACGCTTTCGTACATGGTCGTCAGCAGGTGCTCCACCTTGAGATCCGGCGACGGCGTGTACTTTACCCTGGCTTCCACCTGCTCTCGCAGCTCGGGGTCAGACTCCACGTCGTGCAGGGCCGTTCGCATGCGAATAAAGCAAGAGGGGCACGGAACCGTGACCTGCGACTGGCCGCTCTGCTCGACGCACTCGAGGCTTTTCATGGGCATAACCGTGGACAGCAGGTGGTCGGTAGAGTGGGCAGGGGTGGTGCCACAGCACACCCAACCGCTGGGCTCGACCAGTTCCAGGTCTAGCTTCTCTGCCACGGCCCTCGTGGACATATCGTACTCCACCGCCGTGCCGTGCAGGCTGCATCCTGGATAGTAGCCCACCTGCTGCCGTTGGGCGTCCTCGGCCTTCTTGCTCTTGTGCTTTGCGGCACGGCTCAACGGCGGGAACGGCTTGAGCTTGCCCATCCTGAGCATCTTTAGGGCCAGGCCCAAGTCCTTGTTGATGAACTGGCCGTAATCCAGGTCGCCCGACAAGGCCATGCGCAGGTACAGCTCGGCCATCAAGCCGGCCTCGTACATCCGGCCGAACAGCTTGATCCCCCGCAGGGCCGAAGTATAGAACGCGGGGATGGGCGGGACGGCCGGCTTGATTCCCTCACGCGCGGCCATGATCCGCAGTACGTCCACCGCCTTCGGCAGGTTGATCCCCTGTGGGCAGCGCGTGGTACACGCCTCGCAGGCAGCACACAGCCAGATCGTCTTGGAGTTCAGGACACTCTCCTTCTGGCCGAGTTGCAGGGCCCGTATCAAGCGATGAGGCGTCAGGTCAAAGTGCTCTGCCGCCGGGCAGCCAGCCGTGCACTTTTTGCACTGGTAGCACAGATGGACGTTCTCGCCGCATTCCTCTAGAATGTGATGGGCCAAATCGCTTCGGTACGTTATTTCCATGGACCTCTCCACCATTCTCGCTCCTGCTTGCCCTAGTACTCTTGGGGCAAATGTCGCAATTCCTCAAGGGTGAACACGGGGCCATCCTTGCACACGTACTTGCCCCCTATGTTGCACCGTCCGCACTTGCCGATCCCACACTTCATGCGCATCTCCAGCGAGTTGAGTATCCGGCTCGCGGGGAAACCCAGCTCGCTGAGCACGGGCAGGGAGAATCGGATCA
>JADHXD010000175.1 GCA_016783145.1 Anaerolineae bacterium
GAACATCCTGATCGACGGCGAGGGGAACGCCTTTGTGAGCGACTTTGGCATCGCGCGCATCGTGTCTCAGGGGGGCGTGGGTGCGGGTCAGGGCCTGACCCAAAGTGGGTCGTTGATGGGCACGCCGGGCTACATGGCCCCTGAGCAGGCCATGGGATGTGGGGCGGATCATCGCGCCGACCTGTACTCGTTGGCGGTGGTGGTGTTCGAGATACTGAGCGGTCAGTTGCCCTACCGGGGCGAGACCCCGATGGATGCGGTATTCAAGCACGTCAGCGAACCGGTGCCTAGCGCGTGTGCGCTGAACGACAGCCTGCCCGCTGCGCTGGACGAGGTGCTGCGGCGGGCGATGGCCAAGGACCCTGCGGCGCGCTATGGGACGGCGTCGGAGTTGGCCGAGGCCATCGTGGTCGCGCTGGGGGGAACGGTGGCCCACACGCCGAGAGGTTTGCAGGAGGCTGCCGCAGAGTCGGTGCGGATGATCCTCGAGGAGCGCAAGGAGCGCCGGGGTGAGATCGAGGCCACGCTGGCCAAGCATGGGGCTGGGCGAGACGTGGGGAGGGACACCGACTCGCAGCGCACGCCCACGGAGCGCAACAGGCTGGTAACGGTGCTCTCTACGGACCTGACAGAGTATGCAGAGTTCATCGCCGAGGGGGACGCAGAGGCGGTGCGCGACACGCTCGGACGACTATGGGAGCGGCTGGAGAGGGTCATCGTCGATCGCGGCGGGTGGGTGCAAGACCGCGGCTACGACACGGCGCTGGCCCTGTGGGGTGTGGAGTCTGCCCGGGAAGACGACGCGGAGCGAGCCATCCGCGCTGCGCTGGAGATGCAGGCTGCGCTGCGCGGGTCCTTGGACGAGGGTGACGATGGCGATCCGCTGCCGATGCAGGTGGGCATCACCACCGGCCTGGCCTTGCTGACCCCCGATGCCGAAACCCCCGACCGCGTGACTGCCAGCGGCCCGACCATCAGCCTGGCCCATCGTCTGGAGCGTGCCGCTGCGCCCGGCAGTATTCTGATCTCGCACGACACCTATCGCCACGTGAGGGGGGTGTTCGATGTGGAGGCGGGTGATCCGCTGCGCGTCCGGGGGCGCAGGCAGTCGCTGGAGACGTACGTGGTGCGGTCGGTCAAGCCACGCGTCCTCCGCCTGAACACGCCAGGCGTAGAGGGCGTCGAGACGCGCATGGTGGGTCGCCGGGCGGAGCTGGAACGCCTGCAAGAGGCGTTCTACGCCGCGGTGGAGGATGGCGAAACGCAGGTGGTGACTGTGGTCGGTGAGCCCGGCCTGGGCAAGTCGCGGCTGCTGTACGAGTTCAGGAACTGGCTCGAGCTGGAGGGTATAGAGGTCTGGATGGCCCGTGGTCGTGCCGTACCAGAGATAGCGCAACGTCCCTACGCACTCTTGCGCGACCTGTTCTCAGATCGCTTTGGCATCCAGGACAGCGACAGCCCGGCGGCGGTTCGCGGCAAGCTGGAAAAGGGCATCGCACAACGAATGGACGCCACCGGTGTGGACGACCAGATCAGGATGGCTCATCTCATCGGCCACCTGGTTGGCTTTGACCTGCGCGAAGTGGACAGTCCACACTTGGCCGGCGCCTTGGTCGACGTGCAAGGCTTCCACCAAGAAGCTCAACACCACTTGATACGGTTCTTGCTCCACATCGCCCAGCGAACCCCGGTGGTCATCGAGTTGGCGGACATCCATTGGGCCGACGAGAGCTCCCTGGACACGATCAACCACCTGGTGCGCCGGAATCCCGAATTGCCGCTGCTCGTGGTCTGCCTGGCCCGTCCCGAGCTGTACGAGCGGCGACCGGCGTGGGGGGGTGGGCAGCCGTTCCACACGCGCATCGATTTGCGTCCCCTCTCCAGGCGCGAGAGCCGTCGCCTGGTGGCAGAGATCCTACAAAGGGCGGACGAGGTGCCTGACACGCTGCGCGACCTGGTTGTGGAGCGCGCCGAAGGGAACCCGTTCTACGTCGAAGAGCTGATCAAGGTGCTGATCGAGGACCGGGTGATCGTCAAGGAGGAGCCTGCCTGGCGAGTAGAGATGGAGCGCCTGTCCAATGTGCGTGTGCCGTCCACGCTGACCGGGCTGATTCAGGCCCGGCTGGATGGGCTGTTCCCCACCGAGCGCGCGGTGTTGCAGCGGGCGGCGGTCGTGGGACGGGTCTTCTGGGACGGCGCCGTGCGCGCCCTGGGCGCCGCCGATGCCCTTGCCGTGGAGGTGGAGGGCGTACTGAGCGCGCTGGTCGAGCGCGATCACGTGCACCTTCGCGCAGAGTCGGCCTTTGCCGGGGCGGGTGAGTTCATATTCGCCAGCAACGTGCTGCGCGACGTGGTCCTGGAAGAGATACTCGGCCGCCAGCGGCGTGCGTACCACGCCTGCGTGGCCGAGTGGCTGATCGAGCATAGCGGCGAGCGGGTCGAGGAGTACGCCGGGCTGATCGCCGACCACCTGGAGCAGGCCGGGGAGACCGAACGGGCGGTGGCTTACCTGCGCCGGGCGGGGGAACGAGCGGCGGGGCACTATGCCAATGCGGAGGCACTGGGATACCTGAATCGTGCCCTCGACCTGACGCCGAAAGGTGACACTGCCGAGCAGGCTGCCGAACGCTACGCTCTCCTGCTGGCCCGCGAGGGGGTGTACAACGTGCAGGCCGCGCGGGGGGCGCAGGGCCGTGACCTGAAGGCCCTAAGGCAGGCCGCCGAGATCCTCGCACAGCAGCACGGCGGGCAGGAAGCGACGCGGCGATTGGCCGAGGTTGCCCTGCGCGAGGCGATCTATAACCATCGGATGCGAGCCTATGGCGCGTCCAGCGCTGCCGCAGAACGTGCCATCCGCCTGGCTCAGGCGGCTCAGGACCCAGGCATCGAGGGAGCGGCCTATCCAGAATGGGCCATTGGGACCGCAGAAGACCTTGAAACGCAGGAGGCCCGGCTCAAGCGGGCGCTGACCCTCGCTCGCGCGGCGCGCCACCGGGTGGTAGAGGCGGACAGCCTGCGCGAACTCGGGATGAACGCCACCGGGGCCCGGAGCGACTTTGCTGCAGCCACGGCCTACTTTCAGGAGGCATTGCGCATCTATCGTGACCTGGGCGACCGCATGGGCGAAGGCCGCACGCTCAACACCCTCGGCATTGTCTGTGGCGAACAAGGCGACTACGCTGCGCACATGGTCTACCATGAGCAGGGCTTGCGCCTCTGTCGTGAGACCGGCAATCGCTGGGAGGAGGCCTGGGCGACGGTGGCGCTCGGCCAGAGTTCCCATTGGCAGGGAGACTATGCGTCGGCCAAGGCCCGAGTTGAGCGCGCCCTGCGCATCTGGCGCGAGATCGGCGACCGCTCGACCGAGGCAGTGGCGCTGCTTAGCCTGGGTGTGATCCTGGACGCGCTGGGCGACTATGCGCGGGCTGGGGACTGCTACGAACGGTCGTACTCCGCCGACTCTGATCGCCGCGAAACGCAGGGCTGGTGGCAGGTTTCTCAGAGCCTGCTCTGCCATCACCTCGGCGACGATGAGGCTGCACACCGCTACGCGCAGCGGGCCGTCGACTGTGGAGAGCGCACCGGTAACCCCGTCGATCAGACACAAGCCCTGACAGTCCTGGGTCACGCCATGATGGGGTTGGGAGATCGGGTGGTAGCTGCCGACGCCTACCGGCAGGCGCTAGCCCTGCGGTGTAAGTTGAGCCAGCTTCACCTGACCCCGGAGCCTCTAGCCGGCCTGGCCTGCGTCGCCCTGGCGCAGGAGGAACCCGTACAAGCCCTCGCTCACGTGCACCAGATCCTGGACTGCCTGGAAAACCGTCCGGGATTCGAGGGCACGATGGAACCCCTCCGCATCTACCTGACCTGCTACCAGGTTCTGCGAGCGAACCAGGATCCCCGCGCTCGGCCTATCCTGGAGAACGCCTACTGTCTGCTGCAGGAACGCGCAGCCAGGATCGACGACAAAGACCTGCGGCGCTCGTTCCTGGAGAACGTGGCCGCCCATCGAGAGATCGCAGAGGAATGGAGGAGGGACTTGTGAAAGCGATGATGCTCTGGGAGCCTGGACGTATGGAACTGGTGGACCTACCCTTGAGGGCCCTTGGCCCGGGCGAGGTGCTGCTCAAGGTCGAAGCGTGCTCCATCTGCGGCTCCGATCTGGAGGGGTATCACGGGCAGCACCCCAAGATGACCCTGCCCCGCGTGATGGGGCACGAGGTAGCCAGCACGGTTGTCCAGGTGGGTCCCGAGGTAGAGTGCTTGTCCGTTGGCGACCGGGTGGCGGGGATGGGAAGCCTGGCCTGTGGCCAGTGCCCGCCCTGCCAGGCCGGTAAGCGCGATCGGTGCGCGTCGCCCCTGAGCCCGGGGTTCACCGCCCACGGCGCCTACGCCGAATATGTCGTCGGGCGCGCCCAGGGATGCACGCCTATCCCCGATGATGTGAGCTTTACGGAAGCCGCCGTCGCGCAGCCGGCGGGGATCGCCAACCACGCTGTCTCCACACGGGCCGCGGTCTGCCCCGGCGAGGTGCTGCTGATCCAGGGCTGCGGCCCAATCGGCCTGTCGGCGATGATGCTCGCCAAGCTGCGCGGCGCGACGGTGATCAGTACGGACATCGTGGACTATCGCTGCGACCTGGCGCGAGGGATGGGCGCGGACCTGGTGCTCAACGCGCACAGGGACAATGTGCGCGAAGCGGCGTTGGACCTCACCAGCGGGCGTGGCGTGGACAAGGCTATCGAGTGCGTGGGTGGGGATCAGGATGAGACCATCCCCGAAGCGGTGGCCTGCGTCAGGGGGGGAGGCCTGGTCGTCGTCGTGGGCTCCTTTGCTGCCGACCGGGCCACGCTGCCGGTCATTGACTTTAAATTCAGCGAAAAGACGGTCACCGGGTCACAGTCTATGCCCGAGGGATACGGCCCCATCTTTGACCTGATCCGCTCCGGCAAGCTGGATCTCGCGCAACTTGTCAGCCACCGTCTGCCCCTGGAGGAGGTGGACCACGGTCTCAAGATGATGGACACCAAGGCGGAGAACGTGATAAAAGTCGTCATCGAGCCCTGAGGGCACGCAGAGGTTTAGGTTCGGCCTCTACCTGGGGTAGCATATGGACAGGGAACCCACTCAACGGGCGATGTGGCGGGGGAAACGGCGATGAGTACAGGCCAGGTGATCGGGGATCGCTACGAGATCTGTGACCTGAGACGAGATCCGATCGATGGCTGCGTGCGGTATGCTCAGGCAAGTTGTGCGCGGTGCTGCCTTGACGTCAAGCCAGTTCATCAGGCAGCGGATAGAGACTGAGACCCAGCCCTGCAAAGTGGGCCGCGTTGAGGGTGAGAAGGGTGATGCCCTGTTGGGCAGCCGTGGCGCCGATCAGGGCGTCGATCACGTGGAGGGTACGGCCTTGACTCCGGGCACGTCGGACCAGGACACCCGCTCGGTCGGCGATCTCGCGGTCCACTGAAATGGTCTCCAGGCGGGCGAGCAGTCGCCACGTGGCGCGATCCTCTGGTAGGCGCATACCGGCGCGGATCTCTGCTCGAGTTGTGGCAGAAATGGCCAGGCGATCCCTGCTGCCGAGCTCTCGGAGAAGGTGCACGGCGGCTTTCCTGCCTCGCAGGTGACGGATAAGGATCCCTGTGTCAACCAGGTACGCGACCATCTAGGGCGCCTCGCCTCTTTCCCCGGGGTCCGCTGACAGCTCATACAGCCGGTCGTCGGCAGGACCCCGCAATTCGGCCAGCCACCGGTCTATCGCACCCTCGGTGGCCATGTCCGGATAGTCCTCGTCTCGCCAGGCACCCGCCGACTCTTCCAGTGCGGCAGCTTGTTCCATAAGCGCCAGTCGCTCTTCAATGGCGCGGACAATGAAGGCGCTCCGCAAACGGGACGGCACTACGCCGTCCAGCCGGGCTAGCAGAGAAATGGGCAAGGTGACCGTTACTTTGCGCGTAGGTCGATTTGTCTCTGTAGCCATCCTCAGACCCTCCTGTAGAAGTATTATAGGGCATCTATAGCAGTCTGTCAAAAAGTCCGAAACACCGACCGCAGAAAGGACAAGCCCGACCCTATCTGTGTTGCGGGAGGGGTGGACCCCAACCCGCGCGACGAGTCCGCTGGAAAGGGGTGAACCACCGCTGAGGCACGGTGCTCACGGAGAATGCCGGGCGATGTGAGGCATTGCGGGAGTTCTCGTGCCGCCGCGGGAGCGGCGGCACGAGAGAAGAAGTTGGGGCGTCGGCACGAGAAATTCCACCGCCAATCGCCGGGCCTCGCGGATCGCTTCGCGCGCACCTTCTGCGTCCCCTTGTGACTGCCTGACGCGCGCCAAGTTGATATAACCGGGGAATGCAGCGACCTCGCGCCAGCGCTCGGTCAACTGAATGCCCTCCTCCAGGCAGCGTGCCGCGGCATCGAGCTCGTTCCACTCTCGCAGTAGGTCGCCTAACCCGACCATCACCCGGCCCGCGATAGGCAGGACCCGGCCCTGCTCATCCGTAGCCAGGGCAATCGCCCGCTCATAGATCGCCTTCGCTTCCTGCAGGCATGCCTGTCGCGCGCGCACCCGGGCCAGGTTCCCCAGGGTACCCACGGCGACCATGACATTGCCGTTCTCCTGGCTGACCTGGCTGAGCTCACAGAGGACTTGACCCGCGGTCGCCAGGTCACCCTCTGCCAGTTGAGAGGTGCTCAGAAGCCAGGCAGCGAGGCCGCGCATAAACCGGTCATCCTGGGGCAGGTTCTCCAATGCCTGGCGGGATAGTTCGGCCGCACGAGGCATCTGCCCCTTGAAGACGGCCACCAAGGCGCGCAGAGAGGCCGCTTGGCCGGGGATGAGACCGGCATCCACGTCCTCCAGGCGCGACCGGACGAGGTCCCACGGGCGTCCGCTCAACAAGAGCGCCAGGGCGCGATAGAGGGATAACGAGGGGCGGCGGCGGATCAGCCCCTCGGGCAGGGCTTCCAGCCAACGGAGAAGGGTAGCCACCTCGCTGTGCATCAACGTGGGTTCTGCAGCCCCCTCGATCAGCTCCGCTGCTCGTTCCAGGTCCTGCGCAGCCAACGCGTGCTCTATCGCCTCAGCAGTCCACCCATTCTGCTCGCACCACTCGCTCGCCCGGCGGTGCAGAGCGGGCACCAGATTTCCGCAGACCTGGTGCAGACGCTTGCGCAGCAGGTCGACAAAGAGGCGATGATAGCGATACCACTGCCGCTCGTTGTCCAGGGGCACGATAAAGAGATTGGCGCGCTCGAGGGATTCTAGGATCTCCTGGCCCTCTTGGCCAGCGCGCGGTCGGGGCGATGGATCCTCTTCTCCCGGGCTCTCGGATTTGTCCCCTCCCTCCCGGGCTCCACTGAGCTCCAGCAACGCATCACACAGGGGGCCGGTCAGGCGATCCAGGATCGCCGTCCGCAGCAAAAAGGTCTGGATGTGATCGGGCTGCCGGTGAAGGACCTCCTCAACCAGGTAGTCCAGGACGTGACGATCGCTGCCCGTGAAGGCGTGGATGAAACGGGTGGGTTCGTCCTGCCCCATCAGCGAGGCTGCTGCCATTTGCAGCCCCGAGATCCATCCTTCGGTGCGAGCGGTCAGCGCGGCGACGTCGTCCGCCGAGAGGCCCAGGCCCATCGCCTCGTTCAGAAACGCGCTCGCTTGGTGGCCTGTGAAGCGCAGGTCGGCCTGGCGCAGTTCGTTCACTTGACCGCGCCTGCGCAAGCGCGCGATGCGCAAGGGCGGGTCCGCACGGGTGGCAATCGCCAGGTGCACACCATCCGGGAGGTGCGCGAGCAGGTAGGTGAGCCCATCGTGCACGGGCTGTGCGGAAATCAGGTGATAGTCGCCCAAGACGAGGACGGCGCGACTGGGCAAGGAGTCGATCTGGTTGATCAACGCGGCCAACAGATCTTCCACGGGTGGGACCGGCGGCGAACCGAGCGCGATTGCCGCCTCCAGCCCGACATCCTCCTGAACCGTCTGCAAGGCCGCGATGACATAGGACCAGAAACGGACCGGATCGTTATCGCCTTCATCCAAAGAGAGCCAGGCCGCGTTGGCAGAGATAGATCCAAGGCCGCTCCGCAGGTTGGTGCACTACGCACTCAGCAGGGCGGTCTTGCCAAAGCCGGCAGGGGCAGAGAGGAGGGTCAGCTTGTGACGGAGACCCTGGTTCAAGCGTTCGATCAGCAGCGGGCGTGACACCAGGTTCGGCCGCTGCGGAGGGATGTACAGCTTTGTCTTTAGAAGAGGTGCAGTCACGGCCCCGCGCCCTCGACGTGCAAGAGACCCATCGCCCGCCTGGATCGCTCCCAGGCAGGGGTTCGGCCATCCGACACGGCACCCACGGACCTCTCCTCCTCGTCTATGTGAAAGGGGCAACGATCCTATGTGCGATCATAGTCCTGAACGGGCGGACGGGCAAGCATGCAAGACCCAAAACCCACTCACGACCGTCGCCGGCGTGACCTTGGTAGGGCATCCTCAACGGGCGCCGCCTGCGACGGTACCCAGGGGATCGGGCGAAATACGGGCGCTGCCGTCAGGATGGCTCACAGGGCGCGGGTAAATACAAGTTCCTGGAACCGCTCTCCGCCGCGCTCGGATGTCCTCTCCCCTCCATCGAGCACAAAGCGGTTCTTCTCGTAGAACCCTCGGGATATCGCGTTACCGGCCATCGTCCATACGATGACCCGGGTGAACCCCTGTCCTCTCAACTGCTTCAGCGCTTGGGACATCAGGCTGCGACCGGCACCCACTCGCCAGTGATCAGGGTGCACATAGATGCCATAGATCTCGCCTGGTGGTCGGGCGTCGTCCTGGAGATCGTGCGTAGGCCCAAAAGCCACATAGCCCAGGATCTCCCCGCCCTGCTCGGCAACCAGGTTGGTGCGATTTTCTCGCTGGATGATCTCTTGCCAAGCTCCTTCAAAGTGCTCGACACGGAGGCCGTCGAGGGTTCGGTCGGATAGGATGCCCCGAAAGGCCACCCGCCATGCTGCGATGTGCGCCCGAGCCACGCCTGGGATGTCAGACGCCCTCATCTGGCGAACGATGATGCCCCTGCACTGCGCCGAGGCCAGCCCGTCGTTGACCACGTTCCACCTCCCTTGCTGCTGCCACGCAGGAGCAGGTTTGCCAGGGCAGCCGCAGTTGTAAGAGGACCCCTCCCGTTCTCCCGAGTCACCCACAGCCGGGTATCATACCATAGCCGAGTGCTCTTGTCCAGGGCACGACCGGGAACGGTAGCGCTGCTGCCAACCGGAGAGGCAAGCCCTCCGATTTCTCGTCCCGCACACCTGTCGCACAGCGCAATGCAAGCCTCCTCGCAGCAGGCCTGGTCCTCGGGCAGCAGAAATCGGAAGTCTGTGCCACATCTGCGATGCGATGTAGGGCGGCTATCCGTAGCCGCCGCCGAACGACGGCACCCATTTGACATGTCGTCGCGATCCGCATATACTTCAACGCATGTTAAAGTATATGCCCTCGACAGACAAATCATCGCTTCGCGATGACCCAGGCCTGAGCAAAGAGGAACTGGCACGCGTGCTCAAAGCGCTGGCGGACCCCTCGCGACTCTGCATTTTCAACATGCTGATGGAGGGTGTGCAGTGCAACTGCGAAATTGCCGGGCATCTGGGGTTCTCGCTCAGCTTGATCTCGCATCACCTGCGCGTCCTGCACGACGTGGGGCTGGTGCAGAGCGAGCGCGACGACCAGGATGCGCGCTGGATCTACCATTCGGTCGACCGGCGAAGGCTGGCTCAACTGGACGCGGCGATGAAAACCCTGCTGGACGCAGGCCGCATCCAGCCTCGCCTGCCGTCGTGCGGGCCCAAGAGCTGTGAAAGCTGTTAAGATGAACGATCCACTCAAGCGTGCTGTCGAATCGCTCCAGTCCAGGTTAACCCCGGGCTTTGTCGAGGCTCAGGTGCGTGAGCTGCTTCGCCAGGGCGAGGATGTGGGCGGCGGGATCAATGCCACCCGGTTGATCAGGCACCTGGTGGGCGATCCCGCGCAGGGGGACGTCGAGGTAGCGTGGGCCTACGATCAGCTCAGGCCGGGACTGCGCGCTGCCCTGGAGCAGATCCCCACGCTGTACTACTTGGAAGGGGATTGATGAGCACAGGAT
>JADHXD010000041.1 GCA_016783145.1 Anaerolineae bacterium
CTAGCAGCTTGTCGGAGAAATAGGTGCGAATGTAGGTAAAGCTACCAACAAGGACGAAAACAGTCAAACTGGTGACATCATTCTGCCTTTCATTCTGTGCTGATACCGAAAGGTCGGGCCCAGTGGAGGCGTTTCGCGTGCTTTGAAAGAGCTTTTTCTGGTTGTGGACACGCGGAACTAACCTCGATTAACAAACAACCAGTAGTTTATGTAACCGTTTCAGGTTGAAAGCCAAGCAAACCAGGCACCACTCGCCAGCAGCGGCCGCTAACCCTCGCAAAGAGAATTGGCGGAAGCCCAATACTTCTTTAATGATGCCGATGACTGGTTCCACGGTGCACTTGCGCAGGCGGTAGATGGCTCTGCCAATCTCGGTCCGGAGTTTGTGGGCCATCTTCACCGTTAGGCTGGCATCTTCTGGAGGGGGCGCAGTCTGCTCGGCAAAGTACGTTTTCCAATTTCTATGATGTGGTTCGCGTCCAGTGGCAATGTAGGGGTCAATACCACGGGCCTCCATTTCAGCGATATTGTGCTCACTGAAGTAGCCATTATCCAAGGCTGCAGCCTCTGGTTGCCCTATCCTGGCAGGGATCGCGTCCAATGTGGGGATAGCCTCGCCATAATCATTGGGATGGTTCGATAGCGTGTTGGAGACGATCAAGAAACTCTCCTGTTCTACGGCGACTTGTACATTGTAGTGTTGATTGAAGCCACTATCAGTGCTGTTTTTCATAATCCGTGACTCCGGGTCGGTGAAGTTGTATTGGTCTTTGTCACGTGGTCCAGGAACAGGCGGCTGAGGAGCACGCCCACGAGGCCTATGTCCCGTCTGTCGTGCTTTCTCTTCTCGAGCATGCATTGTGGCTTCATACTCGGCCAGTTCGGCTTCGTACCGTTCCTGAGCTCGGGTTTCCAAGACGGCTTTGGCTATCGCTAGGTCCGCCAATCGATTTTTGCGAAAGGTGATCTCGTCTTTGATGACCATATCTTCCGGCAATTCAACTTGGTCAGCTTGTTCGCCGAGTGCTAGCAGTTCTTCGACTTCCTGGCGAAGCTGCTCTTCCAACTCGCCCAGTCGTTTGTAGCTCCCGGCTTTGCTCTTGGAAGCATCAGCGTGTATCTTTGACCCATCCAGGCTGATATTGCCTAGTGTGAGCACGCCTACGACGTGTGCCAACACCAATATCTGGACGAACAACTCGCGGATTTCGGGCAGAAAGGTCTTGCGAAAGGTGGCAACAGTATCGTGGTCGATGTGCATCCCACCCGCGACGTAGCGAAAGGGAATCGACTCAAGGGTACCCTTTTCAATCTTTCG
The DNA here is from genome assembly GCA_016783145.1 of Anaerolineae bacterium. GTDB lineage: Bacteria > Chloroflexota > Anaerolineae > JAFGEY01 > JAFGEY01 > BS750m-G44. The sequence continues at coordinate 1,319 of JADHXD010000041.1, forward strand.
TGAACTGAACACACCGGTAGCATAACCATAGAAGAGCAAACCTAACAGAATTTCCGGCGCGTATGCACTGCCGCCACGCTCCCCATAGTGAACGTAGATGCAACTCAAGTCGAGCAAAGCAATGACGTCCACGACGAAGTGGACCAAATGATCAGGTGGCAGACATTCTCGCAAAGTAACAGTGAGTTCAAGGACTTCTTCATAGTCAACCGTGATAAATCTTTTGCTTGTCGGGTTCGCCATAGTTGGATAGACCTCCTGATCATTGCGCGTTTTGACCACAAGTCTATCACAGTTGTATCTGACTGGAAAGTTTTCTCCGACAAGCTGCTAGACGTATCATCTCAATGATTCGGGGGAAAGACTTCCGAAGTCTGCCAGACTTCGGAAGTCTGGACCCAGTTCCCCCACCCTCTGAGAAGATACCTCTAGACAACGTATTGTACTTGAAGTGATGGGGGGTGTCAAGAAAACCGAATACTTGCTTCCCAACTTGTTCCGTACTATAATATGTTCGCGTGGGCCCTTAGCTCAGTGGTGAGAGCGACCGGCTCATAACCGGTTGGTCGCTGGTTCGAATCCAGCAGGGCCCACTAAACTCGCTGCCGAGTGGTTGAGACTCGGCAGTTTTTTTGTCTGGGATCCATCTCCTGCCGTCCCATATTCCGTGCTGGCGAGTAGCCCGATGCACACGGCGAGTCTTGTGGACATATCTGACACGATCACCGACCTGATCATGGATCGCACGCGCGCACCTGCCACCCGCACCCGATACCGGGCTCCGCTGGTGGGATTCGCTCCTGCCGATGATCCCCGTTTTGATGAGCTCTGCGCGTTGGTTCCCGATCACCTGCATCCTCGCGAGTTGTTGCCCGATGCCCGAGTGGTCTGCGCGTTCTACCTTCCCTTCTCCTCTCACACGGTGACTGCCAACGCGTGTGAAGAACGTGTGTCCGAGCATTGGGCCCGTGCGTATGTCGAAACCAATGCCTTGTTGTCCGAGCTTTGCATCACGCTGGTCGCCGAACTGGAACGGATCGGGATCCCGGCCGCCTGGGCACCGCCCACACACAACTTTGATCCCGTTCGTCTGGTCAGCGCGTGGTCGCACAAGAGCATCGGGGTGATCTGTGGGCTGGGACAATTGGGGCACCACCACATGCTGATCACCGAGAGTGGATGTGCTGGGCGATTGGGGAGCATTGTGCTTGGCACAGGTACCAAGCTGCCGCCACGCAGAAATGCGGACGGCAGCTTTTGCGCATTTGACCGGGGGTGCCGGGTCTGCATCCAACGCTGCCCGGTGGGAGCGCTGACCGAGAGCGGTCTGGACCGGTCGCGTTGCTATGCGCGGTGCCTGGAAAACGATGCCCGGTTTCCGCAGTGGACAGCGGATGTCTGTGGCCGGTGTGCCACGGGGCCCTGTGCGCTGCAGCCGATGCATCACAGCAAATCATCCGGTGAAATACCGGTTGTCTGAGAGGAATCCTGATGACTGACTCAACGCTCGAGCGAGATCTATGGGAGGCGGAGAGCATCTTTGTGCGGGATCACGACGGCAACGGCGGAAGGGCGGGTGGGCTGGCTCTGTCCGACCCGGTGCTGTTTGCCGCGATCCAATCTGAGCGCAAGCGACTGCAGGATACGATCGAGCTGATCGCTTCAGAGAACTATGTTAGCGCCGATGTGCTGGAAGCTCAAGGCTCGGTTCTGACCAACAAGTATGCTGAGGGATACCCGGGAAAACGATACTATGGCGGGTGTGAGTACGTCGACGTCGCCGAGAGGCTGGCGATCGAACGCGCATGTGCGCTGTTCGATGCCGAACATGCGAATGTGCAGCCACACTCTGGCTCGCAGGCCAATGGGGCGATCTACCTGGCCCTCGTAGAGCCTGGAGATAGTGTCCTGGCGATGGACCTGGCTCACGGCGGACACCTGACGCACGGACACAAGATCAACTACTCTGGTTTGTTCTACAACGTGCACCACTATGGGGTGGATCGACAGAGCGAGCGGATCGACTATGATCTCGTGCGCGAGATGGCGCTGCAGTACGAGCCCCGGCTTCTCTTCGCTGGGGGCAGTTCGTACTCCAGGTTCATCGACTTCCCACGGCTGCGGGAGATCGCGGATGAGGTGGGAGCAACCTTTGTCGTGGACATGGCCCACATCGCCGGACTGGTCGCTGCCGGCGTGCATCCTTCCCCTGTCCCGCATGCGCACGTGGTGACCACCACGACGCACAAGACCCTGCGTGGGCCGCGTGGTGGGTTGATCCTGTGCACCAAGGAACTGGCGCTCAAGATCGATCGCGCGGTCTTTCCGGGTATCCAGGGCGGCCCGCTGATGCACACCATTGCGGCCAAGACCGTTGCCCTGCGCGAGGCCATGTCGCCCGAGTTTGCGCGCTATGCTCGTCGCGTCGTCGAGAACGCGACCGCGCTGTCGACGGCTTTGCAGGAGGAGGGCTTGCGCATTGTCTCCGGCGGCACCGACAATCACCTGATGTGCGTGGACCTGCGGGGGATTGGGCTGACGGGCAAGGAGGCGAGCTGGATGCTGGAGGACGCCGGGATCGCCGTCAACAAGAACCAGATCCCCTATGACCCGCAACCACCGATAGTGACCAGTGGCATCCGCCTTGGTACGCCGGCGGTCACGACGCGCGGTATGGGCACGGTGGAAATGACCGACATCGCGCGTCTCATCGGGCGCGTGCTGCGCGCTTCTGGGGATGAGTCTGTGCTCTGCGCGGTTCGGGAGGAGGTGCTCGCCCTGTGCGAGCGATTTCCGTTGCCTGCGCTCGGATAGGCGGGGCTTGTCGCAGAGTGGGATCGTCCTGCCATCCAGTAGGCGCAGATTCCAACCTGCGCGACCGGGGCCGTCGCCTCCTGAGCCTGTTCACACGTTGTGTGCTGTGCCAGGAGGCGACGGCCCATTCTTCAACTAACTATCCCCGTGGAATCTGCCCTATGTGTGAGACAGTCTGCGATTGAACCGTCCTGCGCTCAGGTTCCTCCGCACGGGCGCTAGAGGCTCCGCTCCCGGCGTACGTGCGAGAGAAACCAGTCGTAGAGGTCCTGCCCTCCGTACACCCGAGTCCAGCAGTCGTGCCCAAGGTCCTCGTGGACCGTCACACGAACGTTCCCCCCCGCTCGATCGAGCGCCTCGGCTGTGGCCAGCGACCACTCGGGAAGGACGAGGTCGTCGCGCCCGCCCTGGAACAGCCAGACCGGCAGGCCACCGATCCGGTGAACCTCAGACAGATCGCCCACGCCGCATATCGGCGCCGCTGCCGCCCAGCGAGCTGGATGGCGACTGGCCATGTACCACGTCCCGAACCCGCCATAGCTCAGGCCGGTGAGGTAGACTCGATCTGGATCTGCGTGGCATTCGGCCAGCGTGTCGTCCACCACGGTCAGCAGGTCACCCTCGTTTTCGTACCAGCCGTTCGGAGGCCCAAAGCGATACCAAGAACGGACCGCGCCCGTGGTCTCGCGGAGCATGGGCTTGCGCTCTCCTGCCGGCCAAGGCTCGGGACGTCTCCCTCTGCTCGCGTTCGCAGGTCTGCTGGGCATCTGCGGGCCGAGGATGATAAAGGGCAGATCTCGCCCGTTCGCCACCTCCTTGAGCGGTCCGTGCTTGCGCACCAGGTCGAGGTCATCTCCCCGCTCCCCACCCCCGTGCAGAAAGAGGATCACCGGCCATTGGGTATCCTGATCGCCGTACCCCCGGGGCAGGTAGCGCCAGTACTTGCGCTCGCTCCCGGTGAATGAGCTGTGGAAGGACTCTTTGCTCAGTTGCGGTTCTGTGCTCATGCGGTTTCCTTTGATGATATCTAGGGTGCGTGTCGATGCACATACTGGCATAGTGGCGGGCCTGCTTTGGGCTCTTTCCTCTGGCGACAATGCCCGCCATGCACCAGTCCACACAATTGCGCGAAGAATAGAGTGCCAGGATGTGGCGCTCGTTGTTGGGCAGACCGTATCTTGAAGATGAGACTCACAGGCCTTTCATGCTGAGCCCGATGCGCCCCCGTTGGAGGTCAACCTGGACAACCCTCACGCTGACCACGTCGCCCACGGCGACCTCGTCCAATGGATCGCGCACATAGTGGTCGGCCATCTGCGAAATGTGAACCAGCCCATCCTGTTTGACGCCGATATCCACGAACGCCCCAAAGGGAACCACATTGCGCACCGTTCCCTGGAGGACCATCCCCTCTTCCAGGTCCTCGATCTTGAGCACGTCCTGCCGCAGAAGGGGCGGTGGCAGCTCGTCACGGGGATCTCGCCCCGGCTTGAGCAAAGAGTCAATGATGTCTCGGAGGGTGGGCAGGCCGACCTCGATCCGTGCCGCGACCTGGGCCAGATCCTGGCCTTTCCCGAGCGCAGACAGCCCGCCTCGCGGGGCGGGCTCCTCGCCGCGCACCCCCATCCAGTCGAGCAGGCGCTTGACGGCAGGATAGCTTTCGGGGTGAATGGCCGTGTTGTCCAATGGATTGCGGCTATCTGGGATACGCAGGAATCCCGCGGCTTGCTCGAAAGCCTTGGGACCGAGCCCTTTGACCTTTTTCAGGGAGGCGCGGGTGCGGAACGGGCCGTGCTCATCCCTGTAGGCGACGGTGTTGGACGCAGTCCCCTTGTTGATCCCCGCGACATAGCTGAGCAGTGCCGGCGACGCGGTGTTCAGGTCCACGCCAACATAGTTCACGGCACTCTCGACGACGGCATCCAAAGCCTGCCCCAATCGTCTCTGGTCGACATCGTGTTGGTACATGCCCACGCCGATCGAGCGGGGGTCGATCTTGACCAGTTCTGCCAGGGGGTCTTGGAGACGGCGGCCAATGCTGACTGCGCCGCGCATAGACACATCCATTCCGGGCAGTTCCTCTCGGGCCAGTTCACTCGCAGAGTAGACAGAGGCGCCAGCTTCGCTGACGAGGACGTATTGCACGCGCGTTTCCGGGGGCAGCTCGCCGATCGTTTGTGCGACCAGTGTTTCTGTCTCCCTGGATGCCGTGCCATTGCCGATGGCGACGGTTCGCACGCCGTGCTTGTGGATCAGATGCTTGAGGATCTCTTTGGCCTGGTCCCATCGCTTCTGTGGCTCGTGTGGATAGATGGTCACCCCTTCCAGGAAGCGGGACGTCGTATCCACGACAGTGACCTTGCACCCCGTACGGTAGCCCGGGTCGATACCGAGCACAACCATCCCCCGAAGAGGGGGCTGCAGGAGCAGGTTGCGCAGGTTGGCGGCGAAAACGTGGATGGCGTCCTCCTCAGCCAGCTCTGTCCGTGCGCTGCGCAGCTCCCGCTCGATCGCCGGCGCGATCAATCGTCTGTACGCATCGTTCAATGCCTGGTGAACCTGGTCGGCGAACACGGACCTGGGCTTGGTGACCCAGCGGCGCTCGAGCGCCGCGAGGATGGTCTCGGCAGGGGCCAGCAGCCTGACCGTGAGCGCCTCTTCGCTTTCTCCGCGATTGACGGCCAGCAGGCGATGTGGGGGGATCTGGGCCAGCCGTTCCTCAAAATCATAGTACATCTGGTACGTTCCCTGTGGATCGACGTCGGGCGCGGCCTTGGAGCAGGCCAGGATTCCCTCCTTGAGCGACTGCTGGCGGGCGACCTGGCGCGTACTGGCCTCCTCGGAGATCGTTTCAGCGACGATGTCTCTCGCCCCGCCGTACGCGTCCTCGATCGTCGGGACCTCCTCGGAGAGGAAGGGACGGGCGTATGAGTCCAGGGTGCCTGTCGTCCGCTTCTGGGCCAGGACCATCTCTGCCAGGGGCTCCAGTCCCTTCTCCCTGGCTGCCGTGGCTCGCGTGCGGCGCTTGGGACGATACGGCAGGTAGAGATCTTCGACCTCCTGGCGCACGGTAGCCTGGCGAATGGCCTTTTCCAGATCCGGCGTCAGCTTGCCCTGCGCGTCGATGCTCTTGAGCACGGTCTCCCTGCGTGCTTCCAGGGCGCGAAAGTAGGTCAGTCGTTCCTCGATGGCCCGGATCTGCGTTTCATCCAGTTCTCCGGTGACCTCCTTGCGATAGCGTGCGATAAAGGGCACGGTATTCCCGTCGTCAAAGAGCTCAATGGTCTGTGCGACCTGCCTCGCAGCGATCCCGAGTTCGCCAGCGATCGTACGATGAATGTCCATAGGAGATCCTCCCAGAAGCGTGTGATGTGCTCTGATTATGCCACAGCCCATCAAAGGTGTCAATGTTGCGGGAGGAGCGCATCCTTTGTCACGAGGAACCAAGTGTGATAGAATGGCCGCACGTTGCAGAGAAGAGACAGAGGAGAGGAACCGTTGAACGCAGAGATTGCAGCACAGATCGAGATCTATCCTGAGAAAGACCTGCCCTGCCCTGTGGCTCACTTTATCGCCGCGCAACTGGGCGTCGCGCCGATCGATGTGGGTAGGACGGCAGACGAGCTGGGCGTCCGGGTGGGCATGTGCCAGTTGGGTCTCTTTGGCTATGCCCAAAAGGGCAGGCCGGCATATCGCATCCGGCAGCCGATGGAACACGTGCCTGAGGATCTGGCTGACGCGATTCGAGAGGCGGTTGTGGAGGGGCGCGTGTCTTGCATCGCCCTGTGGCAGATCGCCAAGAGATTTGGCCTGTCGAGGCTTGAGATCGGAAATGCGAATGAGGGCCTTGGCTTCAAGGTCAAGCCATGCCAGTTGGGTTTCTTCTAGTCAGGCGCTCGTCAGAGCCCGGGCGTTGGGCTGGGCTCGATCGTCGGCGTGAGGAGCAGGGACTGTGCGGGCGCGCTCGTTGCTGTGACCGTGACTGTGGGCGCGAGCGTCGCTGTGAGCGTGCGTGTGGGCGCGGGGGTGACTGTCCAGGTCGAGGTGTAGGTGGGGCGCGGGGTGGGCCATACCGTAGGGCGGGGTATGGCTTCGGGAACAGGCGGGATAGCGAACACATAGACGTATAACAGCCAGACGATCGTGCTCAGGACGGCCAGATTCGCGAGACTCAGCAGGCCAAAGATGAGCGCCCACTGCTTGCCGGATAGGTGGGCCAGGCTTTCGAAAAACAACTCTAGACGGTTCACGTTGTTCACCGTTGCAAAGTGGCCCCGCTGTGGCCTGCCAAGTGCCTGGACTTTGTGCGCCTGGACGAGGTGAGCGTACGGGATGCAGCGATCGATCGGCGGTCTATTCCTGCCCCAGAGTGACAATTTGGCGCAGCAGACCGATCAGGGACAACCCGACCGTCATTGCCTCGCCGGGCGAAATCTCACCCACCTGCTCAGCTTCCCCAGACTCGACAGCGGCGATCTGGGTTTCGTTGGCTTTGATGTAGAGAAAAGCGGCTGCCAGACCAACCAGTGCGCCCGCAATGCTGCCTGCGATCAGTGTCTTGTGCTCGAACTTCATCCTTTTTGCCTCCCTGGTGGACCGCAGAGACGGTCTCTGTTCCACGTCTGTCCTCGCTGCCGGAAGTCATTATATATGATTCTCCTACCGAGCGCAAGAGCCCACACAGGCTCCGACAAGAACTCCTTGACGCGGTGTTTGTTTGTGTGTATACTGTAACGGGATAAACCTCTCACCTTCACACAAGGGCCTATGCGATTCCATTTGTTGGGCGACTGGGGAATGGTATATTTCGAGTGGCCTCAACGCCAGTGGGGATATGTCCTTCTGGCGCTGTATGTCCTCTTGTTCGTGGCCCTTTTCGTCCGCATCGTCCTGGATTACTCCCGCCGTCGCCAGGAGTTCAGAGGAACGTGGATCCACAGGATCCAATGGATGATCGCGTGGGTCGTGCTGGGCGTTCTGCTGGCCAATACGCTCAAGATCGAATGGCCAGACCCGCACCTGCCCAGGGGGATTGGCCAGAACCGGGAGATGATCGCCATCCTGGCTTCTGTGCCCATCGTCCTGGCTGCCGTGCAGCTCGGAGCGGGGCCGGCTGTCCTCGTCGGCCTGGTCAGCGGCTGGGTAAGCGGCGCGTATGGAAGCGGCCGCCTGTTCCAGATCTTTGAAGTGGGCATATTTGGCCTGCTTGTCTCGCTGCTGCTGCACCAGGACTACCAGGGACAACTGGCCAAGTTCCTGCGCCAGCCACTGATCGCCGTGCCTTGGGCTGGGGCGACGACCTGGCTGCTTGCGTACCTGTCGATCCATGCGTACACAGGTCAAGACACGTCCTCCCTGTCGGCTGTCAGCACCAGCATGCAGGTTGCCGTCTCTAACCTGCCGGTGATCCTGATCGAATCCCTCGTCGCCGGAGGCATTCTGCAGATCATCTATGCTATCTGGCCGCGCATGCGAGCCGTGCACGATGCGACTCGCGTGCCTCCGTACGCGCGCAGCATCAGCTTGCGCTTTCTGTTCGTCTTTCTGCCTGGGGCAGCGATCGTGCTGCTGGTCGTGCTCGTTTTTGTGATGACGCAGGCGCTGCGCATCGCCATCGCCCAGTCCATCGATCAAAATGCCCACGTTGCGAGCAACGTGTCGCTCGAGCTGCCATTCTTTAGATGGACGGGGCAGCAGCTTCTCAGCGGGCTGGCCCTGGATGACGATCTACAGAGCACAGAGTATGAAAGACGCGAGGCCAGCCTGGAACGGGGCATGAAGACCCTGCCCTTTTTCAACCAGATCGCCTTGGTAGACAACAGCGATCCGGAACGGATCCCGCGGAACATTGTTCCGCCGCCGCAAAAACACGATAGGCTCACGGCTGAGGAGCACACGCTACTCGAGTTGACCTTGCGCGATGGCTCGCCACAGGTCAGTTCTGTGCACAAGGACCCGGCGGGGACCCCGATCATCTCTTTCCTGGTGCCGGTCAAGAGTGCGTTTGCCCCCCAAGAGATCGATGGCGCCCTGATCGGGCGGGTGTACATCTCGGAAAACTACCAGCTAAGGGGCATGATCAGCAACCTCCAGCCTGCTGGCGAGGCGGAGCTAAATCGGGGTGTGGGGTTCCTGATCAACCGGGAGAACCAGATCGTCGCTCATCCGGACCTGTCCGAGGTGCTGGAAACGTGGGCGCCCAACCCAGATCCGAGCGTGGTCCACGAGACATCAACTCCCTTGTCCGTCGTCTATGAAGATGTGAACGGGCAGGATCACACGAGACAGTTAGTCTATACGTTGAGGACGGAAGGCTCGCCCTGGCAGATCGTCATTATCCGCCCCTACGAAAACGTCCTTTCGCAGGCCACAGAGATCTCGTCGCCCTTGCTCATCCTCTTCCTGCTCGCCGGTCTGGTTGTCACGGTCAGCGTGCCCATCTTTACCGCACACCTGACCAGGCCCCTCAAGACACTGTCTGTGGCCGCCAGTGAGATTGCCAACAACCGTCTGAACGTCCCCGTGCTCGTCACCGGAGAGGACGAAGTGGGGCAGCTCGGCCGCTCTTTTGAGCAGATGCGACAGCGCCTGCAGGAGCGGATGGCCGAGCTTTCTCTTCTTCTGCAGGTTAGCCGCGAAGTATCGACCAGCATCGAATTGGAGCCCTCTCTGATGCCCATTATCGAAGGCGCTACCCGGTCAACGGGCGGCGTGGCCGGTCGCATCATCCTGATCAACGAGCGCGGAAAGCCCAAAAAGTCGATCGCGAGTGGGACTGCTCCGGTGCGGGCGGCCCTGGCACGCCTCGATCAGGCGGCCGATGTGGTCGTCAAGCGCAACCGAGAGCTGCTGATCGAGGATCTGACCCGGGGCAGGAGAGCGCCTCCTGTGGAGTTGCTGCAAGCGGGCATCCGGGCTGTGGTGGGTCTTCCACTGCGCTTGCAGGATCGCGTCACGGGCGTCTTTTGGGTTGGCTATGGGCAGCCGCGCCGTTTTGACCAGGCAGACCTACGATTCCTGTACACGTTGGCCGGGCAGGCTGCCGTCGTCGCGGAAAACGCGCAGTTGTTCGAGGACGTGGAGGAGGAGCGGGGTCGCCTGAGTGCGATCCTGAGCGGCACCAGCGATGTCGTCATCGTCGTAGATGGACATGGATACGTCCTGCTGACCAACCCGGCAGCGATGCGAACCTATGGCATTATCCCGCACGAAGTGGTCGGACTGCCCCTGGAGGAAGCGATCGCCGACCCGTCGTTGCGCGATCTCTTGACCCGACCGATGACCGTGGGCAGCGCACTGACCGATGAGATCCAGGCTCCAGACCGCCGCACCTTTTCGGCCAGCGTGTCCTTGCTGGCAGTGGGAGGACGGGTCGTCACCCTGCGCGACATCACCTATCTCAAGGAACTGGATCAGATGAAGTCGGACTTTGTCAACACGGTCTCTCACGATCTGCGTTCGCCGCTGACCTACATACGCGGATATACGACTATGATCTCGACGGTAGGAGATCTCGACGAAAAGCAGACGGGCTTTGTCCAAAAGATCCTCAACGGCATCGAGCAGATGACCGAGTTGATCGACGACCTGCTGGATATCGGCAAGATCGAGGCCGGGGTCGGCGTAGAGATCGAACGCTGCCTGATGCCCGGCATTGTGCAGGCAGTCGTCGATGATCTGGGCATGCGGGCGGCGGCGCAAGATGTGCAACTAGAGACTCTGCTTCCACCGGATATCCTGCCCACACTGGCCTACAAGACGTTGGTTCGGCAGGCGATCCACAACCTGGTGGACAACGCGATAAAGTATACGCCGGGGCCGGGCCGGGTGGAGGTGAGCCTGTACGCTGACGGGGGATCGCTCGTCGTCTGCGTGCGTGACACCGGTGTGGGCATCGCTCCCGAGCACCAGCATCGTCTGTTCGAAAAGTTCTACCGGATCAAGCGCCGGGATACCGTGCACATCAGGGGTACCGGGCTGGGGTTGGCCATTGTCAAATCGATTGCCGAGCGCCACAATGGCCGGGTCTGGGTCGAGAGCAAGCTGGACAAAGGCAGCTCGTTCTATTTCTCTATTCCGCTCATCTCCCCTGAAGGCGATCCCGCTCACAGCATCGATTCAACTCGAAATCGCGTGGGCGAGAGCTGATTGCGCAGCGCCCACGCGCCGATAGGACCACCATGATCCCACTAAAGCTGTACATGCGGAATTTCATGTGCTACCGCGAGCAAACGCTGGACCTGCGGGGCATTCACCTGGCCTGTCTGACTGGCAGGAACGGTCATGGCAAGTCCGCGATCTTGGACGCGATCACGTGGGCGCTGTGGGGGCACTCGCGAGTGGGCGCTCGCCGCGATGACGAGCTGGTTCACATCGGGCAAGATGAGATGGAGGTCGAGTTTGAGTTTCATCTGCTGGCAGGGAGATCATCCGACAGCAGCGTCCGCTACCGGGTGATCCGCAAGCGCACCAAGTCCGGGACGCGCAGGCGAGGTCAAAGCAGCCTCGATTTCCAGGGGTGGGATGACGTCGAAGGCAAGTTCCGCTCACTGACCGAGCCGGCCATTTCGCAGACACAGGGGCGGATCGACGATCTGCTGCGCATGGACTATGACACCTTTATCAACTCGGCCTTCTTGCTGCAAGGGCGTGCCGACGAGTTCACGGTCAAGCGTCCGGCAGAGCGCAAGCGGGTGTTGGGGGATATCCTGGGGCTGGGCACATATGATCGGTACGAGAGACTGTCCAAAGAGGCCGCTCAGCAGAGAAAGGTCCGCGCCGATCAACTCATGGCTACTATCGACCAGATCGACCGAGAGTTGGCCCGAGAGCCCGAGTACGTGGAGGCTGCGCGGGCGGCAGAAGCGGAACTGGCTCAGTTGCGGAGCGAACGAGCGGTGACTGAAGCGGCACACAACCAGGCCCGTGCTGCGCTCCAGGAAGCCCAGGCGGCCCGGGAACAACTCGCCAGCGTCCAGAGCCGGATAGCAGCAGCCCAGGCCGAGGCTGACCGCCTGGCAGGCGAGCGCCAAGGGTATCAGAACCGCCTGCTAGATCTGGAGAGCGCCCTCTCACAGGCAGCCGAGATCGAGCGAGGGTTCAAGTCCTATCGGCAGGCGCTCGACCAGAACGAGGCGATGAATGCCAAACTGGCCGAGTTGGTCTCTCTCAACGAGCAGCGAGGGACGTTGGACGGGCGCATCACCGCTGCCCGTCACGAATTGGATGTGGAGCGCACTGCCGCGGCTGAACGAGCGCGCCAGTTGGAAGAGGTCGCCGGCGGATTGGAGCAAGAGGAAGAGTGGCAGGCTGTCCAGGCCGATCTGGCGCACCTCGAAGAACGTGCGTCCGAGAAGGAACGCGCCCAGGAAGAGATCCAGACACTGACTGCCGAGAGCGCGGCGCGGGTTGCCGAGAACGAGCGCGCAAAAGAGGACGCGGAGCAGCTCAAGGAAAAGATCGACCTGCTCTCTGCTGCCGATGAGCGGCGAGAGGCCGCGTGCTGTCCGTTGTGCGGGCAACCCTTGGAGGGGAACGCGTGTGCGCAATTGCTCGATACGTTCCGGTCCGATCTGGAGACGGCGCGTGAGGCATACCGGCAGCGTACCGCACAGGTCCGGGCGTACCAGCAGCAGATCACCTCCCTCAGGGCGGCGATCGCCGACATCGACCTTGCGCTGCGCAAGCGTACCGGCTGGCAGCGCAAGGAAGCGGCCCTGTCTCACGTGATCGAAGTGGCGCGGCAGGCGGCAAAAGATCTCCCAGGCGCGCGACAGGTCCTGGGCGCCATCGAGGCCAGGCTGAAAAAGAGCGAGTACGCGCTGGGTGACCACGAGGCTCTCGCCCGGGTGGAGCAGCAGCTAGGAGAACTGGGGCACGACGCGAACGCTCATCGTCAGGTGCAGGTCGACGTGAGTGACCTGCGTCCCTACGAAGAAAAGATGCAGACGTTGCGTGAGGCGCGTTCCGGCGTGGAAGCGATCCGGCTGGCGACCTCACAGCTTTGCCAGCAGCAAGCCCGGGTAGAGGCGGACTTGCAGGCGGACCGGGCACAGGCCGAGTCGCTCGGACAGATCGTCGATCAGATCCCTGACCTACAGCGACAGTCCCTCGAGGCCAGGCAGTCGCTAGAGATCGCGCACGATCGGGAGCAGCAGGCCAGCCTGAGACTGGGCGCCGCGCGCAACAAGGTGGACCACTGTTCCGATCTCCGCCGCCAGCGCGTGCAGCGCCGGAAAGAGGAACAGGAACTGCGGGAGGAGCAAGCGATTTACCAAGAGCTGCAGCACGCCTTTAGCAAGAACGGCGTGCAGGCTATGATCATCGAAGGCGCGATCCCCGACATCGAGCAGGAGGCCAACCGCCTGCTGGCGCGCATGACCCGCGGCAGGATGCAGGTGAGGTTTGAGACCCAGCGAGATACGCAGAAGGGGGACACGGTCGAGACGCTCGACATTCACATCTCAGATGAGGTCGGTACGCGCAGCTATGAGACCTATTCCGGTGGAGAGCGATACCGGATCGACTTTGCGATCCGCATTGCCTTGAGCAAGCTGCTTGCGCGCCGTGCCGGCGCGCAGTTGCAGATGCTGGTCATCGACGAGGGATTCGGCACGCAGGACAGCGAGGGGCGCGATGGGCTGCTCGATGCGATCAACGCCGTGCGGGATGACTTTGCCTGCATCTTGGTCATCACGCACATTGAGGAGCTCAAGGATGCCTTCAACGTGCGCATCGAGGTGACCAAGACCGCGCAAGGCTCCGAGATCGTCATCGTGTAGCGGGCCGACAAGGGGCGTGCTGCGATCTACCTTGCTGGTGGAGGGAACGAACCATCCGATCTCCCCTCCAATGCCTTTCGATACACTGCGACCGTCTCTGCCGCGACCTGTGCCTGTGTGAACCTGGCCCGCACGCGCTCACGTCCGCGCCTGGCGAGGTCGGCCCACAGATCGGGTTCGTTCATCAACGCCTGCAGGTGCCCGCGCAGCGCACCCGTGTCTCCTTCCGGGTACACCAGCCCTGCCTTGCCGATCACGTTCGGTATCTCGCCCGAATCGGAGCCAACTACGGGCACGCCGCTGATCATCGCCTCGATCAGCACGCGCCCAAACTGCTCCCGCCAGTTCGGGCGCGTGCGGGAGGGCAAGACCAGGGCGTGCAGCTTGCTCAGATAGGCAGGAACTTCTGAGGAAGGGATCTGGTCGTCGAACCACACCCGCTCGGCGATGCCCAGTGACCGGGCGAGGGAGAGCAGGGACTCTCGTTCAGGCCCGCTCCCCAGCAGCCGGATCACCCATCTGCCGGGCAAACCCGAGGCTGCCCGGAGCAGATCGGCGATGCCTTTCTCTTCTACCAGGCGACCGATGTACCCGATAGCAAAGGGCTTGCCGGACGGCGCTTCCGACGTGCCGTACAAGGATGGGTCCACGCCGAACTGTGGGATCACACGTAGCGGGCCGGCGTATCCCTTGATCTGGAGGACGCGCGCAGCATCGTGGTTGCCCGCGATCGCAAAGGCGGACCGCCGGTAGACGTACTGCTCCCACCACCGGAACGGAGGAGGGTAGCGACGCAGGCGGTTTTGCCAGGCAAAGAACAACGACCGGACTCCGGCTCGCTGAGCCAGGAGCGTGCATTGCCAGGCGGCCAGGTTATACGGCTCTTCGTCCACGTGCACCAGATCGGGCTTGGACTCGGCGAGGATCTGCCGCAAGTGGGGATAGTAGTGGAGATGAAAACTGCCGTTCAGCGCTAGCGGCGTGACCAGCAAACGATATCCTTCGGTATGCGTGCGCTCCAGGGGCAGCCAGCCTCGCTCGTCGCGCCAGCCCGGCGGGGTGACAACGGTCAGGGTGACGCCCAAACGGGCGATTTCCTCCAACTTGCGCTGGTATATACCCATCACGCAGGCTTTGGAAATCATCAAGACGCGCATGCGGTGCTCTCCAAGCTCTGGCGACCTGTGTGGGGCATAGTCTAGCATCGACCCCCCGTTTTGGCAATTGCCCCGCGGTTTACTCCTTTGCGGTGGCTGCCGCACAACTTTTGGCGCGTTGTGGGTTTGTAACTTGCAGAGCGGAGCACAGGGCGCCCCTGGCGTGAAAACCGCTGTTCGAGGAGATAGGGGATGACCAAAGAGACGATCGTATTCCAGCGCCCAGAGTCTATGTGCGAGGTGGTGACCCACTACTGCCCGGGGTGCACGCACGGCACCGTCCACCGCGTGATCGCGGAGCTGCTGGACGAAATGGACCTCCGTGAGATCGCTATCGGGATCGCCCCCGTAGGATGCGCGGTTCTGGCCTATCTCTATCTGAACTGTGACTTTGCCGAGGCGGCACATGGGCGCGCTCCGGCGATGGCCACCGGTATGAAGCGCGTACTGCCCGACCGTTTGATATTCACCTACCAGGGAGATGGAGACCTGGCGGCTATCGGTGCCGGCGAACTGATCCACGCTGCCGCACGTGGCGAGAATATCACGACTGTGTTCATCAACAATGCCGTCTATGGCATGACCGGTGGGCAAATGGCCCCGACAACCCTGCCAGGGATGGTTACCAGCTCCACGCCCTATGGCCGCGATGTCAAGACCGCGGGTTATCCCGTTCGCGTCTGCGAAATGGTCTCGCAGATCGACGGAGCGGCGTACATCGTCCGCCGTACGGCGACCAGCCCGAGAGAGATCCGCCGTCTCAAGAACGCGCTACGAAACGCGTTCCGGGTGCAGATGGCTGGCCTGGGCTATTCGATGGTCGAGGTACTCTCCAATTGCCCGACCAACTGGGGGGTCACCCCTATCGAGTCGATCAAGTTCATCGAAGAAAAGATGGTGCCCTACTATCCGCTGGGCGACTACAAGATCAGTCCCGAAGTGGAGGCACTGCTGGACAGCGAGAACCAGTCGTGACCATCCAGTGGCAAGAGGAGTTTCCCATGCACGAAGAGATCATCTTTTCCGGCTTTGGCGGGCAGGGCGCGCTGTTCGCCGGTCAGGTCATGACCTATGCCGGGATGGAGGCCGGATGGGAGGTGACGTGGATCCCTTCGTATGGTCCAGAAATGCGCGGCGGCACGGCCCACTGTACGGTGATCCTCTCCGACCAACCCATCGGCTCGCCGATCATCCGCAATCCGACCGTCGCCGTAGTGCTCAATCCTGAGTCTATGGACAAGTATGAGCCGCTTGTCAGGCCGGGCGGACTGCTGGTCGTCAATTCGACGCTGATCCGCCGTCCGGCGGTGCGGGATGATATCACCGCGGTGCACGTTCCAGCGAACGAACTGGCTGTCCAGGCATCGGGTGCTGCAGATGGATCGGCCGGGAACTCCAAGATGGCCAATGTGGTCCTGCTCGGCGCGATGCTCGCCCAGAAGCCCATAGTTTCACTGGAGGCAGTGGAAAAGGTGTTGGAGGCACGCCTGACAGGAGCCAAGCGGCGGTTCATAGAACCCAACAAGCGAGCGCTTCACGTGGGGGCGGAATGGGTGCTCGATCGCGCGGTGACCCGAGTTGCCTATTCCGTTGGGTTGTGGTAGAATCTCTATCGCTATGGCCCATTGAGGGCAACAGAGCTAAAGTCCATACCCGACGAAGGATGCGACGCAGATGACACAAGACTACTAGCGGGAACCCGCCTCAAGCTCTTTGCCAGAGTTTGAGGTGCCCCAGTAGAAGACTTGGTCTGCCGGATCCGGTGGTGTGGACAGCGGCTCACCAGGTCTTTTTGTTGCCCACAGGGCAGGTACGCCGATCGGTCTGTCGACCAGGTAAACTCAGATGGAGGGAGGTGAATCAAGCGTGACCAGAGTTAGACTCCGTGACGGAGAGTCGCCCGAGGGGTTGCTGAGGCGTTTTCGCAAAAAGGTGACCCAGGATGGTGTTCTGAGCACGGTCAAGAGAAATCGTTTCTTCGTTTCCAAAAGCGAACAGAAGCGCATCGCTCGTCGTAAGGCCGTCCGCAGGGAACGCCGGAGACTATGGCGAGAGGAGCGAGGCCGTTACAGATAGCGCACTGACCTCATGATCTGAGGACACAGCCTGGTGTAGGCAAGTTCTGCCGCTTGTGGGTGTGAATAGGAATCCTATCGAGCCCCAAGCGTGATGGCAAAGTCCCAAACTGACGCCCTGACCTGACACGTACGTGCCAAGTCAGGGCGTTTTGCTGAGCGGTGGACGGTCCCTCAAGCCTGGGATCCCTGGGATCGATCGATCAGTCGATAGTCAAACGTCATTTCCCCGTTGAGCAGCTTGTACACTTCGCAGCGGCGGGCAGAATTGAACAGAATGGTTCGATCCCGACGCGTCAATCCCTCCCCCAGATCGATCTGTACGGAAAAAAAAGTCCGCCAGGGCGTTCGTTCTATGCTCTCACGCTCAATCTGAACGTCGATCCGTTCAGGAGCGATGCCCTTGTTTTCTGCGACCGCAGCGATGGTGAGCGCCATTCAACTGCCCAGCGCAGCAGTCACCAACTCGATGGGGCAGGTATGTGCACGGGCATCGTCATCGCGCCGCTCCACGTCGAGCAGCCTATCCCCGATCTGCACTCTGGCGTGGCCCTCACTGTACCGAACCGATACCACATCGCCGGTCGCCATTACGCACTCAGCACCTTGAGCCAGTCGTCCACGGCAACGCCTGGTGTCTCGATCTCGTGGCGAGCATAAAAGTCGGCGAGCACATCGCCCACCTGCTCGAGCGAGACCCCCACGAGCGCGGCCTCCAGGTCCCCGACGGCATCCATCGGGTAACAGAAAAAGTCTCCCGACAACGAGGCGTAGGTCATCTTGCCCTCTCTGACCTCGACCGTCGCGCGGATCAACCCGCCCGGGGCCTTGTGGATGTGCTGGAGGACGTTGACGCCCGTTGCGATCTTGACGTCACGTCCCACCTGGCGCCGGCCTTTCCTGTAAAGCCACGCCTCGCTGAGGTACTGAGGTTTGAGCACCTGGACCTGATCGTACACAGCCGGGGGCATCTCTGCCGGTTCCAGCGGCCCCAATACCCCCTCGAAGCGGCGGATCAACGGCGCGACCAGTTCATCCCACGCGGGGATCCGCCCGAGCTCTCGCTTGATCGTCGTCAGGTTTTCCTGGATGCTCTTGAAAACCTTGTCCCGATATTTCTCGTCGGGCACACAAAGGACGCGTGCCATCGTCGCATAGTCAAAGTCGGCGATCAGGTTGCCGACCACGATGACATAGTCGCCGATGGTCGCCGCGCCCGTGCCGGAGATCTTGCGGCCTTCAGTGGTGATCACATCGTTAACCGGGCGGTAGCGGGCGGGCACTCCCAGGTCAGAGTAGGCGTCCGCCACCGGCTGCAGCATCCGCTGGTAGAGCGCTGCTTTGTCTCCACTCGCCAGTGGATGATCCTTGTGCAGGACGATCTGGAAAAAGATCTGGTTGCCATCCAGATAGACCGCGCCGCCGCCCACCTCGCGCCGAAAGACAGGGATGTGGTTACCCTGGCAGTAGGCGACATCCACCTCCTGCTCCAGATCTTGGTGGTAGCCAATGCATACGTAGGGGGTGCTGGGAGCCAGGATATTCAGCCCCTCTACCCCCACGCGCGGTTGCGCGTGATAGATCAGTTGTGAGTCCAGCCAGGACACATGTCTGAGATGAAAGAGCTGCATGGATATGTCCTCTCTGAGGAATGGCGGGGCCAATCGCCAACCTGACGACCTAGAGCATCATCTTGCCGGTGAGCAGCAGGCACACAAAGCCAAAGATGGTCACCAGAAAAAAGAGCATCGCCGACAAGAGCAAGCGGATCTTGGGGTCCATCGAGGATAACATGACACTCTGCCTCCTACATAAGACGGTCTAGAATTCGATCTTGCGGTGGCGCAGGAGCACGCTCTGGACCAAGCCCACAGCGATCAAAATGGATACCAGCGCACTGCCGCCATAGCTGACAAAGGGCAGCGGCAGTCCCGTGACGGGCAAGAGATTGAGGTTCATACCGATGTTGACCGCACACTGGAAAAGGAGCCATGCCGCGACGCCTGTGCAGATCGAGCGGCCAAAAGAGTCCCTCGCCAGCTTGGCCGCGCGAAGCGTGCGGAGCAGAACGACGATCAGAAGGGCGAACAGGATCAATGCGCCGGCCATGCCCATCTCTTCACAGACCACCGAGAACACAAAGTCGGAATGCTGCACCAGCAAGAAGTGAAGCTGGCTCTGGGTGCCCTTCATATATCCCTTCCCCAACCAGCCGCCCGATCCGATCGCGTACAGAGCCTGCCGGATGTTATAGGCGGATTGGGGGTCGCCCTCTGGGTTGATAAAGAGCAGCACCCGCCGGCGCATGTACTCTTCCATCGAGAACCAGATGAACGGGATGGCCGCCATCCCTCCCCCGAACAGCGCGCCCAGGATCAGCAGGTTCATGCCCGATGCAAAGACCATGACCAGCCAGACAAAGGTCAAGACCACGGCAGTCCCCAGATCGGGTTCCCTGTAGATCAGGAACACGGGGACGCCGATGAGCAGGGCGGAGAGGAACAAGGTGGTCAGTTGGCTCCGGCTCTGCTCTCTTCTGGACAGGAACGCAGCCAGGACAATGATCAGAAGCGGCTTGCTCAGCTCTGAAGGCTGCACATCAATGATGCCCAGGTCGAAGGAACGTTGAGCGTTGAAGGCGATCTGCCCGAGCACAAAGATCGCGAGCAACAGGGCGACGATGATGACATAGATAGGAATGCTGAAAGAGTCGAGAATGCGGTAGTCGATGGTCGTGATCACGAACCCGATGATCAGGCCGATCACGGCAAAGACAGCTTGCCGCACAGCCGAGTCACTTACCCTGTCAATGGCGTGCGAGGCGCTGTAGATCATGGCGATGCCATACGCCAGGAGCAGACAAGTAGCGCCCAACAGCACGAAATCATAGTTGCGCCAAATACGCTTACCCATGGCGGATCAGGGGTTACTCTGTAGCTCTTTGACGCGATCTCTTCTGTAGGGGAATGTCGGCCTGCAAACGGCTCTGGTGGCGGGTTTGTGTAAACGTGATATCGACGCCTTCCCGATCGATCGCGATATGTTTAGAGATCACGGTAATGATCTCATCTTTGAGCGTCTGCATCAGTTTGGGAGAGATCCCGGTCCGGTCGTGGACGAGGACGAGCTGGAGGCGCTCTTTGGCTTGTTGTCGGCTGGAAGTTGACCTTGATTTAAAGAAACTGTCGAAAAATGGCATTTCGTTCTCCTCTGCCCGCGTCCGGCGACTAGGACGTAAAGAATCGCTTGACTCGACTGAGCAAGGTATCTCTTTCCAAAGACATCATGGGCACATCCTCGCCCAGTATGCGACGGGCGATGTTGTTGTACGCCCGTCCAGCTTGTGTATGATTTTCTAGCGCCAGGGGGCGACCCCGGTTTGTCGAGACGATGATCTGCTCGTCCTCGGGCACCACACCCAGCAAGCTGATGGCCAGCACATCCACGACGTCCTCAATGCTCAACATATCCTCGCGGCGCACCATCTCGGGGCGCAAGCGATTGATGATCAGTCTCATCGGCTCCTTTTCGGCGGCCTCAATCAGTCCGATGATCCGGTCTGCATCGCGCACTGCTGACACCTCGGGGGTCGTGACGATGACCGCTTCATCTGCTGGCGCGATGGCATTTCGGAACCCTTGCTCGATACCCGCGGGAGAATCGATGAGGATGAAATCGAAATCTGGGCGCAGCTCTTCACAGACTTCGACCATCTGCTCTGGCTGAACGGCGGTTTTGTCTCTGGTTTGAGCCGCCGGGAGAAGATAGAGGTCCGGAAGCCGTTTGTCGCGCACCATCGCCTGGCGCAGCCGGCAGCGACCCTCAACCACGTCGACCAGGTCGTACACGATGCGGTTTTCGAGGCCCATCACGACATCGAGATTGCGCAATCCGATGTCGGCGTCGATGGCGACGACCCTCTGGCCACGCAAGGCCAGGGCGACACTCAGGTTCGCGGTCGCGGTTGTCTTGCCGACTCCGCCTTTCCCGGAAGTAATGGTGATAATCCTTGCACTCATTGGTCGCTCCTTACCCACCCTTGTGGTGTACCGGCTTTGCCCTACTTCCATCTCTCCGCGACAATCTGTCCATCGTTGACGAATGCACGTTCAGGCTGGCACTCTTTGCGCCGGCGCTGCTCTTCTGGCGGTCGGGCAATGTGATTTCCGATGCGCAACTGAATAGGTGAGAGATCGAGCGCGCATACGCATCGCTCCTCGTCTCCGGTCGCGCCAGCGTGGACGGTCCCCCGCAAGTGGCCCCAAACCACAACGTCTCCCCCTGCTATCACTTCTGCCCCAGAATTGACATCCCCGACGATCACAATGTGCCCGGCATGGCTGACCGACTGTCCAGAACGCATGGTCCGTTTCAGGAGCAGGCCCGTCCCGGCGATGAACTCGTGCTCTGGCTCGCTCTCTGGCTCCGGCGAAGGAGGCTGGGAGGAGAGCGCGGTTTCCAGGCCCAGCTTTTCTGCCGCTGCGACCGTGGTGGGATGTGTTCCGAGGATGGCCCACACGGCTATGTCGTGCTTCTCCAGGGTCTGGCGCAGCCGGATTGCGTCCCGCAGGGTCAACCGGCGATCCCCTGCCTGGAGGGCGACCTTGCCACCACGGAAAAAGGTCTTGCGGCTCTCGACGAGCTTGGCGAGCTCAGTCAGGAGGACCGCCATATCTCCGGCGCCCAGGTCAATCAATAGTCCGTCTCGTGTCCCCTTGATGGTGATCGCCGAATCCATCATTTGTGCTCCCAAAGCGGTTTCTCCTCGTTGCCTTCTATTATAGCATAGCTCTGCTGTTTTGTGAAAATCCGCATAGGCCCCTCCGCAAAAGTACGGCAAACATCTTGGGCCAGTACCTGCAAGCAGCAGCGGGTACCCTCTCAGGAAATCTAGGTTTGACAAACCATGTTGGATGATCTATAATAGGAGTCAAGCCAGGCACAGTGCTGCCCTTTTTGCTCTAAAGATGTGCTTTAGGATGCCTCGGTTATCATCCTTTGGTGACCGGGTTTTTGTTTGTCATCTTGCACCTGCTACGATGCAAGGAAAGGATGAGTATGGCTAAAGTAGGAAGCAAGGCCCGCGAAGAGAAAATGGAACTGGAGGGGACGATCGTCGAGTCCCTGCCGGGCACGATGTTCCGCGTCGAACTGGATAATGGGCATATCGTCCTTGCCTATCCATCGGGCAAGATGCGCAAGTACTATATTCGCATCCTGTTGGGTGACCGCGTGCGGTTGGAAGTGTCTCCCTACGACCTGGACCGTGGGCGGATTACCTACCGGTACAAGAGGCGTACATCGGCGGGCTAGGTGGGTTCCCCGTTCACCAGGGGTTTTCTTGTAGGCATCGTTGGCTTGTTTGAGGCACTCTTGGCTTGTCCGAAGACGCCTGGCTGCAGGAGACGCGTGGCGGAGAGGATCACACAGGTTCTATTGCCTCTACAACCGTTGTAGTTAGGAAATATGGATGGCTGATGAAAAGGCATCTCGTTCCTCGAGTCGTCGGAGGCGGCGACCTCGTCGATCGAGCAAGCAAAATACGAACGAAGCGTCGGGCTCTTGGCAAGGGACGATCGCAAAAGAGCGGGACACAGATTCCTCGTGGAACAAGCAGGATCTGCCCCAGGTGTTTATCTACACCTATACGATCTACAAGACAGGCGACTGATACCGAGAAACCGCGGCGAACCGATGTCTGCGCAGAGTGCGGTGGGGTCATCAGCTCCAGTGGTTTTCTAGGATAGATGTCCAGTGGGAACGCTGGGCTCACCATCTGGAAGAGGCGGCTTACAGACGTGAGCTGCTTCTTGTTCGTTACAGGGGATTTGGGTGGAATGCCGGACAACTAGTGCGCCTGGCGCGTTGGGTACGGCGGGTATGGTCTCGTGTAGCCAGGTGCCGTTGGGACTGTGTGAATGAGCAAAGGAACGATCACTCGGATCATCGGACCGGTGCTGGATGTGCGGTTTCCGACCGGAGAACTTCCGGCGGTGCTGAATGCCCTGGTGATCAAGGGTCCCCAGGGCGATCGGGTGATGGAGGTCCACGAGCACGTCAATCAGGTCACGATCCGGGGCATCATGATGAACGCTACCGTGGGCCTGACTCGCGGGCTCGAGGTCGTCGACACCGGGGCACAAATCACGGTGCCGGTGGGTCCTGGCATTCGAGGGCGGATGTTTGATGCCTTGGGCCAACCGATTGACGGGCTGGGCGAGGTAGAAAGTGTGGCCATGCGGCCCATCCACCAGCCCGCACCCGCGTTCACGGTTCAGGATCCATCCATTGAGATTTTTGTCACCGGACTCAAGGTCATCGATCTGCTGGCTCCTTATGTGCGCGGGGGCAAGATCGGCCTTCTGGGCGGCGCGGGAGTGGGCAAGACCTTCCTGATTATGGAATTGATCCGGCACACCTCGACCGAGCACAAGGGGATATCGGTATTCGCCGGCGTGGGTGAGCGGACGCGCGAAGGGAACGATCTGTACCTGGACATGAAGCGCTCTGGCGTGCTCGGTGATGCCGTGCTGGTCTTTGGCCAGATGAACGAGCCGCCTGGCGCTCGATTCCGAGCCGTCCTCTCGGCACTGACCATGGCTGAGTACTTTCGCGATGTCGAAGGGCAGGATATGCTGCTCTTTATTGACAACGTGTTCCGCTATACTCAGGCCGGATCCGAGGTGTCTGCGTTGCTGGGACGGCTACCCAGTGCGGTGGGCTATCAGCCTACGCTGGCCAGCGAAATGGGCAAACTCCAGGAACGCATCGTCTCTACGCAGCGAGGGTCCATTACCTCGGTGCAGGCGATCTATGTCCCTGCCGACGATCTAACCGATCCCGCGCCGGCAGCGACCTTTTCTCATTTGGATGCCACGATCGTCCTCTCGCGCACGCTATCCAGCCAGGGATTCTATCCCGCAGTGGAGCCCCTGGAATCATCGTCTCGCATCCTGGATCCGCGCATCGTTGGAGAGGAGCACTATCGCGTCGCCATGCGGGTCAAAGAGATCCTGTCACGATACAGAGAGCTGCGCGACGTGATCGCCATCTTGGGCATCGAGGAGCTGGCGGAAGAAGACCGTCTCCTGGTCGAGAGAGCGCGCAAGTTTCAGCGCTTCTTGACTCAGCCGTTCTTTGTGGGGGAAGAGTTCACCGGCATACCGGGCAAGTTTGTCCCCCTGGAAGAGACCGTGCGCGGGTTCAGCGAGATCATTGAGGGGAAACACGACGACCTGCCCGAGGCAGCGTTCTATATGGCAGGCACCATCGACGATGTGATCTATAAGGCCCGCCAGATGGCATAGCGAGGAAACGCGGTGTCTGAAGAAACGCCGACGATCAGATTGTACGTGCTCACACCCGATCAGATCGTGCTGGATGAACGCGTGACGTCCGTTCGTTTTCAGCAGCCGGATGGATGGCAGGGCATCTTGCCCCGGCATGCTCCCTACTTTACGCGGCTGGTGAGCGGGGCGTTGATGTATCGCCGGCTGGGGGACGAGCGTCCCCACTACCTGGTCATGTATGATGGTACGCTGCAAGTCCAAGAGGACGAGATCCTGGTACTCACCACCGTGGCAGAGCCCGGGGACGACCTGCGCGAGCTTGAACGCCGCATGCTCGAACGACAGTCTGAGGCGGATGCCCTGGCGTTCCAGGCACACATTGAGTTTGTCAAGGTGCGAAGCGCACTGATCCGTGCCTTGACGGATCTGCCCGACGCGCCAGAAGCGATCCGGTGAGCGAGCCCAAACCTCCCCAGGACAAAAAGCCGCTCAACTTTTGGCGGCTGGTAGCGACGATGTCCTCGCTGGGGTGGAGCCTGGTGCTTCCGATCGCGGGCGGGGCGCTCTTGGGCCACTACCTGGATGGGCTGGCAGGGGAGGGGGTGGCCTGGACTGTGGGCTTGTTGTTCTTGGGGGTATCGCTCTCGCTCTATAACCTGGTTCACATTCTCTTCAAGGAAGCGATGGAGTAGAGAAAAGATGGATCTGGCAGAGGATCTCGTTCCCGCCGTGTGGTTTTCCCTGGGGCCGCTCCAGGTCACCAATACGGTCGTGTACACCTGGATCATTATGGCCATCGTCTCCGTGGTGTTTATCGTTCTCGGGAAGCACCTCCAGGTGCGCCCGACGCGGCTCCAGAACGCGCTAGAGTGGGTTGTCGAGAGCATTGACAACCTGATCAGCAGTATGATCTCGGACCGACCGCGCTTGTTCCTGCCGCTGGCGGGCACGCTGGCTGTGTTCATCACCGCCTCGAATCTGGGTGGACTGATCCCAGGCATCAAGTCACCGACGACGGACATCAACACGCCGCTGGCCCTGGCCATCATCGTGTTTTTCTCTGTGCACTACTATGGCATTCGAAGGAAAGGGTTGCTTGGGCATCTACGACACTATGTTGAGCCCATTTTCATCCTGCTGCCGATCGAAGTGGCGAGCGAGCTCGCGCGCACGATGTCGCTCACCTTTCGGCTGTTCGGCAATATCTTGGGCGAAGAGATCGTCATCGCCGTTCTGTTCATCATCCTGCCGTATTTCATACCGATACCGATGATGTTGTTCAGTATTTTCACTTCTGTCATTCAGGCTTACGTGTTCACGCTACTCACCGTGGTTTACTTGTCGGGAGCTGTGCAAGCGCACGAGTAGCGGACGCCAGGCTACCTATCGTTAGGGAGGTCAAAATGGATTGGGCAAGTATCCCTTGGGACAAAGCGTTTGTCGTTCTGACGGTCATTGTTTCTGGAGCGGGGATGGTCTTGGGTGTGATCGTGCCGGCCATTGGTCAGGCCATCGTCGCCAGCAAGGCGTTGAGTGCCATCGCGCGCCAGCCAGAAGCGAGCGATGCCGTCAACCGTGTGGTGATCATCTCGTTGGCCATGCTCGAGTCTCTGGCCATCTACATCCTGGCTGTGATTCTGATCCTGCTGTTCGCTAACCCTCTGAGTGACTACATTCTCAAGGCGGTAGAGTAGTTGCCAACCAGGGGGCATATTCTCCTGGTCCGTCGGTGAGATGGGGGTGAGGCTATGCTAGACATCAACTGGAGTACGCTGCTCCTCCAGATCGTCAACTTTTTGGTGATGGTCTTTATCCTGACCCGCTTCTTTTTCAAGCCAGTGGTCCGTATCCTGGACGAGCGATCCAAGAAGGTCACGAGTGCATTGGAGGAGGCCGAACAGCGCGAAAAGCGGGCGACCGAGATGGCCGCCGAGTACGAACAAAAGCTGGTCGAGGTGCAAGAGCAGGTCGTCAACATGAAGCAGTCGGCGCAAGAAGAGCTGGAACAGACCAAGCAAAAGTACCTGGACGAGACCCGCCAAGAGATCCAGGCGATGCGCGAGAAAGCCGAGGGCGAGCTCAAAGAGGCCCGCCAGCAAGGCATCTACCAGCATCGCCGCGAGCTGGGACACCTGGTCACCACGCTCAGCGGGCGGTTGATGCGCGAGGCGGGCGGAGATGCGTTCCAGCGCACGGCGGTGGATCGCTTTGTCGAGCGCTTCTCAATGCTGCCTGCCGAAGAGGTTCGCCAGGCTTTGGCATCCAGCGAGTCCACGGTGATCGGCGTGCAACTGGCAAGTGCCTCTGAGGTGAGCGCGGACATCTTGGAGCGCCTGACGGGACGGGCGCAGGAGCTGGCCGGAAAGCCGGTAGAACTGGTGCACAAAGTGGACCCGACCATGATCGCGGGCCTGAGCATGCGCTTTGGCGACGTGATCATCGATGGCAGTTTGTCGGGCCAATTGCAGAACCTGAGTGATCGCTATATGGCAGACCTGGAGCGTGACACTACATGAGCGACCACGATCCGCTGGATAAGGCCGCTGCCCTGGCTGAATTCCAGACGTTGATCAGGAAGCACCCATACCAGCTTCGCTCTCGTCGTTCGGATCCCACACTCAAGACCGCGGAAAGCCTGGGTGACCTGGAGGCGTTGATCGAGAATGTGCACTACCGCCTCGAGCCGCGGCGCGTGGGGGTGGTGCAGCGCGTGGGCGATGGCATTGCCGTCGTCTCGGGCCTGCCCGAGGTGATGGTCGACGAGCTTCTCGCCTTTCCTACCGGCGTCTATGGCCTGGCCATGACCCTTGAGGAGCACGCCATCGGGTGTGTGCTGCTGGGATCCGAAGAGGGGATTGAGGCCGGTGACCTGGTGCAGAGCACCGGGCGGGTGATCGAAGTGCCGGTGGGCGATGCGATCGCCGGCCGGGTGGTCAATGCGCTCGGCCAACCGATTGACGGCCTGGGGCCGATCTCCGGGTCGCGGTACCGCAAGGTCGAGGCCGAAGCGCCGCAAGTGCTCGACCGCACGCCGGTTCAGGAGCCGCTTCAGACAGGGATCAAGGCCATCGATGCGGTGATCCCCCTGGGGCGTGGCCAGCGCGAGTTGATCATCGGTGACCGGCAGATCGGCAAGACAGCGATCGTCGTGGACGCCGTGCTCAACCAGAAACGCGGTGATGTGCGCTGTTTCTACGTGTGTGTGGGGCAAAAGATGAGCTCCGTGGCACGCATCGTGGAGACCCTGCGGGCGAATGACGCACTAGAGTACACGACGGTCATCGTTGCCAGTGCAGACGAACCTCCCGTCGTGCTCTACCTGGCTCCTTATGCCGGGTGCGCGATGGCCGAAGAGGTGATGTACAGCGGCGGGCACGCGCTTGTCGTGTACGACGACCTGAGCAAGCACGCGATAGCCTATCGCGAGCTGTCGCTGCTCCTCCGCCGCCCACCGGGTAGAGAGGCCTATCCTGGCGACGTGTTCTACCTGCACTCCCGCCTGCTCGAGCGAGCGGCCAGGCTGAGCCCTCAGTTGGGCGGCGGCTCTATGACGGCGCTCCCCATCGTGGAAACGCAGGCCGGCAACCTGGCCGCGTACATTCCGACGAACCTGATCTCGATCACCGACGGGCAGATCTACTTGTCTCCGTCGCTGTTCCAGCAGGACATCAAGCCGGCCGTCGACGTTGGCTTGTCTGTCTCCCGTGTGGGAGGCGCGGCGCAGAACAGGGCCATGCGTGCTGTCTCCCGCCATCTAAAGCTGGACATCGCGCAGTACCTGGAGCTGCAGATTTTCGCCCGTTTTGGCACCGAGCTGGATGAGCAAACGCGACAGCAACTGGCCCGGGGACGGCGCGTGCGTGAGGCGCTTCGACAGTCACAGTACAGGCCTCTCCCGGTATCGCACCAGATCGCGATCCTCTATGCTGCCGGACAGGGATACCTGGATGCTCTATCCGTCGAGCAGGTTCGAGACTTTGAGCAGTACCTGGTCGAGTATCTCGGCGCACACTATGCGACCCTGATGGATGGGCTGGCAAACGGCAATTGGTCGCGCCAGATACGGACGGCACTGCCTGAGGCGATTAAAGAGTGCCTGAAAGCCTTCTCGGCCCGGCAGTCCCAGGAGTAGAAGCGCGTGGCAGATATCAGCGAGATCCGAGAACGCCTGGACAACCTCGGGGTCATCGACCACCTCATTCGGTCGATGCGGGCGATGTCGGCGATCCGCTGGCGCAAGGCACGAAGCAGCCTGCTGACAGCGCAGCGCTATGCTGCCCACGTGCAGGAGCAGCTCTCTCTGGCGGTCAGCTATCCTACCTCGTTGGTTCGGGGTGCCTATGCGGGGAGACGAGGCCCGCCTCTGGAGCAAGGCTCCGGAGAGCAGTCACCCACAGGCCGGTCGCCGCGACAGGCCCCCTCTCGCCTTGCGCTGATCGTCATCGCGTCAGACCACGGACTGTGTGGTTCATTCAACACCGTTCTCTTTCACACAGCCGATGTCTACATCGACCGCTGGCGCAAGCAGAACGCGTCGGTGGACCTCATCGCGTTGGGGGAGTATGCGCGGCGGTACTACTGCACCAAGACAGATGTGTGTCACTTGGTGTGGACGCACCGTTTCCCGCTCACCCACGTGGTCTCCTTTATTGAGACGCGCGACATCTGGCAAAAGGTCGAGGATCTGTACCAGCAGGGTAACTTGGACGAGCTCTACCTGATCTATAACCACTTTATCTCGTTTGGTCGCTACCGCCAGCGCATGGTGCGTCTCCTGCCTCCCGAGCTCACGCCACTGAGTGCCTCCAGGGGGGAAAGGCCGATCTTGGGAAGCAAGGCAGTGGAACTGCAGCGGTTCTTGCTGTTCGAGCACCTGGCGATGCAGCTCTACCTGGGACTTGTCGAGTCTATGGTGAGTGAGCAAGCAGCGCGACTGCAGTCCATGGATGCGGCCAAGGCTAACATCGATGGTCGGGCGGATGAGCTCAAGCAGGCCTATCACATCGCCCGCCAGGAGGGGATCACGCAGGAAATGCTCGAGATCGCATCCGGCGCAGGCTATCTCGACACGTCGTCGTCCCTGTCTTTCTGATGGCCTGACCGTTCACATTGGAGGGTGCTCAATGAGGTGCGGAACGAAGGAGATGTGCGAATGAGAGCCAAAGACGTCATGCGTGCCGAAGTGCAATGTGTCTCCGAGACAACGACATTGCGCGAGTTGAGCCGTGCCTTTCGGCGCTATGGCGTAACCACCATTCCAGTGATCAACGATCAAGGGGACCTGGTTGGCGTGGTCAACGAGGCTGCACTTCTAAGCGCCATGCTGCCCAGCTATGCCGAGCTGTCTGACAACACCTACTATATGTTGGACTTTGAGTACCTGGAAGATCGAGCACAGGAGGTGGAAGACAGTTCAGTGAGAGATATCATGATCAGAGGAGCGATCAGCGTGGACGAAAACGCGCCACTGATGCGGCTGATCTCCCTTTTCCTGCTCAAGTCCTCTTCGCACATCCCGGTCGTCCACGACAACAAGATCGTTGGCGTGGTGACGCGCGCGGATATCTGTGAGCTGATGTTCGACTAGAGCCGGAGGCACAGGGCACCGGGAAGCGCTGCGAGGCCCGCGCTCATCCCGACGGTGCATAGGCGCGCAGCAGCGTCGCCGGCTCATTGGCGTGGAGAGAGAAGCCGCCGAGCGCGGCGGGCAAGAGGGCGAACTGCACGGCACAAAGAGGCAGGGCCTCCCCCTCCCAGCGTATCTCCGCCTGTCCTGAGATGCATCCCCAGATCTGGAAGGTGCTGCCGTCACACAGCCCCTTGTAGGACGCGCCCGCGCTGAGCCTGATCTCCTCAACCACAAAGTACGGGCAGCGGGCGATCTCGGCGCGGTAGATCCGGTCACTGTCCTGGATGACCGACGGCTTGGACGCTTGTGGCCGTACCATATCGTAGTTGATCACGTCCAGAGCCTTGTCGATGTGCAGCGGACGTGGTTCCCCGTCTTCTCCCACCCGCTCCCAGTCGTAGACCCGGTAGGTCGTGTTCGAATTCTGTTGGATCTCGGCAACCACGACTCCTGCGAGCAGGGCGTGCACGGTGCCCGTGGGCACGAAAATGGCGTCGCCCCGTTTCACGGGCTGCCGGTGAAGCAGGGTGGACAGGGTGCCTTCTTGGAGGGCCTTTTGGAGGGACCCTCGGTCTGTCTCTTGCGAGAGCCCATAGATGATCTCTGCACCTGGCTTGGCATGCAGTACAACCCACATCTCTGTCTTGCCCAACTTGCCACCCTCGTTGGCCAGAGCGTACGAGTCGGGTGGGTGCACTTGCACGGACAAGGGTCGGTTGGCGTCGAGCAGCTTGACCAGGAGAGGAAACTTGCCGCGATCGGTTGCCCACCCCGAGCGGGTGCCGACGAGTCGTGGTCCCAGGATCTCCTGGACCTGAGGAAGCGTAAGCCCGGCAAGGGGGCCTGCGTCCACTTTGGTCGGAGAAGAGGGGTAACCAGAGATCTCCCAGCTCTCGGCGACGATGCCAGCCGGGAGGACGCGCCCGAACAGGGTTTCCAGGTTGCGCCCACCCCAGATGTACTGGCGAAAGGCGGGCTCAAAGGTCAAGGGGTAGATCGGGTCTCTAGTCACAACGGCCTCCGGCATCGATGATGGTCCTATTGTACACCAAAGCCACTTCCCAAACAAGCCAGATTGACAAGGACCGAAAAATGTGCTACTATGTCCGGCGCAAAAAACTGTAGCCAATATGGCCCAACTATTCTCAAGGAGGAAAGAATGCCTCGGAAAATCGATGCTGACGAATGCATCTCCTGCGGTGTCTGTGCCGACGTCTGTCCAGAGGAAGCGATCAGCGAAGGGGAAGACGTTTACGAGATCGATCCCGAAAAGTGCACAGACTGCGGAACGTGCGAGGATGAATGCCCGGTAGACGCCATCTCTGCAGAGTAATGATCTGAACCGAATCTTGCTCTCGAAAGCCTGGAAAACCTCCAGGCTTTTTTCGTCCGTGTTCGCCAGGGCATCCGGCCTCCGGCCATACCCCACAGGCCTACGAAGGGTCGTGTCTCTGTGGTGAGATCCGGGCAGTCCTCAACCCGGACCTTTGGCCGGCGCTGTGAACCTGTGATATAATGACCGTGAGGGGTTCTGCGTTCCCTTGGCAGGAGAACCGCATGGCAGACGGCTTTGTCGTACGCTTCCGAGGCGTCAGAGGCAGCTATCCCACTCCCGGTCCGACGACCCTGCGGTATGGAGGAAATACCGCGTGCGTTGAGATCCGCGTGGGGGATCGACTGATCATCCTCGACGCAGGAACGGGGCTGGTCCGTTTGGGAAACGATCTCCTTGCGCAGCACGCAAGAGATCGCAGGCCGATCGTGGCCACCATGTTCTTTAGCCACACCCATCACGACCACACCCAGGGATTCCCCTTCTTCAGGCCGGCCTATCTTGGCAGTTGTACGTTGTACGTGTTCGGTCCGAGGACGTTCGGACGGGACCTGGAAGACGCCCTGGCAAGAGCGATGCTGCCTCCCACCTTTCCCAAGTCCCTGGAGGAGCTTCCGTCCTTCAGAGTGATCAGCAACATCGAGGACTGCGAAGTGATCCTGATTAGCCCCGATAGCCAGCCTCAGATCCGCAATGTCTTCCGGGATCGACCCGAGATTGAACCGGGTACGGTGAGCGTCCGGACATTACATCGAACCTTCCACCCGTCCGGGGGTGTCAGGGTGTTTCGGGTCGAGTGCGATGGGAAGAGTGTAGTCTATGCTTCGGACGTTGAAGGGGTGATAGGCGGAGATACGGACCTCATTCGCTTTGCCAGCGAGTGCGACCTGCTCATTCACGATGCCCAGTACACCACCGAGGAATATGTGCAGGGTCCAATGCAGGGGTGGGGACATTCGACGCCAGAGATGGCCACACTGGTCGCCCACCGGGCCAAAGTCAGGCAGTTGGCGCTCTTTCACCACGATCCGCGCCACGACGATGATCAGCTCGATGCGATACAAGCTGCAGCCCGCGAGCGGTTCCCCAATACCCTTGCGGCCTACGAGGGCCTGGCTATCGAGCTGTAGCGCACGATGAGGGGCCCCAGAACCCGCCCTCAAGCGCGGAGAGGGCGGGCGGCTGCGTTCGCATTCTCTCGCACCCCGCTCTAGCGCACGTTGATCTGTTGTTCAAGGACGATCCGCCCATCGGGGAGCGATTCTCCGTCAGGGCCGTATACAGGCAGCCGCTCCCCCGTCTCCAGGTAGTACAGTCCCAGGGCAACGCGATATGCGCCTGCAGGCAGATCCGAGGGTAGAGGAACCAGGTGCGTATCGTCGAGCACGGTGCCCGTCGGCCAGCTCGTTGTCGGGTACGTGTTTCCACGGGGCATCGAGTCCCATGCGGCGATGTTCTGATCCGCGTCATCCAGCACGTGCACAAAGACGGTATAGTCCAGAGGGGGCTCGGCGATCGCCTGCCAGTAGAGCCCAAGCTGCAGAGAATCGCCGGGAGAGAGCTCACCTGTGGGGAGAGTAGTGCCCACCAGCCTGATCGTGGGTCCCAAGAGATAGTTCGTGACCCGTATCTCCTGCTCTTGCGGCGGTCGCACCAAGGGGTCGGTCCCCATCTTTTGCGCAACAGCGGCGTATCCGTTGATCGTGATGCGGCTTCCATCCCCGACGATCGCCTGGGCCGATTCGTCCTCTTGGAACATCACCAGCGAAGCCTCAATGCTGGATGGCCCGGTTCCCATCTCGCCCGCGTGCGCGGCAAAGCCACCCACCCAGGCTTGAAGGATGTGCACGTCGTAGGCGCGGACGTACGACAAGCCGGCGCTTGAGACCGCGATGCCTACCTCTTGTGCGCGCAGCGAACGAACGACGGCGACGCTGCTTGCCCCTATGGAGACGCCAGTGCCATAGATGCGCAGCAAGTTCACATCTTCCACGTCGAGTTCGCTGCCACTCACGTCGATCGCATTCCCAAGGATGTCGTGAAACGCGCATCCCTCGATCCTGCCCCGCACAAAGTCCCCGTCGAACGCGTCTCCCGATGTGCGTGCAAACTCGGTGTCGGCAAACTCGAATGGAGCGCGTACGACGTGGATCGCGTCCGGCGCGATGGAATCCGATATCCGGCATCGATTCAGCGCCACGGCGCTCTCGTAGAATGTGATGCCCCCGGTCGTGATCCACCCATCACGGTGGACTCCCCTGGTGCCGCGGACCTCGACGTTCTCCAGCAGGGAGGGCGTGCCAGCACCGGCCTGGACAACCACGATCCCCGCCCAGTCATCCTCCTCGGGCAGCAAGTGGACGCCGCCCTTGTCGGGGCCGCGGAGGAGCAGTGGCCCAGTCGAGAACAGGATCGCTTCGCGTGGAAAAGTTAGCGTGACCGGATGAACCGCGCGAAGCCCGAATCCATCGGGCAAAACCAGGTCCCCATCTACCTGCCAGGTCCCTGGCTGCAGCTCCAGGAATCCGGGCCGCTCGGATTGTCTCAGAAACGGATGCTTCTCCAGCGCCTCTTCCACCGATGGCTGGGTAGGGCGCGCCGGCACCGACAGATCGGGTGGATAGCCGCGCTGCACGTCGACGATGATCTGCTCTTCCATGCCATAGAGATGGGTCACGATCTGCAGCGCGCCGCTGGACGGCGGGGTGTCCCGCGGCGTGATCCCCTCGATGGCCGAGGCCGGGATGCGCAGCGTGACCGTCTCGGGGATGACTCCTTGCGCGCGCCGCAGGATGACAGCGGGTGCTGCTTCCCGATGCAGTCGTAGGGTGTCCTCTTTTCCGATCCACTCCGGCAGCACCTGGACCACGCGCTCCCCGATGCGCACCTGTTCCAGGACAACCGGGTAGCGCAGCAGGTTGCCGACCCGTATTTCCAGGGCCGAGCTCGGGGCATTGCCTGCCTGAGGATCCCCGCCCTGGTAGGCGTGCACAGTCTGGGGAGGGACCAGTGCGCTGGACAGGGCTCTTTGGC
>JADHXD010000176.1 GCA_016783145.1 Anaerolineae bacterium
CTCCCTGATCTTGGCCTCCAGGTCCGCCGGATCACAGTGCTCGTACACCACGATCTTGGCCCCGGAAAGGCGAGCGCCGTCGATGATGCTCGCATGATTCAGCCGGTCGGAAAAGATCACATCCTGCTCACCGGTCGCCCTGTCTCTCCCGACCAGGGGCGGAATCGCAGCCTGGTTGGCGCAGAATCCGCTCTGCACAGAAAGGGCGGCCTCCACGGATTTGAAGGCGGCAACGCGCCGCTCGAACTCCAGATGGAGCGCCTGTGTACCGGCGATTGTGCGGACTGCACCCGGTCCCACACCCCAGCGCTCAACCGCCCGCACCGCCGCTGCCTTGATCTCGGGGTGGTTGGCCAGGCCCAGGTAGTTGTTCGTACAGAAATTGAGGACCTTTTTGCCATCCACGGTCATCCAGGCATCAGCCGGTGACTCCATCGTGCGGATGTTGATGTACCTGCCCTCTTCCTTGAGGGCCGCGAGCTCCTGTTCCATGAACAGGTACTTGTGTGCCATCGTTGGCTCCTTTCACTTGTCAGATGGGGCAACCTGCGATCATCCTTGAGCTACAGGTTGCCCTCTGCGTGGCGCTTGCCCAGCTCGGCAATCATGTCCGAGGTCATCGCCGCCAGATCATAGCTGGGCTGCCATCCCCACTCTGCCCGGGCAACGCTGTCATCGATCGTCTGCGGCCAGGAGTCG
The DNA here is from genome assembly GCA_016783145.1 of Anaerolineae bacterium. GTDB lineage: Bacteria > Chloroflexota > Anaerolineae > JAFGEY01 > JAFGEY01 > BS750m-G44. The sequence continues at coordinate 700 of JADHXD010000176.1, forward strand.
GCGATGGCCTGCCTGACCGGGTCGGGACGGTAGGTGACCACAAACTCGGGCACGTGCTTCTTGATCTCGGCGGCCAGTTCACCCGCCGAGAAGCTCATCGCGGTGACGTTGTAGTCGGCGCGATGCTTCAGTCTCTTCGCATCCGCCTCCATCAGGTCGATCGTGGCCTTGATGCAGTCCGGCATATACATCATCGGCAGCACCGTGTCTTCCCTGACAAAGCACTCGTACCGCCTGTGCCGGATGGCCTCGTAGTAGATCTCTACCGCATAGTCCGTTGTCCCGCCTCCCGGCGGGGTGACGTTGCTGATGATGCCGGGGTAGCGGACTCCGCGCACATCCACGTCAAAGCGCCGCGCATAGTAGTCACACAGCAGTTCGCCACCGACCTTGGTGATCCCATACATTGTCCTCGGCCGCAGCACGGTCTCCTGGGGAGTGTTGTCGGCGGGGGTCTCGGGACCAAAGACGGCGATCGAGCTGGGACAAAAGACGCGCAGGTTGTGTTCTCGCGCGATCTCGAGCACGTTGTAGAGGCCATTCACATTCACGTCCCAGCAGAGATGCGGCCTGGCCTCCCCAACAGCCGAGAGGATGGCTGCCATGTGGTAGATGGCCTGGATTTCGTGCTTGATGGCAAGGGCTTCCAGGTCGTCCTTCTGGGTCACATCGACGAATTCAAACGGCCCTGAATCTCGCAGTGCGGGGCTCGGGGCTGTGCGGTGCCCGGCCGCGACCACGTTCTGTGGCCCGTGTTGCTCACGAAGGGCGATCGTCAACTCGGAGCCGATCTGACCCACGGCTCCAGTCACGAGCATCCGGCGGATCCTGGCGCTGGACATCGTTGTCTCCTCTGTCAGTGGGTGAAGCACGGCCACCCAGTTTGGATCGAGTATAACACAGCGAAACGGTTTCGTCAAAACCTGGCGCGTCCGCAGAGCCCGCGGCATTCTAATGGGTTTCTAATGCGTATCTAGCGCTATTCTAATGAAACCGTGCTAATCTACTCCTGCAATGAGTTCAGTCGACTGAGCTCGGCGAGTTTTCTATCTTCTCTCCTTTTTCGAGGGCCAGGTACCACCGTGTGGTACCTGGCCTTTCGTATGCTGGCGAATGAACGCACAGCTCAGAGCTCTGGCGTAGACGGGCAGGCTCCTCTCCTGCCGCTTGGCGGCCGATCCCTGAGAAGCCCGCTGGCTTGCGGGGCCGCAGCTCGCGCGGCAACACCCCGTGGACGAGCACGTGAGGGCTGCGTGGGCCTCCGAACAAGGGGAGGGGGAGCGGGACCCCGATCAGGGGGGTTCTGCCTCCATGCGGTCCCTACGAGGCCCGAGCACAGCGGCGGGAGGGCTGGCGCGGGCGCGGACGAACGCGGGGGCTTGGGCCAGCAGCATTCCAGCGAACATGAGCCCGCAACCCAGCATCTGGCGTGGGCTCAGGACCTCTCCCAGAAACAGCCAGCCAAAGAACGCAGCAAAGACCGTCTCCAAGCCCAGAATGATGGCTGCATCGGTCGGAGGGGCGACCTTCTGGCCCACTACCTGGAGCGTAAAGCCCAACCCCACGGCGAGCACCCCTCCGTAGACCACTGACCACCAGGACGCGGCCAGGCCCCCCAATGTGTGGAACTCGAACACAAGTCCAAGGACTGTGCTGAGCAGCCCACAGACGAGGTACTGGACCAGGGAGAGCCGCAGCGGATTTGCCCGACCGGCCAGCTTGCCGATCAGGATGACGTGCGTGGCCCAGGCCACGGCTCCAGCAAGCTCCAGGCTGTCGCCGAGAGAGAGGGTGAGGGTCCCCTGGGCGCTCAGCAGAAACAGGCCCGCGACGGCCGTCAGCGATGCGATCCAGGCAGACCAGTGGGGCAGTTCCCTCCAGCCGAGGGCGAGGATCAGCGGCACCAGGACGACGTACAGCCCGGTGATGAACGCAGCTTGACCGGCTGAGGTGTACTTTAGCCCAGCCTGCTGCAGCGCAGCGGCGGCCACGAGGATCCCACCGGCCAGCGTTCCTCCTCGGCATTCAGCCCGTGAGAACCGATACCCGTATCGCCTGACGAAAGGCAAGAGCGCAAGCGCGCCAAGAAGGAAGCGGAGGCCGTTGTAAAGAAAGGAACCCAAGTGGGCGGCGGCCACACGCTGCACCGCGAACGTGCTGCCCCACACGATAGCGACAGTGAGCAGGGCTAGATCTGCTCGAACCCGCCCGCGATGATCGCCCGCGCCGGTTCTCGTCGCCGTGCTGCGTGCGACCGCGGACGGATGCGCCTGGTTTTGGCGATGTGCGCGCCTATCACCCCGATCTGCGCTCTCACTCACCCGCGAGGCCGCCAAGGAATGGAGCCAACAGGCGTTCGGCGTTGCGATGGCAAATGTTGTGCCGGTCGTCGTCGCTGAGTTTGGCAGACAAGAGCGCTCCGACGGCGTGGTGTGGGTCGAACCACGGGAGGTCAGTGCCAAAGAGCAGGCGGTGCGACCCGACCTCGTGCGACAGCTTCTCGAGCACTCCCCGATCATCGAATACGGCGGTCAGTTCCAGAAAGACGTTGTCAAAGTCACGCGCCAGTTGTACGGCCACGTCCCACTCGCCGTGACACGAGTGACCGAGCAGGAGCTTGACCCTGGGGTATTGCTCGGCCATCTGGCGCACGACTGGCCCGCCATCCAGTTCGCTCCGTCCCCACGTGTGGGTGAGGAGGAGCAGTTCGCGCGCGTCGGCGTATTCCCACGCCGGACGGTAGCGCGGATCGGAGAGGGAGATGCCGTGATAGTCTGGCAGATACTTGAACCCCACGTAGACGTCGGACAGCGACTCATAGCTTGCCAGGTCGGCCTCCAGTTGCTCCGGGTAGTTTGGGTTGACTGCACAGTAGGCTCGAAGACGATCGGGATACCTGCGGACGGCATCGATGGCAGGCTGGTTGCCCAGGTCTGGAGCGAACAGCGCCATGTGATGGGAGAACAGCAGCATGCGCACGCCGCACTCGTCCATCGTCCGGATCATGTCGTCCACCTGAGCGCGAGGAAAGAAGATCGAGTGCCACTCTCCCATGTGCCCATGCATGTCATAGATGGGGCAGTCTGCCGATCTGCCCATCTCCCAGAATTCGCGCGCAAGCTCCGAATGGCCGATCATAGCTGAACCTCCCCAAGCAGGCGCTCCAGGTTGCCGCTGGCGATCGCACCCTTGGCCTCGTCAGGTATCCGCGCGTGCCGCAGGGCCAGCATCATCCCCCCAAAGTAGGACTCGGGAAAGCCGCTGCCGAACAGCAGACGCCTGGCACCATAGTCTGCTACCAAGGCCTCGAGGCCCCCATCCAGCAGATATTGGGCGGTATCCACGTAGACGTTCGGGTAGCGTTCGAGAAGGGGGCGGAACATGCGGTCCATCCCCCAGCAGCCGTGATCACAGACCACGCACACCAGCCTGGGGAATTCGGCCAGCAGGGCGTAGATGTCGCGCCAATCCATCCCACGCCGAAGCGACACCAAGAGGGGCACCCGGCGAGCCACCATCTGTTCCAGCCAGTCTCCCATCGACACCGCGTTGGCCAGAAAGCGATGCGCGCTGGGGAAGACGCGCAGTGCGAGAACGTGCGCATCGTGCATCTGGCGAAAGAACGCGGGGGCAGAAGGGAATTCGCCGGTCTGGTTGGGCAGTATGGTCCAACAGCCCACGAGCCGGGTATGGGACTGGATCGCGTCAGCCAGGAGCTGGTTGCCCACTTGCGGAGAAGCGTCGTGCTGGGCGATGTGCCAGACCAGTGCCCTCTCAACGCCCGCGCGATCCATTTCCTCCAGGAGATGGTCAACGGTGGGAACCGGGGCGAGTGGGCGGCGTGCCGGCAGACCAAAGAAAGCATTGCAGTCAAAGAAGCGCAAGGGAACACCCTCCTCGGGAATCTACGGACAGCAGTTGCTGAAGATCAGCGGCAGGTACACTTCCTGACCGTTGAGCCAGGCGGTCACAGTGTGGGTCGTTCCATAGGTGCCGACAACGGTGGCCTGGTTTCGGACCATGCCCGGTGCATTGACGACCGCCTGGAAAGAGATGGTGACTGCGCCGCCAGCTACCACGGTACCTTTCCACTCGATCGCAGCCCCGTCTGTAACCGTGCCGGCAGTGGCGTAGGCACTGCTGGGGACGTAGCTCGTCTGGTCTGAAAAGGGGTCGAGCATCACTGCGTTGTACGCATCGACCGTGCCCACATTCCTCAACACGATGGAATAGGTGACCCGGTCACCGACCTGTGCCGTCTGAGGGCGCACCCTCTTGTAGGACAGGCTGAGGTCAACCTGGTTGAACTCAGCCGCGCCCAGGTCGTAGCCAGGCCCGATGGGACGCGGCTGACCGTCGATGTCCGAGGACACGCCGTCGCCTGCCCCCGCAGCTCGATCGATGGCCGGAGAGAAACGAATGAGATGGTAGGGGGTCACACCCGATGGCTCGACGTAGATGCCCCCTCCGTGGTCGCCCACGACTGCTCCGTTCACGAGTTGTTTCGCCGTACTGCCCCAGCAAGGCTGCCGCTACCCACAGGCCAAGAGAGAGCCACGTGAACAGACGTCTGTACCGCATCGGTTGCACCCCGGACTGCCGTGTCGCGATGGTCGGCCGGTTTGGGCCAGGATGGGTCTGCCGGAACGGAGCGAGTGCCCGGCTTGACCAGAAAAGATAGCGCGTTCCAGAGTAGACGAGCATTTTACACCAAAGCCGCTGCATGGGCAACTGGACCTTTGTGCGAGCCGTACGGGTGGCTTGCTTTCCGACGGGGGGCGGACGTGCCTTTTTGTTTTCGACCCGGTTGTGCTATACTCTGGTGGCATACTCTGACAAGCCGGGCGCACAGCATCGCGACGGCCTCAGCTCCGTGGGGCGGCGGGCTCCGCCGGTGCTCGGGCCCCTGGTCTGGAGGCGGATGATGAGGGCAGTGGATCTGATCATCAAGAAGCGGGACGGAGGCATTCTTTCTGCGGCAGAGATCGACTACTTTTGCCAGTCCTACACGCGCGGGGACATACCCGACTACCAGGCTGCGGCATGGGCGATGGCCGTGCTGCTGAAGGGGATGACACGGCAGGAGACGATCGACCTGACGCTCAGCATGGCGGCCTCAGGCGAGACGCTGGACCTTCACGACGTCGCGCCGGTCGTGGTGGACAAGCATTCCACCGGGGGAGTAGGCGACAAGACGACGATCGCAGTTGCTCCCTTGGTCGCTGCGTGCGGGCTGCCGGTAGGCAAGATGAGCGGGCGCGGCCTGGGGTTCAGCGGGGGCACGCTGGACAAGCTGGAAGCGATCCCCGGGTATGAGACGGTGCTGAGTATCGAGCAGTTCAAGGCTCAGTTGGGCCAAGTCGGCGTGGTGGTCGCGGGTCAGTCCGGGGACCTGGCTCCCGCTGACGCCAAGCTCTACGCACTTCGCGATGTCACGGGTACCGTTCCTTCACTGCCTCTGATCGCCAGCTCGATCATGAGCAAAAAGATCGCTGCCGGTGCCGATGCGATCGTCCTCGACGTGAAAACCGGAACCGGTGCCTTTATGAAGACCCTGGACGAAGCTCGGGCGCTGGCACGGATCATGGTCGATATCGGACAGGGGCTGGGACGGCAGGTCTCGGCGGTGATCTCGGACATGAACCAGCCCTTGGGACGAGCCGTGGGCAATGCACTCGAGGTCATTGAGGCCGTGGACACGCTGCGGGGGAAAGGGCCAGCCGACTTTTGCCAGCACTGCATGGTCGTCGCGGAACAGATGCTCGTCCTCGGGGACCCCTCACTGGACCTTGCCTCTGCCCGATCATTGCTGAGGGATGCGCTGGAGAGCGGGCGCGCTCTCGACAAGCTGATGGCCTGGATCAGTGCACAGGGGGGGGACATCACCGTGCTGGGCGACCCGCCCGCGCTGCGACGAGCGCCGCTGGTCCGCTCGGTGCCTGCGCCGCGCTCGGGGATAGTGAGAGCCATAGACGCGATGGAGGTCGGTCTTGCGGCTGTCGAGCTGGGCGCTGGGCGGGCCAGGAAGGGAGACCCCATCGACCATTCAGTGGGCGTCGTGCTTCACGCCAAGGTGGGCGAGGAGGTGAGGGCCGGAGACCCGCTTCTGACCATCCATGCCAGCGATGGAGACAAGCTCGCCGCCGCTCGCAGGAGACTGCTGGCGGCCTATGCCTGGTCCGAAGGGGATGTCGAGCCGCCACCGCTGGTATACGAGGTGATCTGCTGAGCACACTCCCTGGTGAGCGAGACCGGGGCGGGATCAGCCTCCTGGCAGGCTGTCGATCAGGCCCCGCCTCCTTGCTTCCTCGAAATCTATCCCCTCAAAGTCCTGTTCAGCGTCCGTAGGGAGCGTGTCCCAATCCGTGTTGTCGGGCAGATCCCAATCTATGTCATCGACGATGGACAGGTCGACGGGCTCTACATCCTCGACGGCAGCGCTATCTCCTGAGTCAGGCTCCGTGGGGGCGACCTCCAGGCTCGCCTCTACAGAGGCCTGCTTGGGGCTCTCTGTAGGAGTGTCCTGACCCCTGTCCTCGTCTGTCTTGTCGGGGGCGGGAAGGCCGGTGGTCAGGGCGGCACTGCTGTGCTGCGCGTCAACAGGCAGCTCGGGCGGCGCCTCGACGGACCGGGAGGGTCTCCTTGCCCGGGGTGATGCCCGCCGGTCGGGAAAGAACTGATCGAGCATCTTGAACAGGTCACCCTTGAGGGCCTGCCGACGCGTGGAAAGGCTGCCGGCTGGGGTCGCAAGCGCGGCCTCCAGCTTTTCGGCTGCTTCCCTCACATAGTACCAAACCTGGCCCTCCTTGACCCCCGGGCCAAAAACGACCGCGATCAGGTAGGGCTGGCGCAGACGATAGGTGCAGACGCTGTGCGAGTCGGTGCCAAAGTAGCTTTGCCTGACCGGCGAATCCTGGCCAAGAACCCGCGACATCTGTTGGGCAACCGCTCTCTGCGCGTCGACGAGCGCGGCGCAGAGATATTGCACCTCAATAGCCGGTTCGAGAGCGTCCAGGGCGATCACGGTCCCGTCCAGGCGCAGGAACAGGGCGGCAGTGCCACCCGTCAGCGCGCGGGTGGCAGCCAATTGCTCGCTGATCAGTGCTCGTTGAGCTGTGGTGAGCTCTGGGTCAGGCTCACGCTCTGGACTGCCGGCCGGGGTGTCGATCTGGCTCAACGCGTCGCAGACGGTATTGCGAAACTCGGAGACCACAAAGGGCTTGGTCAGGTAGGCACAGACGTTCAGCGCCTGGACGTCTTCCGATAGATCGGGCGAATCGTAGGCGGTCATCGCGATGGTCTTGGTTTCTGGCGCGATCGAATTCAGCGCTTCCAGCAGCTCCAGGCCGCTCAGCCCTGGCATCTTGATGTCGGTGATCACCAGATCGAAGGCTCTCCGAGCGGTCTGCGACCTGCGGACCTGGGCCATGGCTTCGTCAACGTCCCTTGCTACCCGGACATCGTACTGATCAGATAGGCCACCCAGCGCCCTGGCCAGGAGGTTTCCCAGCTCGACATCGTCGTCCACGATCAGGATGTTCCATTTTGGAGGCATGATCGGTCCTCTATCCTGGTTGGCGACCGCGATGTCCTCATTATACCAGAGAGCGCACCCTTCGTCAACGCACGTTGCCCGGCTCCCGCAAAAGTGCGCGCCCGGCCAAGAGGTACTCGGCGCTGATGCTGCCGTCGCTGAACAGGTTCAGGGATGTGCTGGTGGTGCTCTCAAAATCCCAGTGGGTGACTTCCATCCCGCGGAAATCGTACACCGGGTTGCCGCGGTATCTGCCGACGAAGGACAGATACGGTGGGGCTGTCCAGCGATAAGAGTTCCCCCAGAGCTGGCGCAAGACGAGTCGCCGCACCCCGATCGCGTGGCAGTGATCGAGAAACTCGTCTATCCCTCCGATGTTGGGCTCGTCGATCACGCAGGAGACTTTGACCGGGATCGCGGACGCGCGCAGAATCGCTGCCAGATCGGGCATACGCGAAGTGCCCGTCATGGCCTGGAACGTGGCCTGATCAAGGGAGGGTATAGAGACGGTAGCCTTGTCGTAACGATTCCACACATCCATCCTGGCGAGAGCCAGTTGCCCATTGGTGTGAAGCGAGAGCTGGACTCCGGGCAACTGACTCCTCAACCAGCCGACCAGCTCCCGCTCGTGGCGATAGAGCTGAGGGTCGGTGTTGGTGCCGGTGAGCACGACCTGGCGCACGCGATGCCGTCGTAGCTGATCTGCAAAGGCATCCAGGTTCCGCAGCGGAAACAGGGCCAGGTTGCTTCGGTTCAAATGCGCCGGCATCTGGCGTCCGATGCAGTATGGGCAGCGCTGATTACACGGACCGGAGAGGAGAATGTTGGCAAAGTCAACTGTGGTCTCAGCGAGCTGTCCTTCTGCCATGTCACGCCACCTTCTGCGTCAAGGCCGAGTCCCCGGCCAGGGCTTGAGTAGGACCCAAGTGCACCAGGTAGTCCTTGACCCCGCCCGAGTAAAAGAGCGCGACCACACCGTTGAACTGCTCTGCGCCTTGGGCAGTCAGGCGCAAGTAGGGACCCACGTACTCCATCAGGCCCCTCCGGAGCACAAAGGCGACCTCGTCGGGAAAGCGATCCTGCAAGCGGACGCCGAATCGCTGCCGAAAGTGCACCAGGTGGATTTGGCCAAAGTAGAACGAGACAGAGATCATCTTGGCCATAGCGACCTCTAGCGGCAGGTGGTATATGTCCTGGATCGGCAGCATGCCACGGCGGACCGCCTCAAGGTAGGGCTGCAGGCGCTTGGAGGCGGCGCCCAGGTTGTACGACAGCGTGTGGGGGGAGAATGACTGCGCGCCCAGTCCCAAGCCCAGATACGGCGTCCCCTTGATCACCCGCTCGGTGAGATAGTCGCTGGTACCCACGTCGCTAGCGATTCGGCTGTAGGTGTTCTTTCCAGGGGTGGCCTCGTATCCTGCTGCCAGCAGCAGATCCCGCGCGATCCCTCGAAGGCCATTGACCCGCTGGCGCGTGACAGACGATGCCTGGTCCTGGATCTGCGTGCCCTTGTAGCGCATCTGGTAGAGCGTGATGTACTCTGGCGCCAAGGCAGTGGTCTGCCTGACAGTCGCCGCCCAGGTCTCAGATGCCTGGTCTGCAAAGCCGTACATCAGATCGATGTTGAAGCGGCGGAAGCCAGCGTCACGGATGTTCCGTACTGCGCCCTCCAGCATGCTCAGTCCCTCGTACTCGCGGCCCAGCGCCCGAGCCAGCCCAAAGTGGGTGGTCTGAACGCCCATGCTGATCCGGTCTATGCCCATCTCTTTGAACGCACGGATCTTTTCAGGCTCCCGGTCAGCGATG
>JADHXD010000177.1 GCA_016783145.1 Anaerolineae bacterium
AAATCGCGACCTAGCGCATCTTGGTCGCGTGCCAGACTTTGAACTTGCCGGTCTCACGCAGTATCGTCGCGTTGCCGAATGCCGTCTCTATCATGGGCCGGTACTTGAGAAAGCTGTTGGCGACCAGATACAGCCGCCCGCCTGCCTCCAAGAGACGCGCCGCGTCCCGGATGATCTGATCGGCGATGACGTACGTGTTGGCTTGTTCCCTGTGGAATGGGGGATTGGTGATCACCGCAGAGAACGCCTGGTTCTGCACGGCCTCTCCACAGTCACTGAGTTTCACCTGTGCGTTGGTGATCTGGTTGAGGGCCAGGGTGCGGCGGGTTGCTTCCACAGCGCGGCAGTCCACGTCGACGGCGGTCATCTGGCCATCGGGAGCCTGGCGAGCCGCGTACAGTGTCAGCACGCCTGTTCCACACCCGATGTCCAGGACGTGGTCGTTCAGGTTCAGGGGGTGCGCACGCAAGGCCTGGATCAGCAGGCGGGTACCATCATCTACACGCTCCCACGAGAAAAGCCCCGGCTTGGTGACGTATCGGAGCGTCTCATCGTCGACCTGGGCGGTCACATTCTGCCACGTGTAGTAGTCACTGGCTGGTGAGACCACCCCCTCGCCTTTGGAGGCACACACCACCCGGCACCCTCCTCTGTAGGCGAGCACGCGCACCTCACCGAAGGTGCGCTCGACGAACCTCGCGGCGCTCTTAATCCCTGCCTTGTTCGCCCCTGCCAGGAAAAAGTCTCCCCCATCGCGAAGAACGGTCGCCGCGTCGAGGATGGTCTGTTCCCAGACCGCACGGCCCTTGGGGAGCAGGGACATGACCGTGTCAAAGGTGCGATTCAGTACGACCTGTGCGCAGTCACTGAGCGCGGTTGTGGCGTTCGTCATACGGTTCGCAGCCAGCGTGCGGCGCGCGGCTTCCAGAGCGACGCAGTGGGCATCCAGGAGAGTAACCTGCCCCCCGGGCGCAAGGCGCGCGGCAAACGCGCCCGCGAGGCCAGTCCCGCAGTGCATGTGAAGGACGCTCGCGCCTGGCGAGATGCGCGAGCATTCCGCCAGCAAGACCGTGGGCACCTGGCTGTCTCTCCACTGGCCCAACGAGGGCCGCATAAAGAGAGTGTAGCCCTGGCCCTGCAGCAGCGCTTCTTGCGCGGTGTATGGATAGTGCTGGTCTGGATCGGACATAGGCTGCCTCAGCAAAGGAGCGGCCTAGCTCTCTGGCTCGATCTCCAGGGCGACCGCGCCCAGCGCTTCCTTCTCGGGTGGATAAAGCGTGCGCAGTGCCGAGAGTAGCGCTGGGCGTGCCAGGCCTGGCGCGATGAGAGCCGCATCCTCGTGAGCCAGCAGTTCGTCAAAGCTCACATAGCGGCCCACCCTGCGGATGATGAATGGGTAGCGCCCGTTCAGCAGTAGCCGGTCGCCTGGCTCAAGCCGCGAGACATTCGTATAGCCAACTCGCACCTCAATGGTCTTCTGCCCATCGAGGATCTGAGCGAGGTACTCGCTGTGGATCCACAGTGTCTTGGTGCGCATCCGACCTGCCCCTGCGTCCGGTATCTGTGGGGATCTGTGCGCTGGTGTCGCTACGGATGATCAGCCCCGCCGCTTCCTGGGAATGACGAGCCACAAGATCAGATAGGGTATCAGACCAGGAAGCCCGCCTGGCAGCAGCAAGATGACGAAACCAAGCCGGAACCAAAACGCGCTGATCCCCGTGAACTCGGCGAGGCCGCCGCAGACGCCAGCGATCCTGCCGTTCTGTCTTCGCAGTCGGTGTTCTTTAGCCATTGTCCAGGCCTGTTGAGAGGGTATCTGCTAGAGCGCAGAGCTCGAGGTTCATTCCAGCCGCTCCACGACGATCCTGAGCTTCGCGACCAGCGCAGCGATCGCGCCGATGGCAGCCCACACGGGCGCCACGATAGCTACTGCTGCGGCCCCGGCCATACCGATCGTCAGCGGCACCTCGATCAGTGTCTTTCCTTCCTCTGTTTGAAGGCTGATGCGACGTATGTTTCCCTCTTGCAGCAGCTCCCTGATCCTGGCTACCACCTGGTCACCGCTGATCTGCAGTTCCTCCACACGGCCCTTTTCCTCAGTCATGTCGGACTCCCTCCGTTGAATCACGTGCTTGCTGAACGCAATCCCACCGCACGGCGCCGAACCTTGCCTACGGATTCTGCGCGCGTCCATACCATGTACGTGTTTCCAGTCGGACTGGTTTCACCGGCCTGGGGTGGAGGGAGCAGTGGGGACAGATTGTGCTGCGCGCGTGCAGCCGGCGTCTAGGGAAAGCGCGGCCTTGTCTGTGTCTGGCCATCCACATAGACGCAGCGCACGGGTGCCATGCCGGCGAATGCCCTCTCGACCGAGCGCATCTGGGTCTCGGTGATGGGCCCACCCAGTGCGGGCTGCAGGGGCGTGTTAAGCTGTACCTCATCGGGCTCAAGCGTGCGAGCGAGGGCCGCCATCTGTGGGGCAGCGTGCACGTTGACCTGCAGGTACATCATCTGCAGCACCAGGCGGCCGCGGTACGCCCGCCGGAACTGGCGCAGTCCCTCAACTATCGCCGCCCAAGAGTACGGGTAGCCGCTCACAGGCCGCCTGATCTGTCGAAAGAGGGCTTCGTCTGGCGAGTCCAGGGCTGCGACGACCTGGTCAAAGAGCAAAAGGTCCCGCCGCACGTCCGCGCGAGGGATCAGCCCGCTGCCAGTGAGGATGATCAGCGGCAGCGCAAGCGAGCTCCGCACGGCAAGCACCAGCTCACGCAGATTGGCCGCCGCCGTGGGCTCTCCCAACCCCGCAAAGGTGACACAGTCGGCAGAGACCTGCCCTAGCGCCTCGAGCTCCCGCTGCAGCCGCTCGACGCTGACCCAAGATCGCCTTCCCACAGCGGGAGTGGGCGTCGGACCGTACTGGCAGTATGTGCAGGAAAACGGGCATATCTTGGCTCTGCCTGCCAAAGGGTCGACGCCCAACGAACGCCCAAAGCGCCACGAGTCAACCGGACCATAGAGTATGCGCATAACCTACCTTCTGCTCGCTGGACAGCGCCGTTGTGCTATCGGCGCAGCACTTGAGCATACTGCGCAGCACTTAAGGTGTCTTCTCAGAGAGTGGGGGAACTGGCTCCAGACTTCCGAAGTCTGCCAGACTTCGGAAGTCTTTCCCCCGAATCATTGAGAAGATACCACTTGAGCATACTTGCGCAGCACTTTGTGCACACTGCGCAGCACTTAAGCATACTTGCGCAGCACTTAAGCATACTTGCGCAGCACTTGCGCATACTGCGCAGACGCTGCGCAGTATAGCACAACGGTGTTGGCCGCGCAAAGCGCCGCTTTCAGCCACAGTGCACCCACATCTCCTGGCGCCGCGTCGAGCCGAAGGCTTGTCGCACGATCTGATCTGTGATAGAATCCCAGGCGGACTCCCACATGCGCTTATGGATTTGGGACCGCCCTGGTGAGGACCGTCCCTTGTCTCGGCAGAAAAGGCGGGGAACAGATGAGCGCGTTGACCAGGACCTTGCCTAGAGGAGCCCGCCTGCAGACAAGACCGCGCGCAGGGTGTCGTGGTCGCTCACATCCAGATCGAGCAGCGGCTGCCGCACAGGTCCACCCACGTAGCCGAGCAGATCGAGCGCGGCCTTGAGGCCAGCGACGCCAAAGCGCGCGGTGATCGCCGCGTTGACCGGGACCATGCAGCGTTGGAGCGCAGCAGCAGCATCCCACTGCCCGGCCTGGAACAGGCGATGGATGTCGATGCACTGCTGTGGGGCTACGTTGGCCAATGCCAGGACGCCACCCACTGCGCCGAGGGCCAGGGCCGGGAAGAAAAACCCAGCTGACCCAGCCAGCACCTGGAAACCGGGCTCCGTCAGGCGGATCATATCGGCCAGCTTGGCCACGTTTCCGCCGCTGTCCTTGATGCCGATGACGTTGGGATGGCAGGCGGCGCGGGCAACGGCAGCCGCATCCATATCCACGTGGGTGAACTTGGGGACATTGTACAGCAGCACCGGGATCGGCGAGGCATCAGCAACGGCGCAGTAGTAGCCCACCAGGCTGTCGGAGGTCATCTTGCCGTCGAAAAAGTGGGGCGTGATCACCAGTGCCGCGTCGGCACCCACTTCTGCGGCCTGACGGGTCAAGGCAACCGTCTGGCGTGTGGATTCGCCGCCAGTGCCCGCGATCAGGACCTTGCCCTGGGGGATCGCCTCGCGTGCCGTTTCCAGGACCCGCGTTCTCTCATCCGTGGAGAGGTAGGCGGCCTCGCCGTTGGATCCCAGTACGGCATACCCGGCAAGGCCATAGCGGTTCCAGCTCAGGATGTTGTCCCTCAGCGCTCGGCGATCGACATCGCCAGACAGGTCAAAGGGCGTAGGGATGGGGGGAAAGACCCCGCTCAGCGAGAGGACGGGTTCGCTCATGGTGAATGTGCTCTCCTCTGGATAGAGTTGGGAACAGGTCGTGGCCGCCCACTGTGGCTGGTTATAGCATAGGCTGTGGCCGCTGTCAAGAAAGGATCAGAGAGTGACCGCCAATCAAGAGCCAATGACGGCCAGGGAACGTTTCCTGGCGGCGATGCGCTACGAGCCTGCGGATCGCAAGCCCTATCGCCTGTTTGGTGCCTGGCCAGAGACCATCGACCGGTGGCAGCGAGAGGGATACGATCCAGCGGTCGTGCTGTTCCAGACGGATCGCTGGGAGTGGTGCAGCGGATGGTTCTTTCCCAATCCACCTTTCGAGCGGACGGTGGTCGAGGAGAACGAGCGAACGATCCTCTATGTCAACCACGAGGGCATCCTGATGCGGGAGAGAAAGGACTATCGCTATTCTTCGATGCCGCAGTTCATCCGCTTCCCCGTGGAGACCCGAGAGGATTTCCGTCGTTTCTGGGCAGAGCGCATGCAGCCCGACCTTTCCGCGCGCGTCGGTCCGGACTGGGTGCAGCAGCTTGCCGACTACCGCGGACGCACGTACCCGCTGATCGTGATCGCTGACCGATGGGGCGGGTTCTTTGGCCCCCTGCGAAACCTGCTCGGTGTCCAGCGGCTCTGTACGCTGTTCTACGATGATCCCGTGTTCGTCGAGGAGATGATGGATGCCAATGCCGACCTGATCATCGAGATCATGGGCCAGATCCTGGATCAAACGGACGTCGACGTCTTTGGGTTCTGGGAGGATATGGCCTACAAAGCCGGCCCGCTGATCGGACCGGACATGGTGCGCAGGTATATGCTCCCGCGCTACCGGCGCGTGGTCGACTTTCTGCGCGCGCGTGGCGTAGATTTCATCAGCCTGGACAGCGATGGGGACATCTCTCTGCTGATCCCGATCTGGCTCGAGGCCGGCATCGACATACTCTATCCCTTTGAGGCCCAGTCCGGCATGGATGTGGTCCAGGTGCGGCAGGAATATGGGCGAGACCTGCGCATGTGGTTTGGCATCGACAAGCGCGCCCTGGCCCTGGGACCGCAGGCCATCGACGCCGAGCTGGCGCGCGTCGCACCGCTGGTCCAGGAGGGCGGGTACATCCCGGGACCCGATCACGGGATCCCGCCCGACGTCTCGTTCGCCAACTACTGCTACTTTATGGAACGGCTGCGCGACATCCTGTGATCGCCGGCGCTGGCCCGGAGTGCGATGGTGGCGGGTGCGCAAACTGGCGTGGGTAGGGAGCAGAGACATGGAACGTGCACGGACCTGGAACGAGCTCGAACGGAGGCCAGCGCTCGCCTTTCCCGAGGAGGCGTGGGATACCACGCACCCCAGCGACCGGGTGGCCCGGATCAAGGATCGCCTGCTGAACTGCGAACGGCAGGTGGATGTGGAGCGTGCGCGGCTCACGACCGAAAGCTACCGGCGAACCGAGGGCCAGCCGATGCCCATTCGCCGCGCCCGGATGCTGCTGCACCTGGCTCGTCACACGAGCATCTCCATCCACCCGGACAAAGTGATCGTAGGCAACCGATCCCTGCTGCCTCGAATGGGCGTCATTGCGCCGGAGGGAGCGGTCGGATGGGTGAATCGCGAGCTGGAGACGCTCCCCAGTCGACCGCAGGACCCGTTCAATGTCACTCAGGAGCAGATCCACGAGCTGCGTTCGCTGTTTGCTTACTGGCAGGGCAAAACGCTCGAAGATACGGTTGCCCGCCGCATCCCCGATGGCGTGCGAAGGGCCATCGAGGGAAAGGTCTTTGGCCTGAACCAGACCGACCACGCACAGGGGCACATCCTCCCGGATGTGGCGAGCTGGCTCCGGCACGGCGTGAGTGGCATACGGAAGCGAGTGCAGGCTGCTCGGGCCAGGTCGACCGGTGATGCTGTCTTTTACGATGCGGCCATGATCGCCTTGCAGGCTGCCCAAGAGCTCATGAGTCGATATGGCAGCCTGGCGCGGGAACTGGCTGCTCAGGAGAAAGACGCGGTCCGCGCGGAGGAGCTGGACGACATCGCTCTCATCTGCGATTGGGTGTCTGAGAACCCTCCCCGCGGGTTTTGGGAGGCCCTGCAGTCGGCGTGGTTCCTGTTTGCCCTGCTGCAGATCGAGTCCAACGCCAGTAGTTTCTCGCCGGGACGGCTGGACCAGTATATGCTGCCCTTCCTCGAGCGCGACCTGGCTGCCGGGCGGCTGACGCTGCCTGGCGCTCAGCAGTTGTTGGAGCACCTCTGGCTCAAGTTCAACGAGGTCGTCCTGCTGCGCAGCACGGGTAGTGCGCGCTACTTTGCCGGGTTTCCCATCGGTTTCAACATCGTGTTGGGCGGGCAGTTGTCAGATGGACGAGATGCGACCAACGCGCTCAGCTACATGTGCCTGAGAGCGCAGGCCGATCTGGGCCTTCCACAGCCCAACCTCTCGATCCGCATTCACGAAAACAGCCCGCAGCAGTTCCTGCGGGCCGCTACCTCGGTTATCCGCAGGGGCAGCGGTATGCCGCAGGTGTTCAACGACAAGGTGATCATTCCGGGACAGATCGCGCGCGGCGTTTCCCCGGAAGACGCGGCGAACTATGCTGTAGTCGGGTGTGTGGAGCTGTCCACGCCGGGCAAGGCCCTGGGTTGGAGCGATGCCGCGATGTTCAACATGGTGCGTCTGCTCGAGATCACTCTCTTCGGTGGCAAGGATCCGCAGAGCGGTCAGCAGATCGGCCTGCACACCCCTGAGCTGAACGAGATGGGCTGCTACGGGGACCTGGAGGAAGCGTACGACCGCCAAATGGACCACTTTGTCAAGCTGATGGTTGAGGGCTGCAACGCCGTGGACCGCGCCCACGCAGAGGTCTTGCCCTCCCCGTTCCTCTCAGTGGTCGTCGAGGACTGCGTCGAACGTGGGCTGGACGTGACCGCTGGCGGCGCGCACTATAACTTCTCTGGGGTGCAGGGGGTCCAGGTGGCGAACGTGGCGGACAGTCTCATCGCGGTGCGCCAGGCCGTGTTCGAGGAGAACTGGCTGGATGCCTCAGAACTGCTGACCGCGCTGCGCGGCGACTTTGAGGGGCGCGAGTCACTCTGGCAACGACTCGTCCATCGCGTGCCCAAGTACGGCAACGATGACCCGCAGGTCGATCGACTGGCTGCCAGGTGGGCCGATCGCTACAGCGAGCTGGTGGCCCGACACCGGAACGTGCGAGGAGGGACATACCAGCCTGGCTTTTACACGGTATCGGCGCACGTTCCTATGGGAGCGCACGTGGGAGCGACCCCGGATGGACGGCGTGCCGGCGAGCCCCTGGCAGATGGTGGACTCTCTCCCTCCGCTGGCAGGGATTGCAGAGGGCCGACTGCGGTGCTGCGCTCTGTGAGCAGGCTGAACCTGCGGCTGGCATCGAATGGCACGCTCCTCAACCTAAAGTTCCTGCCCTCCTTCTTTGAGGGAGAGGGCGCGCTGGACAGCTTTGTCCACCTGCTGCGAACGGTCTGCGAGCTAGAGATCCCGCACGTGCAGTTCAACGTGGTCTCCACGGAGACGCTGCTGCGCGCGCAAGACTGCCCAGAGCAGTACCGCCACCTGGTCGTGCGCGTCGCCGGCTACAGCGCGCACTTTGTCGAGCTGGACCGAGAGCTGCAGGACGAGATCATCCGGCGCACAGCGCACGCCGGCATCTCCGCTCCCTAGCCAAAGTAGGCAAGCAGGTCCTCGTCCAGCGGAGGCACGGGGTAGGGCGCTGAGCCGTTGCGCAGCGACGCGGTGGCCATGCAGCCAGCGGCCACGCTGTATCGGGCAGCGACAGGCGAGGTCTTGATCTCGCCTCCCTCTCGTACATAGCGCAGGAACTCGGCGACGATGCTGGGGTCTCCTCCGCCGTGCCCTCCCGTCTCGTGCGAGAGGGGAAATGTCTCGTCGCCCTTGGCCGAATAGCCGTCGCGGCGCACGTTCCACAGACGCACGCACGAGTCCTCGCCGATGCCGTCTCCCAAGTTCTCGATCCGGCCCTCAGTACCGATCACCGTGTAGTTGCGCCAGGCATCCGGCGCATAGTGACACTGCTGGTAGGAGGCCAGGACGCCGTTGTCCAGCCTCATCAGCATCATAGAGACGTCCTCCACGTCGAGGACCGGGTTCATGCCCGTCTGAGTGAGAGGAGGCCAATTACTCTGGACAAAACGTGCATTCCCCCGCTCTCTGGGGTCGTGCCGGTCGGTGACCTGGTCGTACAGGGTCAGCCCACCCATCGCCGTGACCGTCTCGGTGTAGCCCCCGCAGAGCCAGTGCAGCACGTCGATGTCGTGCGCGCCCTTTTGCAGCAGCAGCCCGGTCGACAGGGTGCGGTCCGCGTGCCAGTCCTTAAAGTAGGCGTCGCCACCGTAGGAGACAAAGTGCCGGCACCAGGCGACCTTGACCTGGCCGATGGCCCCAGAGTCTATGAGCTCTTTCATCTTTAGGATCACAGCAAAGTGCCGCATGTTGTGACCGACGTAGAGTGTGGCAGAGTTCTCCTTGGCAGCCCTGAGGATGCGATCGCAGCCAGAAATGGTGATCGCCATCGGCTTTTCGAGGTAGACCGCCTTCCTGGATTGAAGTGCGGCCACGGCGTGTTCCTCGTGGAGGTAGTCGGGCGTGGTGACAAAGACGGCGTCCAGGTCGCGCTCGAGCAGCTCGCGATAGTCTACGGTCGTGAAAACGTCCTGGCCGTACCAGGCCATGTTGCGTTCGAACACGCTCCGGTCCACGTCGCAGCAGGCCACGACACGAGAACCCTCTCCTGGCCTGTGTGCGTACCTGGCCAGCCCTCCCCGACCACCGGAACCGATGACGCCGATCAGCAGGTCTTCCACGGTGCACGTCCTTTCTACAGTACTGCGATGACTTGGGTGCTCCCACTCGATTGTGCTCGACGCCCCGGACAGGCGCGGGATGCCGGCCTCTGGGGCATACGCGCATCACAGAGAACGTTTCATCCGGGGAAGAGCTGTGCACGGTCACGGTCCACGACCGCCTGCGTCCCCTTCCCCTGGACAAAACGCCGGATCCCGGTAGAGGTTCTGCTGGTTGGCGACCAGCGAGCGAATGAACAGCCTCCACTCCCTGTCCAGGACGACATCATCGACGAACAGGCGATAGATCAGCGGTTGAGGGAAACTCAGCAGCGAGGCCAGGGCTACAAGCAGGACGCCGAACGCACCGACTGGCCAGTGACGGGCAACAAAGGGACGGAGCTTGAGCAGGCTGGCGCCAGCGCGTCCTTGCCCTTTGGCCAGGGGATCTGACGGCGTCGTTTGCGAGAGGCCTCGTTTCAGGTGAGCAAGACAGGATTGCATGTGGTCGTGCACCTAGTTCTCGTTACGTTCTGTCGGTCCAGAGTATACGGGCGTTCAGGGCAAAAGTCAAGCACCCTTGGGCATGGTTCAGAACCCCGGGAAGTTAGATTGACAGTTTTTGAAACGCTCTGAAGGTTTTTCCGGGCGGGTGGTCTCAGAACAGCCGTTTTTCGTTTGAAAACCGGGCAAAACCTATGGTTTCAGGCCATTTTGCT
>JADHXD010000178.1 GCA_016783145.1 Anaerolineae bacterium
CAGGACGTGTTCCTGTTTGCCGACACGATCCGCGAGAACATCCGCTACGGCGATCCCCAGGCCAGCGACGAGGCGGTGGAGGCTGCGGCCCGGCGCGCTCAGGCGCATTCCTTTATCGTCCATCTGTCCCATGGCTACGACAGCCAGGTGGGTGAGCTGGGAGCAATGCTGTCGGGTGGGCAGAAGCAGTTGATTGCCTTTGCCCGCGCCTTGCTGGCCGATCCGAGGATCCTGGTCCTCGACGAGGCGACGGCCAACGTGGACGCCTACACCGAAGCGCTGATCCAGCAGGCTATGGACGAGATCCGCCGCGAGCGCACAACGCTGATCATCGCCCACCGCTTTTCGACGCTGCGCAAGGCGGACCGGATCGTGGTGGTCGAGGATGGGCGGATAGTGGGCCAGGGATCGCACGAGGATCTGATTGAAAGCAACCCGATTTACCAACGGCTGTACCGCCGCCAATGGGCACCGCCGACGGCGGATGCACAGACCGACCCACGCCAGGTAAGTTCGTGAAGGATCTGGAGGGATGAAGGTGAAATCAGGAACATCTGTACAACGGCACCGCGCTTTCGAATTCAACCTGCGCGAGCTGGCCGGCTCGATGGGCGACTTTGGCACCCTGTTTCCGCTGGCCATCGGCTATATCGCCGTCAACGGCCTGAACCCGGCCGGGCTGTTCATCATGCTGGGCCTGACCAACATCGCCCTGGGGCTAATCTACCGCCTGCCAATGCCCCTCCAACCCAAGAAGGTGATCGCCGTGGCCGCCATCGCTCAGCGGTGGCCGCCTTCGATGGTGTACGCATCCGGTTTCGGCCTGGGTATCCTGTGGTTCGTCCTCGTCCTGACCGGCATGCTGCGCAAGATCGTCGCCATCACGCCCACCTTTATCGTGCGCGGCATCCAGCTCGCCCTGGGCATCACGCTGGGGTGGCAGGCGCTCAAGATGATGGCCCCTGCGCCGCTGCTGGGGTTGCTGACGGTGGCCATCGCCCTCCTGCTGCGCGAGAACCGCTACGCGCCCGCTGCCCTGGTGCTGATGGCCCTGGGCGTGGGGATCGTCGCCTGGCAGGGCAGACTACCCGCAGCGTGGGATCTGACTCTCACCCTGCCGCCGCTGACTCTGCCCCGCCTGTCCGACGTGTGGCAGGCCATGCTGCTGGCCGGTTTCGCCCAGGTCCCACTCTCAATCACCAACGCCGTGATCGCCACCGCCGCCCTGATCGGCGATTACTTTCCGGACAAGGCGGTCAGCGAGCGCAAACTGATGCTCAACATGGGGGTGATGAACGTCGTCGCTTCTCTTTTCGGCGGCATGCCCATGTGCCACGGCGCGGGCGGGCTGGCCGGGCAATACTACTTTGGCGCGCGCACGGGGGGCACGCCGATCCTGGAGGGGCTGATCGAGGTGAGCATCGGGCTGTTCCTGAGCCGGTCGATCGCCAACGTGATGGCCGCTTTCCCGATGGCCCTGGTGGGAGGAATGATGTTCCTGGTCGGGATCCAGTTGGGCAAGGGCGCGGTCAAGCTGCGCGGCTGGAAGTTGGCGCTGTGCCTGGTCACGGTAGGGCTCTCGGTGGCAGTCAACATGGCGGTGGGTTTTTTGGTGGGCTTGGCCCTGGCCTACGGCGTGAGGGCGCTCAAACGGCGACGCGCCTTGCCCTGTCTCTGCGCTGCAAAGGAGGTGGCGTGCCATGGCTGAATCTGTTCCGGCGATCGAGGCCACCGGGTTGACCAAACGCTACGGCTCTGTCCAGTCCGGCCTGTTGGCCGTTGATCACATTGGCTTGACGGTGCAGCACGGGGAGGTGTTCGGCTTTCTGGGGCCAAACGGCGCAGGCAAGACGACGACCATCCGCATGCTGACCGGCCTTGCCCGCCCCACATCGGGCCAGGCGCGCGTGCTGGGGCTGGACCTGGTGCGCGATCTGTCACGGATCAAAAAGCAGATCGGCGTCGTGCCTGAAGCGTCCAATCTCTACGACGAGTTGACCGCTTTCGACAACCTGATCTTTTCGATGCAGCTCTATGGCGTGCCGCGCGGCGAGCGCGCCGGCCGTGCCAATGCGTTGTTGGAGCGCTTTCGGCTGGCCGACAAACGGGACGTGCCCTTTGCACGGCTGTCGCGGGGGATGAAGCGGGCGCTGACCATAGCCGCGGCGCTGGCTCATCAACCCGAGATCGTGTTCCTGGACGAGCCCACCACCGGTCTGGACGTGGTCAGTGCGCGGGGCTTGCGGCAGACGATCTCCGGTCTGCGCGCGCAGGGGGTGACTGTCTTTCTGACCACCCACTATCTGGAAGAGGCGGAGCGGCTGTGCGACCGCATCGCGCTGCTGGTGCGCGGGCGGATCGTCGCCCTGGACACGGCCGACGGGCTAAAGGCACAGGTGCAGGACACGACGGCCGTCGAAGTGACGTTGGACGGTGGACCCAACGGGGTGGAGACCCGGCGAGTGGCCGGCCAGGATGTAGAGACGGCCGCGCGCGCGGCGCTGGCCGAGGCCGAGAGAGAGGATCGGCGCGTGCTGGCGATCAACACCGTCCGCCCGACGCTGGAGGATGCTTTTGTGCAACTGACCGGGCTGAGTGCCGACGTGATGCGTGCCGAGAGGGGCGGAAAGGGGAGATGAGATGCTGAGCGACGACCTGCGCGGAATGTGGTACATCATGCTCAAGGACCTGCGAGCCTACTACCTCAAGCCACCCAATATCAGTTGGGGCATCCTCTTTCCCTTTGCCTTTGTGCTGGCCTTTGTGATCCGCGATCCGGGGAACCTCGACAGTCTGGTGCCTGGCTTGCTGGCCTTGACCCTCTTGTTCGGCACGAGCAGCATGGAGGCGATCGTGATCACCTTTGAGCGGCGGATCGGTGCGCTGGAGCGGCTGCTGCTGGCCCCGCTGCGCCTGCCGGCCCTGCTGGCGGGCAAACTCCTGGGTGGCATGGTCTTTGGCCTGGTGACGACCCTGGTGGTCATGATCGTCGCTCTGATGATCTTTGGGGCGAGCAGCATCAACTGGCTGCTGCTGATCCTGGGCCTGATCCTCTCGGCGGCGGCGTTCTCGGCCCTGGGCGCCCTGGTCTCGGTGTCGGTCAAGGAGGTGTTCGAGGCGCAGACGCTGGCCAACGCCTTCCGCTTTCCGATGATGTTCCTGGGTGGGGTGTTCGTGCCGGTGGCATCGCTGCCCCTGGGTTTGCAGATCGTGGCCCGTGCGCTGCCGTTGACCTATGCTGTCGAGGTATTGCATATAGCAATGTCCGGTGGAAAGGTATCTCTGGCGATGCTGGATCTGGCTGTGTTGGCGGCCTTTGCCGCCGTGTTCTTTGGATTCGCGTCGTGGGCGCTGGCTCGGCGGGTGGCGTAGAGCTTCCCTTGTATCCTGAGTGTCCG
This sequence comes from Anaerolineae bacterium, assembly GCA_016783145.1. Classification (GTDB taxonomy): domain Bacteria; phylum Chloroflexota; class Anaerolineae; order JAFGEY01; family JAFGEY01; genus BS750m-G44. Next base: position 3,399 of record JADHXD010000178.1, read on the forward strand.
CATCTTCCGGAGAATCGCTCCCAGTCGGTACTAGTAATCTTGCCTCTCTAGTCCTTGAGACCTATGACTTTCTGCATCAAAGTCATCCATAGAAACTGTAAAAGAGCTAGATTCGTGCCAATGGGTAAGCTTTGCGTGACCGCACACAAGGCGCCCATGGATTCGACTACGGCTTGGGACATTTCACTCACCTCGCGACAAAATGGGATTCTGTCCCTGTTTTGCCTCAGATGGTGACTTCAGTCCAGTTTGTCGGCGAGCCGAAGATAAGCTTTACATAATCATCTGCCGGAAACTAAAGTTCATCGACAAGGGCTTTTGCCACAGTGTGAAGGATTTCTTTGACCGGCTCTTTGCGGGCGATATGGCCCTACAGATGCCCTCTTTTGCCGCGCCCGAGGAGGCCGTGCGGGTCATTCACCAGGCAGGGGGCGTTGCCGTCTGCGCCCACCCCGGACACAGTACCCGTCACGGAGAGACGGTCCTCCTGAAACGACTGCTGGACTGTGGCATAGATGGCCTGGAGTGCTATTCGCCGTACCACGACGAGGAGACGACCCAGGGCTACCTGCGTTTCTGACGCCGCCACAACCTGCTGGTCACCGCCGGATCCGACTGCCACGGCGGATTTGTCGGACGTGCTCTGGGCATGCCAAGAGCCTGCCTGGGCGACCTGCACCTCGGTCCCCTGCTCGAGCGGGTCCTCCGCTAGGGCAGACCACGAACGAAAAAAGCGCCCGGCGCCCGCGAGGGGCCGGGCGCTCGTTCTCCCCTATCCGAGCAGCCTCTTGAGCTCCTCGAACGCATCGTCCTTCATCGTGAACCAGTTCTCGCGCTGCGGGAAATCGCGCGTGGTCACGTCCTCCGCGTACTGGGCGATCCCATCGAGGATCACCTTGCCCGCATCCCCATAGACGCGCGCCATACGCGGCGTGAACTTGGGGTAAAGGCCAAACATGTCGTGAAAGATCAGCAACTGCCCATCGGCATCTGGCCCGGAGCCCAGGCTGATGATCGGCACGCCTGCCCGCTCGGTGATCAACTTGCACACGCGGGCGGGGACCATCTCTAGCAGGATGGAGAACGCACCGGCATCCTCCAGCGCCTTGGCATCATCCACGATCTTTTTCGCTTGCTCGGCCCCGCGGCCCTGCACCCGGAACCCGCCCAACGCAGACACGCTCTGCGGCGTCAGGCCCAGATGGCCCATCACCGGGATGCCCACCTTGGCAATGGCCTCTACCCGGTCGGCGATCTCTACGCCTCCCTCCAGCTTGATCGCATCGCAGCCTGCTTCGGCCATGAACCGTCCCGCGTTGCGGATCGCCGTCTCGATAGAGGGCTGGTAGGTCATGTAGGGCATATCGCCGATCAGCAACGCGCTTGGCGACCCGCGGCGCACGGCCTGCGCGTGCGGGACCATGATGTCCATGGTCACCGGCAGCGTGCTGTCATAGCCCAGGATCGTCATCCCCAGGCTGTCGCCCACCAGCAAGATATCGATCCCTGCCTGTTCCATAAAGTAGGCCGTGGGATAGTCGTAGCAGGTGAGCATGGTGATCGGCACGCCCTGCTCCTTTTTGGCAAAGAGTGTGCGCAGCGTTACCTTTTTCCGTTCCTCTGACATTTTCCTCTCCTTTGACAAGTTGCTACGGTTCACTCGCTCGCATTCTTGCTCTCTTGAGCTGTGAACCAGCAGTCCGAACCGGCCCACAGCCAGCTCTGCCACGTCCCTCCAGCCGCTCGACCTAGCCCGCTCTGCCGGTGATATAGTCCTCGGTCAACCGGTGGGTTGGACGGGTAAAGAGGGTCTGCGTTGCGCCAAACTCGACCATCTCCCCCAACCAAAAGAAACCGGTCCAGTCGGAGACGCGCCCCGCCTGCTGCATGTTGTGTGTGACGATGACGATCGTGTACTCTTGAGTGAGCGTCCGCATCAGGTCTTCGATCTGCAGGGTGTCAATGGGATCCAGAGCCGAACACGGCTCGTCCATCAGGATGACCTCCGGCTCGATCGAGATCGCGCGGGCGATGCACAGCCGCTGCTGCTGTCCCAGGGAAAGGGTCAGCGCATCCTGCTTGAGGTTATCCTTGACCTCATCCCACAAGGCCGCTCCGCGCAGACTGCCCTCCACGATCGCGTCCAGGTCCTCGTCCTTGCGGGTTCCGAGCACGCGCGGCCCAAAGGCCACGTTGTTATAGACCGACTGTGGGAACGGGTTCGGACGCTGGAAGACCATCCCTACCCGCCGGCGCAGATCGACCACGTCGGTGTCGGGCGCGTAAATGTCTTGGCCATCCAGCAGTACCCGTCCCCGCACACGAGTGCCCGCGATGGTGTCGTTCATCCGGTTCAAGCAGCGCAGAAAGGTGGACTTGCCACATCCAGAGGGTCCGATCAGAGCCGTGATCTGCCGCTCTGTGATACCCATCGCGATGCCTGACAGGGCCTGATTGTCTCTGTAGTAGAAGTCGAGGTGCTCTACTTTGATCTTGCGATTTTGCTCGTTCACTGCGTCATCCAAACCGTCCGGTCACATAGTCTTCGGTGCGCTGATCCCTCGGAGTGCCAAAGATCTCTTTGCGGGGACGGTGCTCGATCAGCTCACCCATCAGAAAGAAAGAGGCATAGTCCGCCACACGAGCGGCCTGCTGAATGCTGTGCGGGACAATGACGATTGTATAGTCGCGCTTCAACTGCAGCAAAGACTCCTCCACCTTGCCCGTCGAAATGGGGTCCAATCCTGAAGTGGGCTCGTCCAGCAGCAGGACCTCGGGCTCCAGCGCCAGGCTGCGGGCGATGCACAACCGCTGCTGCTGCCCACCCGACAGCGCACTGGCTGGATCGTCCAGGCGGTCCTTTACCTCATCCCACAGTGCGGCCTGTCCAAGGCTGCGAGAGAGGGCCTCCTCCAGCCTGGCCCGATCGCGCACGCCAGCCAGCTTGAGTCCATAGAGGACGTTCTCGCGGACCGTGCCCGGCAGGGGTAGAGGCAGGGCAAAGACCATGCCCACGCGGCGTCGCAAGCTCGCCACGTCGACGTCGGGAGCATAGATATCGTCTCCGTCCAACAGAATGCGCCCCGACCTCTGCGTCCCTTCGACCAGGTCGTTCAAGCGATTGATCAGCCGCAGCAGGGTTGTCTTGCCGCCTCCGGCAGGGCCAAAAAACACGCTGACAGCGTGAGCAGGCACGTCCAGCAAGATGTCTCTGAGCGCGACCACGCCGTCATAGGCGTAGCTGACGTTCTGGATCTGGATCTTGGGCTGCGTCATACCTGGACCTCGCGCCACCGTGCATCGCGGCGCATCTCACGCTCCGGCAGGACGGGACGATCTACCATTCCCGCCGCCGCCGATAATGGCTGCGAATGACCGTAGCCACGATGTTCATCGAGAGCACCAGCGTGATCAACACCAGTGCCGTGCCGTACTGGATGCCAATCGGCATACCGGGCACCTGGGTGCTGATCACGTAGAGGTGATAGGGCAAGGCCATGGTCTGGTCAAACAGGGAGCGGGGCAGGTAGGGCAGAAAAAAGGCGGCTACCGTAAAGAGGATGGGAGCCGTCTCCCCCGCCGCCCGCAGCAGACCCAGGATCACACCGGTGATCATGCCGGGCAGTGCCTGGGGCAGCACGACGTGGTAGACGCCCTGCCAGCGCGTTCCCCCCAGGCTGGCGCTCACCGTGCGAAACTCGGTGGGCACCGCCCGCAGGGCCTCCTCGGCAGCGCTGATGATGATCGGCAAGGCCATGATGGACAGCGTCAGCGAGCCCGCCAGGATGGATGTGCCCAACCGCAGAAAGAGCACAAACAGGCCCAGGCCAAACAGTCCATAGACGACAGAGGGAATGCCCGCCAGGTTGATGATCGCCAGGCGGATGACGCGAGTGAGCCAGGTGTCGCGGGCGTATTCGGCCAGGTAGATGGCCCCTCCGATCCCCACCGGGATCGCGACCAACGCCGTGCCCAACGTGAGGATCAGCGTGCCCACAATGGCTGGGTAGATGCCCCCGGCTTTCATCCCCTCGCGGGGCATGGCGGTCAGGAACTCCCAATTGACCGTTCCGATGCCGCGCACCACGATGGTGCCGACGACGAGCAGGATGGGGATGACCACGATCAGCGTGGTCAGTCCCAGGGTGATGAACCCGATGCGCTGCACCAGCAGGCGATTCATCAGCGCAGCCCTCCCCGCCGCCGTTTCTGGAAAATGGTCGCCGCCGCAGCCAGGTTGATGGCAAAGGTCACGACAAAGAGGATGATGCCGATGCCAAACAGAGCGTGGTAGTGCGTACTGCCCTGAGCGACCTCTCCCATCTCGGCGGCGATGGTCGCCGTCATCGTACGGACGGGGCGAAAGACCGAGTCCAGGGTAACCGGCATGCGGGCGGCGTTGCCCGTCACCATCATCACGGCCATGGTCTCACCGATAGCCCGCCCAATGCCCAGCATGACAGCGGTCACGATCCCGGAGCGAGCGGCGGGCACCACGACCCGCCAAATGGTCTGCCACTGTGTAGCGCCCATCGCAAGCCCGGCATCCCGGTAGCTCTTGGGCACCGCGTCGAGGGCATCTTCGGCCACGGTGATGATCGTGGGCAGGGCCATGTAGGCCAGGAGAAGCGCGCCGGAAAAGGCCGTCAATCCGGTGGGCACGCCCAGCGTCTCTCGCACCAGAGGAGCGACAAGGGTCATGCCAAAAAAGCCCAATACCACGGAGGGAATGCCGGCCAACACCTCGATCGTCGGCTTGAGCACCTCGCGCACCCAATTCGGCGCGACCTCGCGCACAAAGACCGCGGTGACGACGCCCAGGGGCAGGGCAATGAGAATGGCGGTCACCGTGACCAGGGTCGAGCCCAGGATCAGGGGCAACATGCCGAACCGGTCAAAGGTAGGGTACCATCGCGTGCTAAAGAGGCTGCCCGGCGGGACCTCTACGAATAGGGGCACACCCTCTCGCAGCAAAAAGAGAAAGATGAGGAGCACGAAACCGATGCTAGAGAAACCGATCACCCGGATGAGGGCTTCGATGATGAATTCGCCCCACCGTCGTCGAGCCTGTTTCTCGAGACCCATCGTAGCCAGTGGTTACCTCCTACTGCAAGGGCACAAAGCCCAGTTCCGGCACAATCTCCTGCCCTGCGCCGAGTATCCAGTCCATATAGGCCTTGATCTGCCCCGTTGGCTCGCCGGCAGTATACATGTAGAGGGGCCGCGAGATCGGATAGGAGCCATCGTTGACGGTGTCGATGCCGGGCAGCACATACGGGCCGTCGGCGTCGCGGGCTACGGCGATCACCTTCTGGTCTGGCGTCACATACCCCAAGCCGTCGTAGCCAAGAGCGTTCGGATTTTGGCGCACCTCCGTGCTGATCCCCTCCGACGAGGGCATCAGCAAGGTATCTGGGAAGAAGAGCAGATCGCTCTCTCTGTCCCCCAGCCTGACCACGTTCTCCAAAAAGTAGACGTACGTCCCCGAGTTCGATTCGCGGGACAGGAGGACGATGGGGCGGTCCTCGCCGCCCACCTGACTCCAGTTCGTGATCCTGCCCGTGTACATGTCCGAGATCTGCGGGAGCGTGAGGGCATCCACCGGGTTGGAGGGATTGGCGACGACGGCAATGGCATCACGGGCGACCACGAATTCCACCGGGGTGATCCCATTGTCCTGAGCCGCAGAGAACTCTTCCTGCTTCATCGCGCGGGAGGCGTTGGCGATGCTCACCGTCCCGTTGATCATGGCGGCAATGCCCGTGCCGGAACCCCCGCCGGTCACGGAAACGCGGACTTGGGGACGTAGCTCGACATATGCTTCCGCCCAGGCCAGCGCCAGGTTGACCAGCGTGTCGGAACCCTTGTTCTCGATCACCTGAGCAGGCCCGCTGGCGTCCGTTCCCGCGCCTGCGCGCCCCGATCCGCAAGCTGCGAGCATGCAGCCCACGCCGACCAAGAACAAGCAGACAACCAGGCGCGGCGTACTGCAGAGTGTGAGGCTAGGTACCGATTTTCCGGGCTTGCGCATAGGAGAAAAGTACTCTGCCGTGAAAGAGAGTCCCGTACGAGTCATCCGCGCCATTATACACGGCTTTCACGCTTTCTACAAACAATAGATCCCCTGGTGCGACTTTGGTCATAGACGAGTGCGGGGTGCCATGATATAATTACTCTATAATTCTGTTCCGTGCGCCGGCACGAGGGTGCCGGTATGTTCATGAGGAATGCGCCGGGGGGATGCAGGCACATGAGTTCACCATGGGTCATCGCCAACCGCTTCCAGATCAGCGATCCAGGGCGCGATCTGCTGGCCCGGGGCGGGATCGGCGATGTGTATCGAGGAACCGATCTACAAACAGGGCAGCTTGTCGCCATCAAGGCCCTTCAGCCCCACATCGTCGCCAGTGACGCGGACGTTGTGGCCCGCTTTATGCGCGAAGGCCAGACGCTGCGTGTGCTCGATCACCCCAACATCGTCAAGATCGTGGACGCTGTCCGGGATGAGGGACGTCACTACCTGGCAATGG
>JADHXD010000179.1 GCA_016783145.1 Anaerolineae bacterium
CCCCGGCCTGGGTTACCGGCTGAACCCCGATGTACTGAAAGCCCACCGCCGGTCGGCACCCAGCACTGCCGACTCATCCAAGGTGGTGCCAGCGCGAACCGTGTGACCTCCCGGGCGAGATACCCCCTCTCCCTCGGAGATGATCCTGTCCACGACCAATTGCCGGAACTCGGGCGAAAGGCTCGCAAAGTAGGCGCTGAAACCGGTCACCCGCACGATGAGGTCCGGATACTTGCTTGGGTCCTCGTGCGCCTCCAGCACCTTGGCCGCATCGAGCACGTTCATGTTGATCTGCGTTCCGCCCATGGCCATGTGCGTCTGGATCAGGCTGGTGATGTTCTCTATGCCCTCTGCCCCCCTGGGCAGGCCGGGGTCCAGCTCGATCTGCATGGGAGCCGAGTTGCCCCATCCTGGCTGGACAGAAGCAATGGCCACGGCCATCGCGCTCGGAGCCCCATCCTCTCGGAAGCCGGGATCCGGGTTCGCCCCGTGGGAGATGGGATCCCCGGTGTGGCGCCCGTTTGGCGTGGCCTTGAGCGCTCGTCCCATCGGGATCGTGTTTGCCCACGAGAAGAGGCCGGGGATCATGTTGTGGCCGCGCGGGGTGGGTTTACCCTTGACCAGGTCGGTGAACAGCCGTGTGACGCGCACAGCGTACTCGTCCCCTCGCGATCCTCCGCACCCGTAGCGCGGGATGTTTTTCATCATCAGCCGTGCCCGCTCACCGTCCGTGCCCGCCCAGTCACTATCCGTGTGCCGCTTGATCTCCGCCCAGGTCAGCCGGCCCTCCGCCTCGACGCGCTGCTCGAGGGCAGCAAAAGAGTCGGCCACTGTGGCCAGGGCAGCGCCGTCTACGCACAGGTTCACGTACTCTACCCCGCCGTTTGAGGCGTCCAGTCCCCTCTCGATGGGTCCGTGGCACAGGAGGTCGAGGACGAGCTCGGGGAACACCTCGTGCATGTGCGCCATGTGGTAGTCCAGGCCCTCGGCGAGCACCTCTATCGCGCGGCGCATGTGGCCCTCAAAGAGGTCCCACAGCCTGTCCACGCCGGGCGCATGCGCTGTGTCGGCGTACATGTCCTCCCAGGCCGCCTGGAAGACCGCGCCAAAGTTGATCTTGACACAGTCGTTCAGGGTGTATTCCCGGCCAGGGATCGCGAACCAGTGACAACCCGAATAGGCTCGCTGGCGTCCCAGCTCGAGCGGGTAGCCGTTCCGGCCAAAGTCCCGGGCGATGTTCACCACACCCAGAAACTTGGGGATGCCCGTTCTGTCCTCAAACATGATCTCGACGCCGCGACGCGTGAGCTCGGGATCGATGCCCTCCCCCACTGAGACGCCCACGTTCGCGGGCACCCTCATGCGGTGAGCGGCCTCCAGGACCAGGAAGGAGACCGGACCGGTGACGTCCTCGCCGTTCGCGTCGGGCCCGCCGAGCTGAATGTAGGCCGTGTCCAGGAGCAGCAGGCAGGCGATGTGAAACACCGCGCCCTCGTCGTCCAGGATGCCCGCAGCCACATCCCGTTCATAGTAGGGCTGCAGCAGGACGTCCAGCCGGCCCAGGGAGCCGCTGCCATTGTACATCCGGGCCGCCACGTCGTACCAGGCGATCCACTGGCAGGCTTCCCGGAACGTACGCGGCGGTCCGTCGACCAGCCACTCGTTGAACTCGGCCATCGCCAGCAGGTTGTCTCGGAGCTCGGGGTCAGGCTCCGCCTGGGCCAGTTCGCGCGCCGCGTCCACGTTGGTCCGTATCCAGGCCTGCATCCCGAGCACGGTGCTCTCCAGGCCATCGTAGAAATCGGCGTGCTCGGGACCATTCCGCAGGCGGTAGCGCCGGATCTTGTCCAGCAGGCCCCCGAAGCCCAGTTCGAGGCCGAGGGCCAGGTCCTGGCAAAAGTGCTGTGTCGCGCCGATCCCGGTCGCCAGCCCGTACCTTTCCTGCTCGGCGTGCAGGTGAGCGTAGTCCAGATCAGGATTCCACTGCACCTTCCGATAGGACCCAAAGTTGACACAGTACCCGCCCAACAGAGAGCTCATCGGGTCCACATAGGCCGGATGCGCGCGAAGGAGCGCGCCGAAATTCTCCCCACACGCCTTTGGCCCGAAAAAGCCCCCACTGGGATGGTTGCTCTTGGGCTCAAAGCCCACGATCAGGACATCGGTGATCGGCATCCCCGATCCGCTGATCGTCTTCACGACCTCGCGCGCCTCGGGCGGCGGCAGGATCAACGCCCAATCATCGTGGTTCATTGAGCCCACAACCTGCTGCTTTTCCCGGGTATGCGCCAGCTTGGTCTCACGCAGTGCGTCCAATCGCGCCTGGTATGTCCACGTCCTGTGCATCGTCGAGACAGCCATGATGGTCACTCCTGGTCCACAGTGCTTCGAATCGGCGGTAAGGTCACTGCCTTTGTGCGCTCCGGCAGGCCTTCCACCATACCATGCTTTCTTTGGGAACACAAATCCAACTCAGAACGGCATTTGGACGACGTAGCGGTCCACGCTCGGCCCGGGATAGAGAGCGCGGAGCGCGGCGCACGTCCGGGTGTCTGTCCTACTCTGCATCTCCAAAGAGATCCCGCAGCTCCTGTTCCCACACGTCGCCCAGGGGCATGAACGGCTCTTCCTTGAAGCCCTCTGTCAACTGGTCGATGTACGCTCTGACCTCCAGTTGCGGCAGCCTCTTGTCCAACTCGTCGATCTGGGAACGCATAGAGGTGACGATCTCGCCGCCCCTCTGCTCCAGGTCCGACAGGTCGATCGCCGTGCCAAACATATAGTTGAGCCTGCGCATGAGGTCGTACCAGGCCTTGTAGTCGTTTTCTATCCTCATGCCGCTCAGAAGGACAGAGAGCTGCACAAAGTCATAGGCCGGGACAAACCCATAGAAGACCACGAACTCGACCCCTCTATCCTCCGCCCGATCGACGAGGTATGTGCCGATCGTCGATCCGCCCTCATAGTTGGAGAACTTGACCGCATAGTGTGCGAGATCCTTCCTCATCTCCCGAAGGCTGTAAGCACACGAGATCTCCCTGTCCCTGTCATAGGGCATAGCGCCATAGACCCCTCCCACGGCAGCCACACGCTTAACCCCCAGCGCCTCCACCACGTCCAGGAATGCCTCCACGTATTCATCCACATTCTGGTGAGGCTCCTCCCCCACAAAGAGCACCAGCCCCCTCTGCCTGTCCCCCGAGTAGTAGAACTCGTTCCGCCTGAGCGAGAGCCTCTTTGGATGCCCGTCCTCCAGCTTGACCTTGGGCCGCAGGAGATGGTGGGTCCCGGGGATCTGGAACAGGTAGAAGCCATCGGGCTTGATCTCGCCGATCTTTCTGGCTGTCGTGTGGCCGATGAGGTACTGGGGCAGGCCAGACGAGATGGCACCCGCATCCGCCCACTGGTGCCAACCTGCGATCATGAACGTCTCCAGGGCCACCGGCCTCTCGGTTAGCTCAACAAGGGGGTTCATACCATCCGCCTCTCCATCTGCTTGCTGCGCGCTGGGCGCGCTCGCGGCTTCACGCCTGCTCTCCAGGGCACTCCAACCCGGCCCGCCCCGGGTCGCGCGCATCGAACTGGCGCGCTCCGAACAGCTCATACGCCGGCGGCTCCCCACCGACGACGGGTTCGGGCCTGACCTGCGAGGTCACCGTGACCCACTGGCCGAGATAGGGCGACCACTCTCCCTTTAGCACGTTGCGCACATAGACTTGGGTGCCGTCCACCAGACGCAGCCGGGCCACGCCCAGGTAGCCGTCGGGATCATCCTCCACGGATTGGAGAGCCCCGACCACCTGCACCCAGCGCCCCTCGCGTGCGGCGAGCGCGGCGCCCGTGTGGGCAGCGGGTGGCGGGAGCGGGCCGATCGGCGGGGAGCGGTAGGGCGCCTCCCCAGGGGCAAGCTCGATCGCGTCTACGGCCAGGTGCATCGTCTCGATGTGCTGCACGTCCGATCCGGGAAGATAGGGGCGCCCCCGCACACGCACGCGTTTGTCGATGAACTGGAATCCCTCGGGCACAGGCCGGTAGGCGAGCAGATGGCGCGTGCCGTCGTCGAGCACGAGCCACACGCCCTGGAACCGCTTTCCTCCCGCGACCGGGTCGACCTCATATCGCCCCTCCAGCTCAAGGGCTTCCCCATAGGCTGAGTCGACGTCCAAATCGACCGCACTGGTGACGCTGTCCTCCGCGCCCTCGTCAACTGGCGGCAGGGTGATCTCTTCCATAGCCACTCCTCCCTGGGAGATGCGCTGCTTGCCGCAGCGTCATCCCTATTGTATCACAAAACCGTGAGTTGACGAAATAGAACAGGTGTGCTAAGATGGAATCGTCGCCAGGACCGCACGGCCGGCGACGGGAGAGCGCCTGTGCCACGCACCCAGGAAAGAGAGCGAGGAGCGTATGGAGGTCAAGAACCAAGAGTTGGCACTCGCGATCGCGGCGACCAAGCCCCGAGGCAAGCCGGCGGTTCTGCTGGCTGAGCAAGGCATCACCGTCCACCCGATCGATGAGGATGAGGGGAACGTGGACCGCTACGTGCTGAGCAGGCGGCTGGCGGTCGAACGCAGGACAGGGGGCACGTTCCTACGAGGGATCGAGGATAAGACTCTGTTCACCAGCGCCATCTACTTGCGGGAGCACTTCAAGATCCCCGTTCTGATCGTCGAGGGCGAGACAGAGGATGCGCACAGGGCGTTCTCGCCGCAGGCGATCCGCGGTGCCCTCGCGTCCATGGTGATCCGCTATGGGCTCAGCGTTCTCTCGACGCCGGACGTGCAGGGTACTGTGGCCCTCCTGGCGATGATGGCCCGCCAGGAGCAGCTCGGCATCGCGGACATCTCTACGATCCCCAAGCGCCAGGCAGCGGACCTGCCCGACCTGCAGCGGCGCGTCATCGAGATGCTGCCCGGCTGCGGCATGGTCATGGCCCGGAACCTGCTGCAGCGCTTGGGCAGCGTGCGGCGGATCGTGAACGCGACAGAGGAGGAGCTCTGTGAGGTCGGGGGCATCGGCGCGGTACGAGCAGCCGAGATCCATCGAATGTGCAACGCCGAGTACGCCTCCATCGACACAGAGAGGGACCTCGAGGACGCGGTCGAGGCCGCACCAGACCTCCTCTTCGAGGGGCCGGTCACGCTGCTTGCCCGACAGCATACCCTCTACTCCGACGGTGGCGAGAGGCAGGTCATCGATCTGGTCTTCCTGGATGACCGGGCGGGCGAGCTGATCTTGGTGGAACTCAAGCGCGGCAGGCTCGTGCGACAGCACGAGGAGCAGCTCCGACACTACCTGGACCAGGCCCACCGTTCCTCCCTACTCCGCCCCTTGCTCGACGGTGGCCTCCGCGTCCGGGGCATCGTGGCGACGGCAGCAGAATGCGCCTTCGAGCCGAGGAGAGAGGGCATCACCGCCTGCATCGTCGACGCCGAGCGCGCCAGGCAGGTCCTTGTGGGCTTGTGGCGGGCGCGCCGGGCAAGCATCGCCTCGCAGCCTTGAGGTACATCGCTTCACATCACCCTAACAGGAGCAGATCCCATGAAGATCTCGCGCTCAACAGCACGCCAGCTCGCACTCGCACGCCAGGGGCTCGATGGAGGGTGGGGGGCGGCACAAGGCAAGGAGGGTGTCATCCAGACCGTCGAGCGGCTGGGATACGTGCAGATCGACACCATCTCCGTCGTCCAGCGCGCTCACCACCACGTCCTGTGGTCGCGCTGCCCCGACTATCAGCCGCAGATGCTTCACGAACTGCTGGCCTGCGAGCGCCGCGTGTTCGAATGGTGGACGCACGCCGCATCGTACATCCCGATGCGTGACTATCGCTACTACCTGCCGCGCATGCGCGCCGCCGCCGAGAGGTCGCAAGCGCGCCAGTGGATCGAGGCCCACCGGGACGTCGTCCGGGACGTGCTCGACCGCATCCGCGCGGAGGGCCCCCTCGGCTCGTCCGACTTTGCCGCGCCAGAGGGGTTCAAGCGGGGTACGTGGTGGTCGTGGAAGCCCGCCAAGCGGGCGATGGAGACGCTCTTTTCCTCCGGCGAGCTGATGGTCAGCGAGCGCCGCGGCTTTCAGCGCCTCTATGACCTGCGCGAGCGCGTCCTGCCCGCCGAGGTCGAGCTCACCGAACCCGCCCCGGACCAGGTGGCCCGCTTTACGATCCGGCGGGCGCTGGGCGGGCTGGGCATCGCCGCCGACGGGGACGTTCACTGGGGCCGGCAGCGGGTCCGGGAGGACGTGCTGCAAGAGCTGGTCGACGCGGGAGAGGTCGGCGTGGGTGAAGACGGGGGTTCTGTCGCCGTAGCTGTTAGTGGAGGCGTTGTGGGTGTGGCAGTGGGCACTGCAGGCCCGGGCGTCGGCGAACGGGTGGGAACAGTCTGGCGATGAGGGTTCTGCGTCGGCACAGCCCACACGGCACGTGTGAGCGATCCCAGGACGATCGCCGCTCCGACCAAGAGAGCCAGGATCGTCGGCCCGGGCTCTAGCCGCGAGTCTCCGTTCATGCTCGCGTTCCTTTCGCCTGCCGCCTGTCACTACCTGAAAGCAAGTGGCATAAAGGTCGCGTGTTGGGCAACCAGCAACGTGCGGGAGAGTTGGTTGTTCTCCTCGTCCGACTCGGTGATCAAGGCGTCGGGGTCCACCGTTACGCCGACTGTATACGCTCCCGTGCATACGTTCTGCCACTCGACCGACACAACACCCAGCGATCGCGCCGGCAACGTGACGACTGTCTGAATACTCCCGATAGGATGGGTTGGATCCCCTGCCCAGAACTGGATAGGTACATTCTCTGTATCCGTGTTTCCCGTGTTCCGTACCATGGCTGTGAGGGTGAGGGTGATCGGCCGGCCATCCAGGGTCAAAGGCTGGGACGGAGTAGAGGTGATCTTTGCTGGCATCAGGTCTACGTATGGGGTGAACAGATCTTGTGAAGCCACATAGTCCTCGAAGGCCAGTCCGAGTGAGGTGATCTCCTTGCTAGTGGAGTCAAACAAGTGGCTCCGCAGGCGGTATCCCTCAAAGCGGTTGTCGTTAAGGCTGTACCAGGCCCATCGCTGCACCAAGCGGTTCCCGTCCAGAGGATGCCCCAGCTCAGGGTCTGTTGCGGTCATAAAGTAATCAAAGGTGTTGAGCATAAAGGTCCTGACGCGAACCTCATCAAAACCATGACCAGGACCTTCGGGCAACAGGATCCCGTACTCGGAGACGATGAGCTCCTTGTCGCGCTCCCCACGATCCTTCATCCACTGTCGAAAGCGGACGATCTGCTGCCTGAAAAGGTTTATGTCATCGTGGTCCTGAATCTCCCACAGCATTCCGCTCCTGGCGTTGATGCCTGGGGGGATCTCACACCCCCACGAGCCCCTCTCCTCTCTCAGGACAAAGGCGTGGATGTTCCACAGATCCACCGGGAGAGCTGTGCCGTATAGAGCCTGGTAGCGCGCCCTGACCGCGTCCAGCCACTGCAGGCGAAGCGGCGTGGTCTGGACGATGCCTCCGATGGTCACCTGGCAGGCTGGATCGCGCCCTTTGAGAAAGGTGTAGAGCTCGTGGTAGACGCGTGCATACTGGTCAGGGGTGCTGTTGTCTTGCCAGATGCAGTCCGGCTCGTTGCCAATGATCCAGGTTGCGCCAGGATTGGCGGTGACAATGGATGCCAAGCTGGCTAGGTCAGGCGAAAAAGCATCTCCGGACAAGCGCACGATGTGCATGTAGTCCAGTCCGGCCGGATAGGAAGGGCTCAAGTGGGTATACCAGTCCACGTACCATCCCGCTTGGAGCTGTGCCACGTCAAAGTCGCTGATGTGGCCATAGGAGTTGTTCACTCCGAAGCCAAAGCGGTCGCTGGTCGATGGGAACAGCGTGCTGGTCCGGTCGGCGTGCAGCCGGAAAAGAGACCCTCCACAGGGGAGGGTGACCGCCGCAAGGATGACCAACGCGCCCATCCCTAGGATCACGAACACAGGTCGGCGGCAGCACAAGGCAACTCGATGTATCATCAGTCTTGCCCTTTCTACCCGAAAGTCACGATGCACTCTTGGCACATTTGTCTGCGGAGCAATACCGACATTCCCGACTTTGTCAATTGGCGGCTTGAAACGTTCGAGCGACCCACACTGCCGATAGCAGTCCCCACAGCACTCGCTCCCACCAACCGCGTCCGGTTGCCGCCAGGCCGGCGCAAAAGAGGGCCAGCCCCAGGTTCAGCGCCAGCCTGGGCAGGTGGCGGCCCTGGTTTTCGCCGATCCAGCGCGCCCAACTGAGCGCCGCCAGGAGCATCGCCAGGCCGGCGATCCAGATCAAGTTGGACGTGACGTACCAGACGTCAATCACTTTTTCCCATCTCTTGCGCCGGCATGGGATCTCACGTGTTCGATCCGGGCCGCCGCGCCAGGGTAACCACTGTGCCAATCACCGCCCAGGGCACAAAAGCGCCCCGCCCTACGGTCCACGTCGTGGCATCTACCATGCCGTGCACGAGCATGCCCACCAGGCTCGCCAGGCCCGCCCAGGCCAGGGCGTCCAGCGCCCGTTTGCCCGCGCGCCGGTAAGAGCGCGCGGCATAGAGCGCACTCGCAAAGGCGAGCAGCAGGAGGGCCAGGAAGGCGACCAGGCCCGGGATGCCGAGGTCTACGGCCACCTGGAGCAGCAGGTTGTGCGCGTGGGTGACCTTTGCGCCCGGTCCGAACAGGAAGAAAGGATACAGGATGCCGGTCACCGGGCCAAAGGTGCCGGCGCCGGTGCCGGTGAACGGAAAGTCACGGACTGCATAGATCGCCCGGCTCCAGATCTCTGCCCGGCTTTCCCAGCCCGATAGCACTCCCCCCGAGCTGAGGGCATCGAGCAGCGCCAGCGGCCCCAACTGCCACGCGAGCAGGCCGACCCCCAGGAGCGCGACGGGCAGCAGCCAGAGGAGGCGCGGCCAGCGGCGAAGCAGGAGGACGTAGACCACGACACCGCCGGCGATCCACCCGCCCCGCGACTTGGTGAGGACGAGCACGGCGACGACGAGCAGCGCCGCCGTCACGAACCACAGGCGGCGGAACCAGCGCCTGTCCAGCACCCAGGCCACGGCGGCGGGCACGGCCCCGGAGACGGGGGGCAGTGCTCCGGGCGAGGCCAGGACCAGCAGGGCCAGCGGAAAGGGCAGGGCCATGACCAGCGCGCCGGCCATCATGTTGGGGTTGACCGTGTCCTCGACCAGGAGCGGCACGGGATCGTAGACCGCGTCCGGGATGAAGGACATGTCCGCCCCGGAGGGGCGGGAGACGCTGACCAGGGCATAGAGCGCCAGGCCGAGCGCCAGGCCGGCCAGGCCCAGCGCCAACAGCGAGAGGTGCGCCTGGCCCCGCGTCCAGTTGACCAGGCCGTAGGCCAGGGCCAGGCCGGCGAGCAGGCGGCTGACGGCGACGAACGTGGCCGGCGGGTCCCGGGTGATGTAGAAGGAGACGGGGACCGTAAGCAACAGCAGGCAGGCAGGTCGAGGGGGGTGCGCACGGTGGGCCGGCCGCGCGCCAGCCAGCGCACGGGCCAGAAGGCGGCGAGGAGGGCCAACCCCCAGGGCGCCCAGCGCGCGGTGAACGTGGCCAGGGCCACGGCGAGGGCGAGGGGCCAGATTTCGCGGTCAGCTACCCAGGTGGCCCACGACTTGAGCTTTATCCACATCGGACTCGATCCCCTCCTCGTCTGCGCTCGGAGTGCTGCGCGAGGTTCCGGTAGTTGTTTTCAGCGGTTTTTTCCATTTTTCCCGAGCATCAGCGGCCAAGTTCTTGCCCGAGGCGTAGCACCTCTGATTCGCCCGGGCGGAAGGGGGCGGGAGAGGGATCTGCACATGCCTCTATTGCTATTATAGCACATTTGTTCT
>JADHXD010000180.1 GCA_016783145.1 Anaerolineae bacterium
TCTAGCACACCCCTTGCTCACTGTCAAATCGACGAGATCCCTCTAACTATACGAAGCAGATCACCCCTCACGCCCAGGTCCCGCCGCGCGTTTGGCTCGTGGCCCTCGGCGCGTGAGCCGTCGCCGTGCATCCCCGTGGACGTCGACGCAGAGCCACTCCAAAATGGAGGTTGCCCTCTCGCTCCATCGTTGCGCAAGCGGCTCGCTTGCGGTTCCAACAGCGGCAAAAGCGACTCGCGGTCTCGACAAAGGGGCTTGCGAAATGACCGCGCGGGCACATTTGGTCGGATCGCCCTGTTCTGCTATAATCCACCTTGCCACACTGGTTCTGCCGAACACTGCTGCTGCACATCAACCAAGGGGAGAAACGTGACCAGACCGAAACTGTCGATGTCCATCAGTCCGGAAGCCAACCGGGACGAACTGCTGTTCGCCCGGCAGCTCGGCGTGCCCTGCGTGTACACCTGGGTGCGTGAGGAGCAGCGCAACTACGAGTACCTCGCCCGCCTGCGGGAGCAGGTCGAGGACGCGGGACTGACCCTCTACAACGTGGGCAGCTTTGACGTGGGCAAGTCGGACCAGATTCACCTCGCCCTGCCCGGCAGGGACGCCAGGATCGCCCAGTTCCAGGCCTTTGTGCGCGACCTGGGACGAGCGGGCATCCACGTGACCACCTTTACCTGGGAGCCGACGGGAGTGTGGAGCTCTGAGCCCGGGGAGATCCGGGGCGCACGGGCGCGCCGCGTAGACCTGGACGAGATGCGGGCACGCCCCTACACCCACGACCGCGCGTACGGCGAGGGAGAATTGTGGGACAATTTCGCCTACTTTATGGAGCGCATCGTCCCCGTGGCCCAGGATGCGGGCGTGCGCCTGGCCTTGCACCCCAACGACCCCCCGACCGACTCCCTGGGTGGCATTCCCTGCCTGATCCGGAGCTGGGCGGGGTATGAGCGCGCGTTCGAGATCGCCCAGAGCGCAGCCCTGGGGATGGAGTTCTGCTGCGGCTGCTGGCTGGAGGGAGGGGAGGCGTTCGGCGACATCCTCGCCGCCATTCGCCACTTTGTTGCCGAGGATCGGGTTCTGCTGGTGCACTTTCGCAACGTCAGCGCGCCGCTGCCGCAGTTCACGGAGACGTTCCTCGACAATGGGTACGCAGATATGTACGAGGTCATGCGCGCTTTCTATGAGGCCGGATACGGCAACACGGTGACGCTGGATCACACCCCCCGGTTCTCGGCCGGTTACGAGGCGGCGGGGACGGCCTACGCCATCGGGTACATGCGCGCCCTGATGGAGCGCGCCGAGGACGAGTTGAGCACCCGCTAGGCCATCTCCTCCTCGCTCGTAGGGGCAGCGCCTCGAGCCTGCCCAACATACCCCAGAATGCGGCGCCGAAGAGGGCGACCGTACCGATCCACAGACAAGGAGAGCCATATGAACGCATCACCCAAGACCCCACTTGGAAACGGCACCCCAGGACACGGCGACGTGTTCGTCTACGTGGGCACGTATACCCGGCGAGGATCCGAGGGGATCTATGTCTTCCACTACGATCCCGCCTCCGGCGCCCTGTCGCCGCTCAGCACGGCGACGGGCATCCAGAACCCTTCCTTCCTGGCCATCGATCCCCAGAGGCGCTATCTCTACGCGGTCAACGAGGCAGGTGGAGGGGCGGTCAGCGCCTTTGCCATCGACCCGGCGACGGGCGGCCTGACCCCCCTCAACCGGCAGTCCTCGCACGGCGACGGTCCGTGCCACCTGACGGTGGATCCTACCGGCCAATATGTGCTCGCCGCCAACTACTCGAGCGGAAGCGTGTGCGTTCTGCCCATCGGGGAGGGCGGCGCGCTGGGCGAGGCGACCGACCACATCCAGCACGAGGGGTCCAGTGTGAACCCCAGGCGCCAGCGCGGCCCTCACGCGCACTCGATCAACCTGGACCCGGCGGGCCGCTATGCCTTCGTCCCCGATCTGGGCCTTGACAAGATCATGATCTACCAGCTTGACCTGGATCAGGGCGTGCTCCGGCCCAACGACGAGCCCTGGGTCGCGGTGCACCCCGGGGCAGGACCGCGTCACTTTGCGTTCCACCCCAACGGCCAGTACGCCTATGTGATCAATGAGATCGACTCCACCGTCACCGCATTCGCGTACGACCCCGAGCGCGGCAGGCTCAGCGAGTTGGGCGTCGTCTCGACCCTTCCCGCGGGTTTCCAGGACACAAGCTGGTGCGCCGACCTACACGTCGCGCCATCAGGCAAGTTCCTGTACGGCTCGAACCGCGGACACGACAGCATCGTCATCTATGCCATCGACCAGGACACGGGGATGCTCACCCTCGTGGGATTCGAGCCGACCCAGGGCAAGACCCCGCGGAACTTTGGCATCGATCCGTCGGGTACGTTCTTGCTGGCTGCCAACCAGGACACGGACACGATCGTGGCCTTTCGGATCGACGCGGATTCAGGTACGCTCTCGCCCACCGGCCACGTGACCAGCGTCCCGGCGCCCGTCTGCGTGCTGTGGCGCTCCTGAACCGCGGTCAGTAGGACGACGCTGGCGCACCCAGCCCAGGAGGAGAGTTGCTCTTGGGGAAAGTGGTCTGGGGAACCCTCCGCACCGCCTGCATTCCGGCGCTCCTGGTAGCCGCCGTCGCTGTTCTTGCGGGATGCGTCGGTCCCATGACCACGCCAACGCCTGCTGCGCCCACGTTGGAGGCAGAGCCAGGCCTCGAGCACCTGCCGGACGAGCACGTGGCCACGCTGCGCAGCCTGGAAAAGGTGGACGACTATCCGCTGTACACCATGCGCTACTATGGCCCCTACACAGAGTGGGCCGACGCCGGTGGGGACCAGGGCAGGGTGAATGCCGTCCGCGCGGCCCCGGTGCCCGAATGGGCCTGCTCGCTGTTCGTCGCCCTGGCCGAACCCGACGCACCGGTCTTCGGGCGCGGCTTTGACTGGCAGTACAGCCCGGCTGTGCTGCTCTTCACCGACCCGCCCGAGGGCTATGCGTCGGTGTCGATGGTCGACATCGAGCACTGGTACGGCGCGGACGAGGCCAAGGCACTCACCGATCTGCCCCTCGCCCAACGCACGGAGCTCCTGAACCTGCCCTTCTATCCCTACGATGGGATGAACGAGCACGGCTTGGTCGTCGGGATGGCTGCCGTGCCCGACAGCGAGAGGCCCTACGACGCCAGCAAGGCAACGCTCGGATCGCTGGAAATCATCCGCGCGCTGCTCGATGGGGCCCGCGACGTGGGGGAGGCGGTCGACCTGCTGGATGAGTACAACATCACCTGGCGGGGCGGGCCTCCCCTGCACTACATGCTCGCGGACGCCACGGGCCGCGCCGTACTCGTCGAGTTCTACGAGGGAGAGAGGATGCTCCTCCCCAACACAGACCCCTGGCACCTGGCCACCAATCACCTGCGGGCCATCGCCTCTCAGGCGAGCGGCTCGGGATGCTGGCGCTACGACGCACTGTCAGGGCGGTTGCAGGAGACCGGCGGTCAACTGACCGCCTCCGGGGCGATGGATCTGTTGCAGGACGTGTCTGTGCCCACTACGCAGTGGTCGATCATCTATGGAATCCGCACTGGCGACGTACAGGTGGCGATGGGACGCAAGTACGGGGAGGTTCACACATTCCACCTCCCCCTGGCGACAGAGTGACCACCCCTACCCACCAGACGCCTGAAGGGGTGTGCATACGCTGTGCGCGCCAGTAGCACATGCGGCTCGCTTGTGCACCAGTAGCACATGCGGCTCGCTTGTGCGCTCGATCAACGGGCTTTCAGAATGCCTGCCCGCTTGGGCAGCAGACGCAAGAGGAGGGTACGATGGAACGATTCCCCGAGGGGATCAACGTGGACGAAGCACGTGTGCCGGCGTATACGCTCCCTGACCCGCTCCTCCTATCAGACGGTGCGCCGGTCACGGACGCCCCGACCTGGGTCGAGCGGCGCCGCCCAGAGATCCTCCAGCTCTTTGAGCGGCACGTCTATGGCCGGGCCCCGGGGGTGCCGGAGGAGATGACCTTCCAGGTGGTCTCAGCCGACGACCTCGCCCTCGACGGGAGGGCCACCCGTAAAGAGGTCTCCGTGCGCTTTGCGGGTCGGGGGGCTGAGGCCGAGATGAGCGTGCTGCTCTACCTGCCCAACGATCGAGCGGGGCCAGTGCCTGCGTTCGTCGGCCTGAACTTTGGCGGGAACCACACCATCCACCCCGACCCCGGCATCACCGTGACCGGGCAGTGGGTCCGGAACAACGCGGACCTCGGAGTGACCAACAACCGGGCCACCGAAGCGACCCGCGGCGCGAGCGCCAGCCGCTGGGCGGTGGAGCAGATCCTCCAGCGCGGCTACGCCCTGGCGACGATCTACTGCGGCGACCTGGACCCCGACTATGACGACGGGTTCCAAAACGGCGTGCATTCGATGTTCTACGGGGAGGGACAGACCAGGCCCGCCGCCGACGAGTGGGGCACGATCGGGGCCTGGGCGTGGGGACTGAGCCGGGCGATGGACTACCTGGAGCGAGATGTGGACATCGATCACGGGCGCGTCGCGGTGATGGGACACTCGCGCCTGGGCAAGACCGCCCTGTGGGCCGGGGCGACCGACCCGCGCTTTGCGATCGTGATCTCGAACGATTCCGGATGCGGCGGTGCGGCCCTGTCGCGCAGAGAGTTCGGCGAGACCGTCAAGGTCATCAATGCGGTCTTCCCGCACTGGTTCTGCGCCAACTTTGCCGCCTACGGCGACCGTGTCGACGAGCTGCCCGTCGATCAACACATGCTGATCGCCCTGGTCGCCCCGCGCCCCGTCTACGTCGCCAGCGCAGAGGGTGACCTGTGGGCAGACCCGCGCGGCGAATTTCTGTCCGCCCTGGGCGCCGACCCGGTGTACCGCCTGCTGGGAACCGATGGGTTGGCTGCGGACGAGATGCCCGGACCCAACCAGCCGGTCGTGAGTACCATCGGCTATCACATCCGCCCAGGCCAGCACGACGTGACCGCCTATGACTGGGCTCGGTATCTCGACTTTGCGGACCATCACTTCGGGGAGAGATAGACACATCCACAGCGTTATCCATCCATAGGAGACGTGGACAAAACTCCGCTCTCACCGCTCTCCTGTGATCAGCGATGGCAGAGAGCGCCAAAAGGGGGACCTGTGAGGATTTGGCACCGCACTCTGGTCGGCATCGGCGCGACGGTTCTCGTCGCCCTCTTGGGTCTGTTCATCCACCTGCGCGGCACGCTGCCCAAGGTGTCGGGGACGGTCACCGTGGACGCCCTGGACGGCCACGTGGAAGTCGTCCGCGACCAGGATGGGGTCCCACACATCTTTGCGGCCAGCGATCACGACGCCTTCTACGCCCTGGGATACGTCCACGCCCAGGACCGGCTGTGGCAGATGGAAATGCAGCGCCGCATCGGCGCCGGACGGCTCAGCGAGGTCCTGGGCGGTGCGGCCCTGGACACGGACAAGTTCCTGCGCACGTTGGGCACCTACCGGGCCGCTGTAGAGGCTTGGCCGGCGCTCGCTCCCAAGAGCCAGGCCGCGCTGGTGGCCTATGCGGCGGGGGTGAATGCCTGGCTGGATGGGAGACACAGCCTGCCCATCGAGTTCACGCTTCTCGGCTTCAAGCCAGAGCCCTGGACCGTCTACGATTCCCTGGTATGGGCCAAGATGATGGCCTGGGACCTGGGCGGCAACTACAGCGAGGAGCTGTTGCGGGCTCAACTGGCGCAGGCGGTCGGCCCCGAACGGGCCGGAGAACTGCTCCCTCCCTACCCCGCGGACGGCACGACCATCCTGGCCGCTGCCCAAGTCGCCCCGCGCGTGGCTGAGGCGCTGCTGAGCCTGGGCGCGCACCTGGAATCGTCGCTGCAACTGGGTGGGGTGCACGTGGGAAGCAACAACTGGGTGATCTCTGGAACCCGCACCGAGAGTGGCCTGCCTTTGTTGGCCAACGACCCGCACCTGGGGGCTCAGATCCCCTCTATCTGGTACCTGGCCGAACTGCAGGGAGGCGACCTGCACGTCGTCGGCGCGACGTTGCCCGGGCTGCCCTCCGTGGTCATCGGTCACAACGAGCACATCGCCTGGGGCGTGACGAACCTGGTCCCGGACGTCCAGGACCTGTACGTGGAGCGCATCAACCCCGAGAACCCGAACCAGTACCAGGTCAGCGGGGAATGGGTGGATATGACGGTCCTCTCGGAGCCTATCTATGTGAAGGGACGATCAGAACCGATCCCGTGGGCGGCTCGCAGCACGCGTCACGGGCCGCTGATCAGCGACGTCAGCGGCAAGGCACCTTCCCCGGTCGCTCTCCGTTGGACGGCGCTCGATCCGGGTGACACGACGATGGACAGCTTTCTGCAGGTCAACTATGCCTCGGACTGGGACGAATTCGTCCATGCGATGCGCAGCTATGTCGCCCCCAGCCAGAACTTTGTCTATGCCGACCGGGAGGGAAACATCGGCTACTTTGGCCCGGGCCACATCCCCATCCGGGACAAGGGCGATGGCACGCTGCCCATCCCCGGCTGGGACGGCGAGTACGAGTGGAGTGCCTGGATTCCCTTCGAGGAGCTTCCGCAGGCATTCAACCCGGAGGCCGGCTATATCGCCACCGCGAACAACCGCGTGGTGGACGACGACTATCCGTACCACATCGGCAGTGACTGGGCACCTCCGTATCGCGCCCAGCGCATCTCGGAGCTGATCGAGGAAAAGAGCGCCGGGGACGAGCGGATCTCAGTGCAGGACGTGATGGACATCCAGGCCGACCAGCGCAGCGCCCAGGTCAGCGAGCTGCTTCCACTGCTCCTGCAGGTGGAACCCGCCGACGACCGGCAGGCGCGTGCGCTTGAGGTTCTACAAGGCTGGGATGGCACGAGCTCGGCCGACAGTGTCCCCGCCGCGATCTATGAATCCTGGCTGATGTACCTGGGGCGCGTCGTCTTTGAGGACGACCTGCACGGTGACCTGTACCAAGACCTGGCGAACCGGCATCACGCCACCTTTCTTTTCAACATCACCGCCCAACCCGACAACCCCTGGTGCGACAACCTCCTGACCACACCCCAGGAGGGGTGCGTGGATGCCGCCCGCGCCGCGTTGGAACGAGCGCTCGACGACCTGGAGGAGCGCGCCGGGAAAAAGATGTCCGGGTGGAACTGGGGAAGGTTTCACCGCACGCAGTACCCACACAACCCGCTCAGTCAGGTCCGCGCGCTAAGGGCCTTCTTTCACCGCCAGATCGCCAACGGCGGCAACACGCACACGGTCAACGTCGCCCCGGTTCGCTACACAGAGGCATACAGCCAATACCACGTGCCCAGCTACCGCCAGATCGTGGACCTGAGCGACCTGGCGAACAGCGCCTACATGCACACCACCGGGCAGTCGGGCAACCCGCTCAGTGCCCACTATGATGACCTGATCAAACGGCATCAGGCGGTCGAGTATCTGCCGATGACCTTTGGCCGGGTGACCGTGTCCGGGGATACGCTGGTGCTCAAGCCCAGGTAGATGAACCAGAGGGGCGTTTCTGAACCCACACACGACCCTATCAAACCGATTCAAGGATAAGGAGACATCATGCAACACCGGAAATTCGGCAAGTTGGATTGGCAAGCATCGGCACTTGGGTTTGGCTGCATGCGTCTGCCCACCCTCGGCGGCGACCGCTCGCTCATCGACGAGGTGGAGGCGACTCGCATGCTGCACTATGCCATCGACCACGGGGTGAACTACCTGGACACGGCCTATCCATACCACGGAGGGAACAGCGAGCGCTTTGTCGGCCGTGCGCTCCAGGGTGGCTATCGGGAAAAGGTGATGCTGGCAACCAAGCTCCCCGTCCGCATGGTCGAGCGCACGGAAGACTTTGACCGCTTCTTGGACGAGCAGCTTGAGAAGCTGCAGACCGATCACATCGACTTTTATCTCTTTCACGGCCTGCGCGCACCCAGGTGGGAGACCGTGTGCACGCTGGGTCTCCTGGACCGGGCGGAGAGGGCCTTGGCCGACGGCAAGATCCGCCACTTGGGCTTCTCGTTCCACGACACCTTCGAGATGTTCAAGCAGATCATCGACGCCTACGAAGGCTGGACGATGTGCCAGATCCAGTACAATTACATGAACGAGAAGGATCAGGCGGGCACCTCGGGCCTCGAGTACGCGGCCTCCAAGGGATTGGCCGTGGTGGTGATGGAGCCCCTGCTGGGGGGCAAGCTCGTTGACCCGCCCCCGTCGATCCAGGAGCTGTGGGATGAGGCAAAGGTCAGGCGCTCGCCTGCTGCCTGGGCGTTCCA
This sequence comes from Anaerolineae bacterium, assembly GCA_016783145.1. Classification (GTDB taxonomy): domain Bacteria; phylum Chloroflexota; class Anaerolineae; order JAFGEY01; family JAFGEY01; genus BS750m-G44. Next base: position 8,338 of record JADHXD010000180.1, read on the forward strand.
CTGGCTGTGGAACAAGCCCCAGGTCTCGGTCGCCCTCAGCGGGATGAGCGCGATGGAGCAGGTCGTGGAGAACGTCGCCAGTGCCAGCGTCTCCGGCGTGGGCTCGCTGACCGAGGAGGAACTCGATCTCGTCGCCCGAGTAAGGAGCAAGTACGCGGAGATCTGTCCCATCCCCTGCACGCGATGCGGGTACTGCATGCCCTGCCCGAACGGCGTGGACATCCCGGGCAACTTTGCCCTGCTCAACAACGCCGCTATGTACAACTCGTACGGGGACGCGCGCCGCCGCTACGGCCGCATGCCCGAAGGCTCGCGTGCCAGCGCGTGCATCCAGTGCCGGGAGTGCGAGGAACTGTGCCCGCAGGACATCCTGATCAGCGAGTGGATGCCCGTCGTCCACCAGGTGCTCGGCGAGGGCAAACCCTACGAGCAATGCGCCCTGCCGCTATAGTCCCAGCGACCACTGGGGTGTAGTAACGATTTCAATCGTTTAGCGACTAAAGTCGCAACTACCGACGACGTAGTAACGACTTTAGTCGTTCTGTGACTAACGTCGAACCTACCCACGACGTAGTAACGACTTTAGTCGTTCTGTGACTAACGTCGAACCTACCCACGACGTAGTAACGACTTTAGTCGTTCTTCGATACGCGAGCAGGTACAATGCCCTACGACTACCGCAAGCTGAGTCCCGAGGAAAGAGCCGCTCTGGTGGAGCACCGGCGCAAACTTGGCCACCCGTCACACGCTCCGCCACATCCCTACCGTGAAGCTGGCTGGTATCTCCTCAGCGCCACCAACTTCGAGCACCGAGCAGTAATGCGAGAACCGGAGCGCCGGGATGAGCTCGAGACCCGCCTTCTCTACGCCTTCAGGTCCATTGACGCCGAGATCGGCGGTTGGGTTGTCCTACCCAATCACTATCACATCCTGGTGGGCGTTGACTCGCTGGACTCTGTGTCAGCACTCCTCAAGCAATTACACGGCAGGACTGCCCGCGAATGGAACCTGGCCGACGGCACCACAGGTCGGCGACGCGTATGGTACAAGTTCGTGGATCGCTGGATGCGCGACGAGCAGCAGTACTTCCGGGCCGTGAACTACATCCACCACAACCCGGTCAAACACCGCTATGTCAGCGAGCCATATGCGTGGGCCTGGTCGAGTGTTCATCTGTACTTTGATACCAAGGGGCGTGATTGGCTACGCAAGACCTGGAAAGAGTACCCGACCGGCAACTTTGGAGCTGGTTGGGATGACTAGAGCATAGTGACAATCTCAATCATTCCGCGACTAAAGTCGCAACTACCAACCACGTAGTAACGATTTCAATCGTTAGGCGCCCAAAGTCGCAACTACCAAAGTGCGCTCAAGCGCAGGAACTCGGTGCACATGGCGTCGATAGCCTCCTGGCGATGACCCGCGCCCGCGGGGTCCGAGTACCAGCGAGGAATGAACCCGCCTACCGGTCGCCCAAGCAGCC
>JADHXD010000181.1 GCA_016783145.1 Anaerolineae bacterium
CAGGAGGAGCGCCAGCGGTCGGCCAATCAAGACCTGCGTGATGTCTATTCCCCGTCATCGAGTTGCTGACAGCCGTGTGTGCGCACTGTGGCCAATGGTCTCGACCGGGGGCATCGATGAGCAAAGGAGCAGCAAGTGGTTGAGGAGATCCGAAGCCAGGTGCGGCTGTTTCTCGAAGAGTGCATCGCTGAGAGAGAGCAGCTTGAAAAAGAGGTCAGGGAAGTCGGGATGCTCATCCAGCAGAGCGGCGCCGAAGCGGACAAGTTGGCTCGAAGGAACGCCGAGATAGCCAACCGCATCCGCCAGATGGAAAGCAGCCGGAGCACAGTCTCTCGCGAGGATATGCGGGAGCTCTACGCTGCCGCCCTAAGGGAGCAGGGCCGGCTGTTTTTGATGCGCGGGCAGGTCGAGACGCTGCAGGCCAATGAGGCCGGCCAACGCAAGTACCTGGCGCTCTTGAACCAGACGGTCAGTGTCCTTGAGGATTCCGAGAACGGTGTCCTGGGCCTGGCGAGCAGCGAGACGATGACTGCCCGATCGATGGTTGTGCGTATTATCGAAGCGCAGGAGCGGGCAAGTCTCAGCCTGTCACGGCGGATGCACGACGGCCCAGCGCAGCAGTTGACCAACGTGATGCTGCAAGCCGAGATCTGCCAGCGCCTGCTGGACACGGATGTCGCGCGCGCTCGGAGCGAGCTCGAGAACCTCAAGAGAGAAGTGAACAAGGCGTTCCAGAGGACGCGCACGTTCATTGCGGATCTGCGCCCGATGATGCTGGACGATCTGGGCCTGGTGCCCACGCTGCGGCGCTTTACGGACACCTGGAGCGAGGAGCAGGGCGTCGAGACAGAGTTTGTTTTCGCGGGTTCTGACCACCGCCTGCCGGCCCACATCGAGGTCGCCATCTTTCGCAGCATCCAGAGCTTGATGCAGAACGTCGCTCAACACGCCAACCCCTCTCGCGTGCAGGTCACACTACAACTGGATGGAGAGGTTGCCGAGGCCATTGTCCAAGACGACGGCGTTGGGTTTGACATGGACGAGGTGATGGCCGCAGCAGACGCGCGAAAGACGATCGGCATCTCGTCGATCATCGACCGTGTGCAGCTGCTGGGCGGCACGATCGACTTTGAGAGCGTTCTAGGCCGGGGCACCAAGGTCACCCTGCGGATTCCTGAAGCCTGAGGATCCCTCGGTGGACGCTCCGTTGCCGGCGGCGTCTCGCCTATTCTTTGTCTACATAACGAGGTTCATTCTTGACAATTCTCCCTAAAATGGTATATTATGGTAGTGTAAGGCTCTGATCAACCGCAGCGCATGGACCGTTACTATGGGAGGAACGCATGAGACGCCGACGCACGTTCATACTTGTCTTTGCCGTCCTGGTCGTCATCCTGATCGTCGGGGTGATCGCCCTCTTGACGCGGGGCGGCGATCTTGGTCTGGGGCCACAAGAAGAGCCGACGAGATCCGCTGTTGAAAAGGTCGCTACGCCGACCACGGTACCGGAGAAGCCGATCATCGTCGCCGTTCAGCCCGTCCGTAGGGGGATGCGCATCCCGCGCGAAGCTGTGCAGATTCGGCGGTGGCCCGTGGATGATCTCCCGACTGACCCAGTCACCAACCTCGACGACGTCATTGGGATGTTCGCCGCAACCGACCTCGTGCCCCGCCAGCCGGTCCGGGCTTCGCAGATCAAGAGGGTCTTTCTGGAGGGGGCAGATATCGATCTGGCTATACCGCAAGGAAAGGTAGCGTATGCCATGCCGGTTCGCGTTCTCTCGACGGTGGCGAACGCACTTCAACCGGGAAGCCGCGTGGACGTGTTGATTTCTTTCCTGGTCGTCGACGTGGATGAGGATACGCAGGTCAAGTTTCCAGCACCGGAGCGGTGTCCTCCGGACGAAATGTTGACCGAGTGCGTGGTGGTAGGCGGGCAGCAAATGCCCGGCCTGGTCAGCCAGTACACGGTCCAGAACGCGCTGGTCCTGGGTGTTGGACTGTGGGGAGACGAAAAAGTCGGTGTAGAGGTGCTGGGTCCGGGCGAGGACGCCGGAGCGGAGCCTACGCCCCCGCCGGTCGCACCCCAGGAAGGAGAAGAGCCGCTGCCTACGCCTACGCCCGAGCCGCGGTCGATCAAGAGTGTCACCGTGGTCACCCTGGCTGTCGATCCGCAGGACGCGCTTGTGCTCAAGTGGGCCTGGGAGAGCGATGCTTCTGTTGATTTTGCGCTGCGTTCGGCGATCGATGACCAACCCTTTGCTCAGCCGGAGTCGGTGACGCTCCAATACATGTTCGAGCGTTTCCAGATCGCGCTGCCTCCCAAGCTGCCGCACGTCGCAGAGAATCAGTTCCAGTATCGCCTTCTGGAGGGTGCGGTCATAGTCTCTGAGGAGTAGCATCCATGACCTCTGGCGAGGAAAAGATCCGCGTCCTTATCGTCGACGATATCCCAGAGACGCGCGAAAACCTCAAAAAGATGTGCTACTTTGAGTCGGACATTGAGGTTGTCGCCACCGCGGAGAGCGGCAAAGAAGGGATCGAGCTGGCCAGGCAGTTCCATCCCCACGTTGTCCTGATGGACATCAATATGCCAGGACTGGATGGCATTGCCGCAAGCGAAGCGATCACCAGGGATGTGCCGTTTGCCCAGATCGTGATGATGTCTGTGCAAAGCGAAGCAGACTATCTGCGACGCTCGATGCTGGCTGGCGCTCGTGACTTTCTCACCAAGCCCTTCACGATGGACGAGCTGCTGTCCGCGATCCGCCGGGTGTACGGGATGTCGGTGCAGGCCCGGGCGGCGATGCCCGCACGTCAGGCCGTGGTTCCGCAGGTCATCGTACCGGCGTCGGTCAAGTTGGGCAGGCTCATTGGCCTGTACAGTCCCAAGGGAGGCGTGGGATGCACGGCGCTGGCGGTCAACGTGGCGACCGCAATCGCCAAGATCGATCCTTCAGTCAGGGTAGCCATCGCGGACTGCCGTCTGCAGTTCGGCGATGTAGGGATATTCCTGGACATTCGCGACAATCGAAGCATCGTGGACCTGGTAGAAGCCGAGAGCACGATCGACGCGGAGCTTCTCGAGACCGTGATGGTGGTGGAGGAGAGGACAGGCCTGTCGGTGCTGCAGGCGCCTCCCAAGCCGGAAATGGCCGAGCTGGTGACCGTGGAGCACGTCCGCGAGATCCTCGAGCAGATGAGACGCATGTTCGACTATGTGGTCGTGGACGTCGGATCGCGATTGCAGGATATAGAACTGTCCATTCTCGACCTCGTCGATGTGGTCGTCCTGGTGATCACCCCCGACCTGCCTTCGATCAAGGATGTCCGCCATCTCTTTGAGATCTTGGACGCGCTGGAATACCCGAGTCAGAAGATCCGGCTGGTGCTCAACAGGTCCGATCCGACCACAGGCCTATACGCAAAGACGATCGAAACCCATCTCAAACACGAGATCTGTGCAGAGATCCCGTTGGATCCGCACCTCGTCTTACAGTCGGTGAACCAGGGAATACCGTATATGATCCTGCCCAGTGCGGACAAGCGTTCTTCCTTGATCGTGCAAACAGGTCTGTTGGCACGAACTCTGATGCAGGCTTTCGAGCAAAAAGGGGAGGAGGACAAGCCGGACGAACGTCCGCGAGGACGGTTGTTCCGCTAGCCGTAAGGAGCGAACGATGTCTTTGCTAAAGCGAATCGAACGGAGCCAGCGACCGGTGACTCAGACACAGAGCTCGGGGTCCACGATGGGCGATCTGGTTCGCCGGCAAGCGGCTGCGACGACGCGTGACGCCTATGCAGATGTCAGGTCGCGGGTCCAGAAGCAACTCATCGCTGAGCTTGATCCCAAGATGGATATGTCGCGCACCGACGAAGTGCGGGGGACCATTGAGGAGCTGTTCCTCCAGATCCTGGCTGAGGAGAACATCCGCCTCACTGCCACCGAGCGCAAGCGCATGTTCGAAAAGGTCGTCGCCGAGATCCTGGGGTTTGGTCCCCTGGAGCCTTTGCTGGCGGATGACTCTATCACCGAGATCATGGTCAACGGGGCGAGGCAGATCTATATCGAGCGCGCCGGCCGGTTGGAGCTGGTGCCGGCTGTGTTCGAGGATGATGAGCACACGATGCGCATCATCGAGCGCATTGTATCACCGTTGGGACGGCGGATCGATGAAAGCCAGCCCTATGTAGATGCGCGTCTGGCGGATGGATCGCGCGTGAACGCCATCATCCCGCCTCTGGCGATCAACGGTCCGACGCTGACCATCCGCAAATTCTCCAAGACACCCCTGACCGTGGATGACCTGATCACCCTGGGCACGATCATTCGGGAAGCGATCGAGTTTATCGAGGCATGCGTCATTTCCCGGCTGAACGTTGTTGTTTCTGGGGGCACCGGTTCCGGGAAGACGACTCTGCTCAACGTGCTCTCGGGCTTTATCCCGGAGACAGAGCGCATCATCACCATCGAGAATGCGGCAGAGCTGCAGCTTCGCCAGGATCACGTCGTCACCCTCGAATCTCGCATGCCCAACATCGAGGGGAAGGGTGAGGTCACCATCCGTGAGTTGGTGATCAACTGCCTGCGTATGCGCCCCGACCGCATTGTGGTTGGGGAGTGCCGCAGCGGCGAGGCGCTGGATATGCTCCAGGCGATGAACACAGGGCACGATGGTTCGCTGACCACCGCGCACTCGAACAGCCCACGCGATACCCTGTCGCGCCTGGAGACGATGTGCTTGATGTCTGGTATGGACCTGCCGGTGCGCGCGATTCGGGAACAGGTGGCATCGGCGATCGACATGATCGTGCACATAGAGCGCATGCGGGATGGGTCGCGCAAGATCGTGAACGTCACCGAGGTACAGGGGATGGAAGGGGATGTGATCGTGATGCAGGACATCTTTACCTTTGAGCAGACCGGCTTTGAGGGGGGCAAGGTCATCGGACGGCTCCGGCCCACCGGCATCCGCCCCAAGTTTATGGACAAAATCGAGGCTGCAAACATCCATCTGCCGCCGAGCATCTTTGGCGTCGGTGATCGGTTCCGCTACTGATCGGGGCTCTGTGCATCGTCTCCTGCTTGCAGGGAGTGCGGAACGGGGTGGCGTGGAGGAGGTGACCGAACGTGAACCTTCTAGTATATGTGCTCATCGGTGTGGGCCTGTTGGCTATGGTCACGCTGATATTCGCACTGCGGAGCGGGGGTGAGGGCGGTGTTGGAGAGCGCCTCGATCGCTATGCGGGGTCTGATCAGCGAGAGGTCCCTCGCGAAGAGCTGGAGAAAGAAGCAAAGCAACTTGCCCGCATCACCGAGGGGCTGAACAAGGCGATTGAACGGCGTCCATTCGGGAGCAAAATCGCAGAGCGCCTGGCGCAAGCCAGCCTCAAGCTGACCGTAACAGAGTACATCATCCTGACCGTGATCAGCATGGTGGTCGTTGGCGCTCTGACCCTCCTGCTTTTTGGCAGGATCATCGCCATCGCTGGGGTCGTCTTTGGCTTTTTCGTGCCTCGCCTCATCGTCAATGTGGTCAAGGCGCGGCGGCTCAGGCAGTTCAACGAACAGCTTGGCGACACGATCAACCTGCTGGTGAACGGCATTCGTGCGGGATACAGCATGCCGCAGGCTATGGAGTCGGTCGCCAACGACATGCCCCCTCCGGTCTCGGAGGAGTTCCGGCGTGTGGTTCTCGAGATCGGCCTGGGGGTCCCCTTGGAAGATTCGCTGGCCCATCTGCTCCGGCGGCTGCGCAGCATGGACCTGGACCTGATGGTCACCGCGATCAATGTGCAGCACGAGGTCGGGGGCAATCTGGCTGAAATCCTCGACACGATCAGCTATACCATCCGCGAGCGCGTGCGCATACAAGGAGAGATCAAGACGCTCGTCGCCCAGGGCGAGATCACCGGATATGTGCTGTCCCTGCTGCCCTTTGGTGTAGCCGGGATCTTGTACCTGCTAAACCGGACGTATATCATGCGCATGTTCCGGACGACCTGCGGGTGGACCATGGTCGGCACGTCGATCGTGACCATCGCTGTGGGTTTCTTTATCATGAAAAAGATCACCAAGATCGAGGTCTGATCTGGTGATCGTGAGGAGAAAGTGAGATGCCTGTTCTGCCAACTGGCGAGATGTCACCGGTAGCCATTGCGCTGCTCGTGATCGGCGGCCTTGTCGTGGTAGGTTTGTTCATCTGGTTGGCGATCGTCGCCCGACGCCGTCCCAGAGACCTGAATTCCACGGTGGCCGCCCGCCTTGCGGAATTCAGCGAGCGCGAGACCCCTGTTTCCCTGGAAGAGATCGAGCTTTCCGCCTCTTTTACCGAGCGCGTGATCTACCCGACTGTCGATGCAGTCTCTTCGTTCGTGATCCGGTTCACGCCTGCGCGCGTCCTGGAGCGGATCCGACACAAGCTCGAGCTGGCTGAGAATCCGGGAAACATGAGCGCCGCCAGCTTCTTGATCGTCCGTTTTGTGGCTATGGTCCTGTTGGGGGCTATGCTCTTTTGGATGATGATCGTCGCCAAGCTGCCTGCCGGTCGTCGCACGCTCTATACCATGATTGTCCTGGCTATGGGTTTCTATCTGCCTCAGCTCTGGCTGGAAAGCAAGATCAAGCGCCGTCAGGGCGAGATCGTCAAGCAGTTGCCCGATACGCTGGACCTGCTGACGATCTGCGTCGAAGCTGGCCTTGGATTCGACCAGGGCGTGCAAAAGGTGGTGGAAAAGTCCGAGAATGACATGGCGCGGGCGTTCCACCGGTACTTGCAGGAGACGAGGCTGGGCATCTCTGGGCGCGAAGCGCTGCTGAACATGGCCAGCCGCTGTGACGTGCCCGATGTAACTACGTTTGTCGCCGCGATCGTCCAAGCTCAGGCGTTGGGTGTTGCGATGACCAAGATCCTGAGGATCCAGTCGGACCAAATGCGGATCCGGCGGCGGCAGCGCGCTGAGCAGAGAGCGCACCGTGCTCCGATCAAGATGCTCTTTCCGCTGGTGTTCCTGGTATTTCCCTCTATCTTTATCATCCTTCTGGGGCCGGCCATCCTGCAGCTGATGGAATCTGGCGTGATCGGCACGATTGTCTAGCATCTATCCTGGTCCGGGCATATCGGGGTGTACGCCTCACCCGCGCCGGGCGAGGGCGTTGCCCGGAGCCCGAGAACGGGTCTTTGACGTCCCGTGAGGGTTGTTCTTTTCTGTCTGTCTATGGGCCACAGGCATTCGAGTCCGCTGCGATCGTCTACCTGATCTGTGCGCAAGCACGATGCGGAAGGGGATCCTCTTGGCGACTACTCAGTGGCTGCGCGCGGTCGGGCACACGCTGCTCGACCTGCTCTATCCTCTGCGATGTGCAGGGTGTGGACAGCCAGGAACGTCCTACTGCAGTGACTGCCGTGATGCGGCACCCCGCGTACTCTTGCCGATTTGCCCCCTGTGTGGCCAGACCCAAGAGCGGATGGAGCTTTGTGCACGATGCGCAGGCGAGCCTCTGCGCATCGACGGCATCCGTTCGGTCGCCCTGTTTGAGGGCACGCTGCGGCAGGCGATCCACCGCTTCAAGTACCGCTCTGCGAGGGACCTGGCTGCGCCGCTGGGGGAAATGATCGCGGATTTCTGGCGCGAGCATCCCTTGAGCGCCGATCTCATCGTCCCTGTGCCCCTACATGCACGCCGGCTGAAGGAGCGGGGCTACAACCAGGCCCAACTGCTGGCCGATCAGTTGGGAGGCGCAATCGGGATAACGGTGGCGGGCGATGTGCTGCGGCGGACACGATACACGATGGCACAGGCCAGGCTGGATGGGGGCCAGCGGCGGCAGAATGTGCAGGGGGCGTTTCTCTGCCAGGACTCGCGCGTGCGGGACAGGCCCGTGTTGTTGATCGATGACATCTGCACCACCGGTGCCACGCTCGAGTCGTGCAGTGTCGCTCTCAGAGAAGGCGGGGCGTGTTCTGTGTGGGCGCTAACCCTGGCCCGGACGCCCTACAGCTCAATCTGAGGATGGATGCTATCCGGCAGCGGCACCCTGGGCCTGCCCAAGTGCTGCGCGCTCTCTGGCAGAACAAAGCGCCAACACTCCGACGAGACACTACCTTACAACCATATCCAGGAAAGGAAAGGAGTTGTGCGATGCAGTTGATCGTTCAAGGCAAGAACATCCAGGTTACAGATCGTCTGCGCACGTATGTTGAGGACAAGGTGGGTAGGCTTGATCGCTATCTCTCTACGATCACCGAGGCGCGGGTGGAACTGACAACGGAAAAGACCCGCAGCCAGGAGGACCGTCAGGTGGCCCAGTTGACGGTGCGAAGCAAGGGGGTCATCCTGCGCTCCGAGGAACGCTCAGGGGACATCTTTACCTCTGTCGACATGGTCATGGACAAGATGAAGCGCCAGATCGAGCGCTATAAGCGGAAACGACGCAACCGATACCGCGGTGTCCCAGTGGAGCTTTCGCCAGAGCTTGAGGCGGAGGAAGAGGAGGAAGAGGACGAGGAAGAGACATCGGATGGCCGGATCGTGCGCACAAAGCAGTTCCGAGTTGCGCCGATGGATCCCGATGAAGCCATTGAGCAAATGGAGTTGCTGGGGCACAGTTTTTTTGTCTTTTACAACGCGGATGGGGGGCAGATCAACGTCGTCTACCGCCGTCGTGACGGCGACTATGGGTTGATCCAACCCGAGCTAGGCTGAGCTCGAACAGCAAGCAACGAGGCCTGGGACTCTGTCCCGGGCCTCGTTCTGTCTCCCGCCGCTGGCGTGCGTTCAACGGATAAAGAACGAGAGCCCGATCAGCAGTGCGAACAACGCTGCGGCCAGGATGGCGACCCGCTTTAGATCGCCAAACACATACTCGTACTCGTGCAAGTCGGGCCTTGGGGGCTCGGCTGCTGTTGCTGCGAGCGTGGGCACGATCGGGACGGCCTGACTCGCGATCGGTCTTCCTCTCTGTCGACGAGCCATGCCTTTCCGAGCGCGGCGTGACTTTTTGGCCATTGTGTACCCTCCTCGATATGCGGCGGTGCCTGGTATCTCCAGGGCGTGCCGCTGCTGCGTTCTATCTCTCCAACTCGGCAATGACAATCAGTCGGTGCGAGTCGACCATGTAGGGATAGCAGGTCAGTAGGGTCAGGACTGGTGTGCTGGTCGGGTACATGACGCTCACGTCATCGGGATCGACAATGCGCGTAGCGCGCACGATGTACTGGTAAGGCTGTTGACCAGCGTAGAGCGTGATCTGGTCTCCAATCTTGACCTCTTCGAGGTCACGAAAGATCTCTCCGTAGATGTCGTTGTGGCCCGATATGAAGCAGTTGCCACGTTCCCCTGGATTGGCCGAGCCGAGGTGGTGCCCTGCACCTTTTTTGAGCTGCTCCCAATCGTCTCCTTCCACGACAGGGACATCCACGTCGATACTGGGGATCACCAGACGTGTGGGCGACTGCGGGCCAGGGCTGGGGATAACGAGCTTGGGCACTGGACCCAGCGGCTGTGCTTCACCACCGCTGGTCGTGGGCGGCCGGTGCCCTCCTGGTAGGATCGCAACCCTGATCAGCGGGGTCGCTGTGGGAGTAGGGATCGGATTCGTGCTTTGCTGAGCCTTCCAGTCACGGTTGAGGTTGCGGACGCTGGCAAAGATGCTCGCGATCACCGCGATCACACCGAGCACGGCGGCGACCTCGATGCCAAGCAGGATGCGCTCGCGCCAGGTCTCCAATCTGCCCTGTGAGCCGGCGTCCTGATCCAGGCCGA
>JADHXD010000182.1 GCA_016783145.1 Anaerolineae bacterium
TCGAACGGGAGGGAGAGCAGACAGGGTTGTTGCAGTAGGCGCGGTCGAACTGTACGCCCTCCCGTGCCAGGCGGTCCAGGGCTGGAGTGCGGATCCGCGGGTTGACGGTACCCAGCGCGCTGTAGTGCTGCTGGTCGGAGGTGATCAACAGGATGTTGGGTCGAGCCATGTGGGATCTCCTGTACTAGAATATGCCTCTGGATACGCGGACCGTGCAAGAGCCCCGATGAGGGCTGCGGCACGAATATAGCACAGGTAGGCACCGTTGTCCAGTGCCGGTATTGGGCATCCGTTGGCTTGAGACCGGCCCGTGCGGATGGTCCCGACAGCACTCTTGCTATCCCTGAACGCGGAGCACGACGGTTGTTCAGGTTATGCATGGTCCTCGTGAGTGTGGTCGTGCTCGTGCCCGTGGGGGTGCACGCCGACCGGTCTCAGGTTCCCAAAGGCGCCCACCATCACCTCGCTCAGGGCCGGATGGATGGTCTGCCCTCTGGCGAGCGGCAAATAGTCCTGACCGCCGGCGACCATCAGGTAGACGAGCGGCTGCACCAGGAGCGCCGCCTGCGGGCCGATGGCGTGCGCGCCCAGTATCCTCCCCGTTCCGCCTTCCACGATCACCTTGATGAACCCGTCGTCCTCGCCCATCGCATATCCCTTGGCCGTGTCGGCGTAGCGCTTCACGCCCACGAGGATGTCGTGACCCTGCTGCGCCTGTGCCTGTGTCATGCCAACCGAGGCTACCTGCGGATGGGTGAACACGGCGTGGGGCACTGCGTGCTCGTCGACGGGATGCAGGTGCTTGGAAAACGCATTGTTCCACACGACGGAGGCCTGATAGTTTGCTGTATGCCGGAACATATGCTTTCCCAGGGCATCGCCCAGTGCCCAGATGCCCTCCTTGGTCGTGCGCAGGTACGGGTCGACCCGGATCCAGCCCGCCTCGTCCGTTTCCACGCCCGTGTTCCCTGGTTTCAGGATATCGGCGTTCGACCTCCGTCCGGCGGCGATCAGGATCTCCTGGCCAACAAGGGTGACCTCTTTCCCATCCAACCTATTCGTGGCGACCACTGCCTTGAGCCCACCTCTGGTCTCCGCGCGAAGAGCTTCATGCCCGGTATATACCTGGCACGTGCGCGCCATCCGCTCTCTGAGCAGCGCGGATATCTCGGGCTCCTCCTGAGGGAGCAGGCGGGGGTTTCTTCCCACCACGGTCACCCGCGTGCCGATGGCCGAGAAAAAGTGCGCGAACTCGGCGGCGATGTAGCCGCCACCGACGATGATCAGGCTCTCCGGAGGGGTTTCCAGGTCAAAGAGGGTGGCGCTGGTCAGCTAGCCGGCTGCCTCCAGCCCCTCGATGGGAGGGATGAACGGCCGCGCGCCAGAGGCGATGACGATCCGCTCCGCGGTGATCTTTTCCCTGCCCACCTTCAGGGTATAGTCCGAGACAAAGGACCCGTCTGTGTTGTAGAAACGGATGTCCGGGGAGTGCTCCACCCCGTGCTCCATCTCGTGGCGTCCCTCCAGGACGGTGTCCCAGACTCGTTTCATGATCAAGCGATAGTCGGTCTCTTCGATCTTGGCATGGATGCCAATGGCACTTGCGCTCTCAATCGTCCTGATCAGGTCGGCTGGATAGAGCATCACCTTGGAGGGGATACATCCCCTGTTCAGGCGCGTTCCGCCCAGCGGCCCTTTGTCCACGACAGCCACTCGCATCCCGTGGGAAGCGGCATCTGCGGCGACGTTCATGCCCGCACCAGAGCCGATCACGACAAGGTCGAACTTTTCCATTGCGATTTCTCCTGCTCACCTATGCTTGCACGGTCGCTCACGCCACGTCGCACGACAGAACAGGCCGGCGATGGATGTCCAGTGGTACAGCAGGTAGGCACTGGCTCGGATGAGGAACAGGGCGCTCAACCGCACTCCACTGGATCGCGCGACGGGGGTAGGGCAGGGAGTAGGCTGGGTTGGGCAGCTCGGTTCCTTTGTGGGTTGCGGCTTCCTCTCTATGTGTGGTAACGCGGCAGGCCGGGAAAAGTTCCTCGACGCAACCGGTGCAGGATGACAGGAGTTACGCAATGAAGTGCCAGGCACTTTGAGCATGGATCGGGCCAGGGGCCAGACGACACTCTGAGCAGATCGACGGAGCAGGATGACCCTCATCTGCAAGTGCCTGGCACCTTGGATACTGAGCTGCGTAAGTTGCGATGATGACGTTCCCTCCCCTTCTCATTTGAGAATACGGGAAAGGTATGATATGATATCGCATCACTGAGCGAGGCGTTCGATGGATCGAGCAGTTCGCTGGCACGACTATATCACGATCAACGCATACTGGTTCGCCCTCACCACCCGCGCGCAGGTGCTTTCTCCCCTGGTTGTGCCCCTGCTGGTTCAGCGGTTTGTGGGGGAACAAGCCAAGGGTGCGTACTTTGGCCTGATCCGCCTCTGGGCACTGATGGCGGCCGTGCTCTTTCAGGCGCTGATGGGGCTGCTCTCCGATCGCAGCACGTTCCGCTGGGGGCGGCGGCGGCCTTTTGTCGTCATCGGCACGTTGGGCGAGGTGGCGGTGCTGGTCCTGATCGGGTTCGCGGCCAACCTGCAAGGCATGACCGGGTTTTGGGTCCTGCTGCCTCTGTATACCTTCTCTATGGCCACGTCGAACACGGCCCACGCTGCCGCTCAAAGCCTGATCCCGGACCTCGTGCCTGAGGACCAGCGGGGCAGGTTCTCGGGGATCAAAGTCCTGCTCGAGCTTCCGATCCCCCTGATCTTTGTCTCGTTCGTGGTCAGCCGGCTGGTCAGTGCAGGCAACCTGTGGGGGACCGTGTACGTTCTGATCGCCGTACTGGTTGGCTGCATGCTGGTGACGCTCCTTGTTCGAGAGCGGCCCCCGGAACGTGCGCCGGCTCCCCTGGAGTGGAGGTCTCTGCTCCGGCTGGTGGCGATGACCGGCGCCTTTGCGCTGATCATCCTCGGCATCGGCGCGATCGTCCCCGTGGTGCTGCGGCAGCTCCACGACCTCGCGCCTGCCGCAGCCCCGATCTCTACCGCGATCGTCGGGGTGATCGGCATGGGCATCGCGGTTGCCCTCGGAGTGTGGCTGAGCGTTCGCATCAGCATCGGATCGGACAGCCGCGAGAACCCCTCCTTCACCTGGTGGGTGGTCAACCGGCTCGCGTTCCTGGTGGCTGCGAACAGCTTGTCCGGCTTTATGATCTACTACCTTCAGGAGAGGTTCGAGGGCTTTCGCGGAGAACTGGCCGCCGGACCCACGGCGAGGGTGATGATGGCTGTGGGGATCTGCCTGCTTCTCGCTGCGCTGCCCAGCGGTTGGCTGGCCGACCGCTTTGGCAAGAAGCGGCTGATCGCCATCAGCGGGGTGCTGGCAGCGGTAGGCTTGTCCGTCGTCCTGCTCGTCCCGCTCCTGGGGGCCATCTATGTCGGCGGGTGCCTGATCGGTACAGCCATTGGCGTGTTCTACTCGGCAAGCTGGGCATTGGGCGCAGACATCGTTCCCAGGGAGGAGGCCGGGCGCTACCTGGGGCTGGCCAACCTCGCGGGCGCAGGCGCGGGAGCCATTGGGGCGTACATCGGCGGGCCGATCGCAGATCACAGCGGGTATGGGCCGCTGTTTGCCATCTATGGCGCGTTTTTCCTGCTCTCTGCCCTGGCTCTGCCGGGGATCCGCGAACGAGGAGCGCCGCAGCTTCCATGACGCCCTGTGTACCTCGATCGTCATTCTCCTGCCGCTATCCTGTCACGATTCTCCTTGACGGGGGGATGGCTTTCTGCTAAGATCAGAGGGCAGCGCCGACAGGAGGAGGCCTATGTCCGCTCGGATTCTGGTCGTGGATGATGAACCGCCGATCGTAGATCTGTTGACCTACAACCTGGAGCGTGCCAACTACCAAGTGCTCGTCGCTCGCGATGGGCAGGAAGCGCTCGAACTGGCACGGCGAGAGCAGCCCGATTTGATCATCCTCGATCTGATGCTGCCCCGGCTGGACGGGCTGGAGGTGTGCCGGACCCTGAGGCGGGAGCGCGACGTGCCGATCATCATGCTCACCGCCCGTGATGCCGAGGTGGACCGGGTGGTCGGCCTGGAACTGGGGGCCGACGACTATGTGGTCAAGCCCTTTAGCGTGCGCGAGCTAATCGCTCGGGTGCGGAGCGTCCTGCGCAGAACCAGCCCACGCCCGGTCGAGCCTGCTGCGGCGGTGATCCGGGTCGGCGCCCTCGCTGTAGACCTTGCGCGCCACGAGGTGCGGTGGGGCAGTCGAGAGCTGGCGCTCACGGCCCAGGAGTTCAGCTTGCTGCACGACCTGGCCCGTCACGCGGGGCAGGTGCTGAGTCGGGAGCAATTGCTGGAGCACGTGTGGGGATACGACTACTATGGCGACACGCGAGTGGTCGATGCCGCCGTCAAGCGCCTGCGAGCCAAGCTGCGCGAGGTCGCGCCCAAGACCCAGGTCATCGAGACCGTGCGCGGCGTGGGCTACAAGCTCCTGGGGTAGGAGGATCCGTGTCCAGGCTGAAGACGAGCATCCGCGCCCGACTGACATTCAGTCACCTGGCAGTGATCGTCGTCGCCATGGGACTGTCGGGATTCCTGCTGCTGTCTTTCCTGGACAGGTACTTTACGCAGGCCATGGAAGAGAACCTGGTCGCCCAGGCGCGGATCACGGCCCAGGCCCTCATCCCGGGTGCGATGGCTGTTGGGCCACCGGCCCAGGTCGAATCCCCGGCGTCTAACGCGCTTCGGCAGCAGCAGGTGCAGAACATCACCATTCAGACCGGTAACGTGGCCCCTCCGGTTGGCGACTTGACGCTGGACCGGCTGGATATGGCCCATCTGGCCGACGCCTCACTGGCGCTCAGCGCTCAGCTCGACACACGTATCCGCATCTTGGATGCTCAGGGAGTGGTGCGGGTAGACTCTGCCCAGGAGCAGCAGGATGTGACGTTGCGGGAGGACCCCCTGGTCGCGCAGGCGCTTTCCGGGCAGTATGCCAGCCGGTCGGACCCCACCCGCGCTGGGCAGGCGGCCTCGATGCACGTCGCCATGCCGGTGACCGTGGAAGGCCGGCTGGCCGGCGTTGTCTACCTGAGCCAGCCGATGCGTGACGTGACCGCGGTGCTGCGGGACCTGCGGGTCCGTTGGGGGCTGTCGGTGGCTGCTGCCTTGCTCCTGTCCGGTGCCGTGGGACTGCTGCTGTCGCGAGCGATCGCACTTCCCGTTCAGCGGCTGACGGCAGCCGCCGGAGCGGTCGCCGAGGGCCAGCTCGACCAGCAGGTGCCCGTCCCGTCGAGCGACGAGTTGGGGCGTCTCAGCAGGGCCTTTAACGAGATGACCACACGCCTGCGCGCTGCGCGCCAGATGCAGGTCGATTTCGTGGCCAATGTGTCCCACGAGCTGCGCACCCCGCTCACAGCGGTCAAGGGGCTTGTGGAGACCCTGCGCGATGGGGCGGTGGACGACTACAGGGTGCGCGATCGCTTCCTGGAGACGATCGAGGAGGAGACCGACCGCCTGACCCGCCTGGTCAACGACCTGTTGCTCCTCTCTCGGGCAGACTCGGAAGCGCTGGACTTGCAGCGGCAGCCGGTGGACCTGGAGCAGCTGGCTCGCACCGTGTCCGGACGATTCGCCTCGCAGAGCGCAGCCAAGAGGCTGGCCGTACGGGTGGAACCCGCCACGGGTGACTCCGCGGCCTGTGTGGACCTGGACCGGGTCGAACAGGTCCTGCTCAATCTGCTGGACAACGCGGTCAAGTACTCCAGGCCAGGGGGCGAAATCGTGCTCCAGATAGAGGAGACGGCGGACGGGTTTGTCCAGGTACGCGTGTGCGACGAGGGCATCGGTATCCCTGCCGAGGACCTGGCGCACATCGGAGAGCGATTCTACCGCGCCGACAAGGCGCGTTCTCGTGCTCAGGGTGGCAGCGGCTTGGGCGTTGCCATTGCGCGGGCGCTGGTTCACGCTCACGGCGGGCAACTGTGGCTGGAGAGCCGGGAAGGGGAAGGCACGGTCGTCACATTTACCCTTCCCGCGGTGTGATCCCTGCGGACAGAGATGTGCCGGGTTCGTGGACCAGGTGTGGAGGATGCGCTGTGGCAGAGATGGGGAGGACGCAGGAGCAGATCTCGGACGGGCTCGTGGAGTATCTTCGAGCTGAGCTGAATGACCCGGAGATAGGGTATGTGTCGCCGCTGACCCCGATGGCGGGTGGCTATGAAACATCCACCTACCGGTTCGAGCTGAGCGGCGTCCAGGGGGAACTGTCCAAACCGCTGGTTCTGCGCCTGTATCCCCCGAACTATGGAACGGACAGTGCCGTGTGGGAGAGCACGGTGCAGAGTGTGCTCTCTGACGAGGGATTCCCGGCAGCCCGACCCTACTTATTGTGCACGGAACCGACGATCCTCGGCGGCGCGTTCTTTGTGATGGAGCTCCTGCCGGGAGCGCTGATGGTGAGCGTCCCCTTTGAGACAGTGCCCGCGATGCTCGGAGAGGCACACGCTTCGCTGCACAGCCTGGATCCAGCGCCCCTGATCGAGGCGCTTCAGAAGCGGGGCTTTGAGGAGCATAGATACAAGCTCGGGGGGCGATTGATCGGGCTGAACGAGCGGGTAGGTCCCTACCCATGGCTCCACGAGAGCGTGGACTGGCTCCTTGAGAACCGGCCTCCTGAACCGGAGCGCCTCTCCGTATGCCACGGTGATTTCCACCCCTTCAACCTGCTTGTCCAGGATGGACGGGTGACCGGGGTGCTCGACTGGCCCGGCTTTCTCGTTGCCGATCCGGTGCTGGATGTGGCCAACACTGTCGTGTTGACCTCGATCTCGGGGAAACATCTCCTTTCCCTCCGGGATTGGGAGCGAGTGGTAGAGATGTACTTGGCGTCCTATCGAGCCCAGAAGCCTCTCGACCTGGCCTATCTCGACTACTACCGGGTCCGGCGCTGTGTGATCGCAGTCTGGGAGGGTGCGAGGGGACACGCGGTCTGGCGACAGTCCCCGATTGTAGAAGACCTGATCGAGTACATCCAGGGCGTCACGGGAATCCGCATCCTCCTCCCTGCGTAGACGTGATACCGCAGGATAGAGCACTTCCGATGTCGGGCAGACATCGGGAGTGTTTGCTTTCTCGCGTCTGTACTCCCCTTGCCCCCGGATCATCCTCCTCCTGTCACAGTTCTGCCCCACAGCCATGGTATCCTACGTGCAAGCAGCGCGAGGTGCGCTGATCGAGTGTATTGCGGGGCAGGAGGATGGCTTGTCCTATGCCCTGAGACCCAGGAGGAATGACAAATGAAAGCGCAGCACATTGGGATGGTCGCTCTGGTAGCAGCAGTATCGATCTTTGCCCTGGTCGGCTGGTCCGACGGGCAGCAGGAATCGTCTCCGACAGGCTTGATCACCGTGACGGGAGATGCCGAGGTGCGGGTTGTGCCCGACGAGGTGATCCTCATCCTGGGCGTGGAGACGTGGAACAAGGATGTGGATCTGGCCAAGGCACAGAACGACGCACGGGTCCAGCAGGTGCTCGACCTGGCAAAGGGGTACGGGATCGAGTCCAAGCACATCCAAACCGAGCACATCAGCATCGAGCCCAGGTACGAGGAAAACTGGGAGAAGCGCGGGTTCATCGGCTTCTTTGTTCGCAAGACGGTGGTCATCACGCTCAAGGACGTCAGCAAGTTCGAGGACCTGCTCACCAGCGTGCTGGACAGCGGCGTGAACTATGTGCACGGCATCCAGTTCCGCACCACAGAGCTTCGCCAGCACAAGGACCAGGCCCGCGCGCTGGCGGTCCGCGCCGCCCGGGAGAAAGCCGAGGCGATGGCCAAGGAACTGGGGCAGGAAATCGGAAAGCCCCAGTCGATCCGCGAAGACCAGGTCGGATGGTGGTCGGGCTATGGCGGCTGGTGGGGAGCCAGTTGGGGCGGGATGATGGCCCAGAACGTCGTCCAGAACATCGGCGCGGGACCGATGGAGAGCGACGGCAGCCTTGCACCTGGCCAGATCTCGATCAACGCCCGGGTCACGACCACGTTCGAGCTCAAGTAGGCAGAGGGCTCCTTCGCCTGGCAGGAGGTTGACAGTTTGCGCCGGGCGTGGTATTCTACGGATGGTGGCTTGACAAGGAGAACCGCCAAGGCGCAGAGGGCGCCAAGGTCCTATGCTGCTGGCGCCCTTGGCGGTGGTTGAGTACAAGCAAGGAGAACCGCCAAGGCGCGGAGAACGCCAAGAGGGGATGGTTCTGCTTGGCGAACCTGGCTTCTTGGCGGTGGTTGAGCTCAAGCAGAGGGGAACCACCAAGGCGCGGAGAACGCCAAGAGGGGATGGTTCTGCTTGGCGAACCTGGCTTGTTGGCGGTGGTTGATGCGAGCATAGGAGAACCACCCAGGCGCAGAGGAAGCAGGAGGAGAGGGTTCTTCTTGGCGGGCTTGGCGTCTTGGCGGTGGTTGAGTACAAGCAAGGAGAACCGCCAAGGCGCGGAGAACGCCAAGAGGAGAGGGTTCTGCTTGGCGAACCTGGTGTCTTGGCGGTGGTTGAGTACAAGCAGAGGGGAACCACCAAGGCGCGGAGAACGCCAAGAGGAGAGGGTTCGTTGGGCGTCTTGCCGGAGGCTGTGTGCGACCAGAGGACGACTGCCAAGGTAGGGCAAGCCAGGAGGAGAGGCTTCTTCTTGGCGACCTTGGCGTCTTGGCGGTTTGAGAGCGGAGGACATCTTTCTGGTGGTCGACTCGTTCGACCCGCACGAGCCGTGGGACCCGCCCGCATACTATCGCAGGATGTACGACGAGGATGAGAGCGCTGTGGACGTCATCCAGTCGCTCTATGGGCCGTGGCAGGGACGCCTGGCACCCCGAGAGCTGAAGCGCATGCAGGCCAACTATGCCGGCGAGGTGACCATGTTCGATCGCTGGTTCGGTCACCTTGTCGAGACCTTGCGTACCTCAGGGCGGCTGGACCGATCGGTTGTGGCAGTGATCAGCGACCACGGGCACAACGTCGGGCACGAACCGGGCGACAAGGGCCTGGTGAGCAAGCAGGGACACCCGATGACGCACGCCGTGGCGGACCTGGTGCTGATGATCCGCCATCCCTCAGGCCAGGGAGCGGGTCAGACCTACGACGGGCTGCTTTACAACCTCGACCTCACCTCGACTGTCCTGTCGCTTGCCGGCGTGAAACAGTGGAAGCCGCTGGACGGGATCGACGTGTGGCCCAAGGTGCTCTCGGGAGATGCCTCCGCACGAGAGTACGTGACCATCGGCTGGGGGCCGTTGATGACGGTCATCACCGAAGAGTGGTGGTACAATGCGAACATCTGGGGGGACGGGGAGCTGCTGTACGCCGTCCGGGACGATCCCGACCTGGAGCACTCGCTGGCTCAGGACAAGCCGGGCCTGTGCCGGGACCTGCTGGCGTTGGCGGTGCAAGACGCCGGGGGCACGATCCCTGCCGAGTTTGCCGGCTATCACGACAAGCCCGGGTGTAC
>JADHXD010000183.1 GCA_016783145.1 Anaerolineae bacterium
CACGCCGACGTGAGACGCACATAGTCGAGCTTGCCCTGGACGCTCCTGTATAGCCGCCGATCGGCCGTCCACAGCTCACAGTTTCTCATCTCGGCCAGGGCCAGGTAGGTCGCGTCATAGGTGCCCAGACCCAGCCGCAAGGCCAACTCCCAGGCGCGGAGGTGCATGTCGACCGAATTCACCACCTCGAGCCCTTCCATGTTGAGCGCCGCGGACAGCGCAGAGCGGGCCAGTGCCTCGGACAGTTGACGACGACGCGCTCTGTCTCTGAGCACCCCGGCAACCTCGTACTGCACCAGCGCGGGTGCAAGGATCGGGATACTGTTCACGATCCATTCTTCCCACAGCCGGTCAACGAGGTCGCTGCCCGGCTCTTCGACGACGAGCTTGATCAGAACACTGGCATCAATGCAGACTGGAGAGTTCATCTGTGCGGATCTCCCTCAGCGCTTGCAGGTCCTCTGTAGAATCGGGCAGAGGATCGGCTGTGCGGGCCGCCGTTTCGGCTCGCACGGTACGAGCGGCTTCCAATGCCAGCATTCGCCTGGTGCGCACGGAATGTTCCTGGCCAAAGCTCTCCAATAGCTGCAGGTCTTCCATGCTAATCACCGCCGCTTTGGGTTTGCCCCGCGACCCAATGACGATCCGCCGTTTTCCATAGGCTGCTTGGTTGATGATCCCGGACAGATCTCGTTTCAACTCGCTCACACTGACCTCAAACAACATTATGCTCGCTCCTCATGAAGATTCTCTTAACTGGTCTCTATGGTGATTATACCCTCTTTCGCGTCTTATGTCAAGCGTCGGTTTTGGCGGGATCCATTCCAAGGTTGGGGCAACTCGGTAGTTGAGGGCGCGCACAGATTCATTGTCATTCGTTTACACCTGCACTCACTGGCACTGTCCCCTTTTGGGGACCGCGCAGGTGTGCAGACCAAGAATGCCAAGGCGGCAACGACCTACCTGTTGGAGATCCCAGACCTGCTGAAGGTCGTGGAAGCGTGGGACGTGCGTGTGCGCGCCAAGCTCTCGCCTGACGTTTTGTGGTACGCCAAGTTGAGCAGGGATGGATTGGAGTTGGCGGAGCGGATGGTGGGCCACGTCGGGCGGCGTGAGCTGGTGGCACGTGGCCTGGCCCGCTTGTGCTCAAGAGCGAACATCGCTTACCATTCACCGCACAAGCTGCGGCACGGCCACGCAGTGTATGCGATAGGCAACGCTACGACGATCGCAGACTTCAAGGCGGTCAGCCAGAACCTGATGCACGGGAGCCTCAGCATTACAGACCGCGTCTATGGTGTGCTGCAGGGCGATGACATACGAGCGCGCATCAGGGCGTTGGGTGGCAGCACCACAGCGCAGCCGGTCGCATCGGCGAGCGGGGACAAGGCGGCGATCCTGGCACAGATACACATGCTGCTGGCCCAACTGGAGGAGGGGTGAGAAAAGAAATGCCCCAAAAAGGGGCATTTGAGTCACCTAATAGCCCAAGAGGCGGGAGTGGATGGGAGTCGAACCCACCAGGGCCTGTTCTGCACAACCCCTCAGACGGTTTTGAAGACCGCGCGCGACACCGGCCGCGTACCACCCCCACCTATAACATACACCCAAACACCGGTTTCGTCAAACGCGCCACGCTCCACAGCCTCCGCACCGGCATTTGACAAGAGCGCGATGTTCTGGTAAAATGCAACTTGTTTGTGGAACGCCGCGGTAGCTCAGTTGGTAGAGCATTTGACTGAAAATCAAAGGGTCCCCAGTTCAAGTCTGGGCTGCGGCATGTCGTGCGGGCTTGGCTCAGTGGTAGAGCATCTCCTTGCCAAGGAGAAAGTCACGGGTTCGAATCCCGTAGCCCGCTCCAGGCAGAGGAGCCCCACATCCTTCAGGATATGGGGCTCTTTTTTTTTTTTTCTGTCATCACGTCGAGGGTCCGGGGACAGCGCCCCCGAGAAAGAGGGCGCACGAGGGCCAGGGACGTCGGAAGGGTGCGACCTCGCCTCAAGTCGCCCGCGTGACTTTTCACAAGCGACAGTGTTAGACTTAGCAGACGGGGCGCGCCGGAGCGTTTTACTTCGAGTCGCGCCTTTACATTGGGAGGTTTCGTTTATGCCGACTGGCTTGGACGCAGAAACACTGCAGATGGTCTTGTCCGCGATCGAGGACTTTGCCGCCAAGTGCCTTCCCGGCGACATGCTGCGCGAACTGGACGACAAGGATGAATGTCCCGAGGGTATCCTGCGCGAGATGTACGGCCCGCAGTTCGGCATTCACCTGCTCTTCATCCCCGAGGAATACGGGGGGATGGGCGGCGGCGCGTACGACGTCTACCGCGTGTCGGAAGCCATCTCTCGCATCGACCTGGGGCTGGGCAGCGCGGTGCTGGCCACGTTCCTCGGCCTGGACCCGATCATCGTTGGGGGAACGCCCGAGCAAAAGGCCCTGTGGATGCGCAAGGTCGCCGAGCAGGGCATGCTCGTCGCCTACGGGGTCACCGAACCCACTGCCGGAAGCGACCTGGCCGTGATCCGCACCTGGGCAGACCCGGTCACGGAGGATGGCCGGGTCGTTGGCTACCGGCTCAACGGCAACAAGCAGTTCATCACCAACGGCGGCATCGCCGACCTGTACACCATCCTCGCCAAAGCGCCCGGCGGATTCACCTTCTTCATCATCGAAAAGGGCGCAGAGGGCTTTACGGCCGGCAAGGCAGAGGACAAGCACGGCATCCGCATCTCGAACACCGCTCCCCTCACCCTGGAGGACGTGTTCGTCCCCGTCGAGAACCTGGTCGGCGGGGTGGAAGGGCAGGGAATGATCCAGGCCCAGGAGGTGTTCGGCTTTACGCGGTTGATGGTCGCCGCGTTTGGCTTGGGCGGGGGGATGGCCTCCCTGGAGCGCGCCGTCCGCTATGCCAAGGAGCGCGTGCAGGCCGGCTCGCCGCTCATCGACAAGCAGGCATTCACCCACAAACTGCTCGTGCCCCACGCCGTGCGCCTCGAGGTCTCCCGCGCCTACGTCGAAGAGGTGTCGCGTCGCATCGACGCCGGAGAAGGCGACCTGGGCACCGAGGGTGCGATCGCCAAGCTGATCGCCACTGAGGCGGGCAATGCCGCCGCCGACGCGGCCATTCAAGCCCTGGGCGGCTATGGATACACCCGAGAATACACCGTCGAGCGCATCCGCCGCGACCTGCGCATCACCACCATCTATGAGGGAACATCCGAGATCATGGAGTGGACCATCGCCCGTGACCGGTGGCGCGATCACTTGCAGACGCGAGGCCAGTACTATGCCCAGATGGCGGCCTCCATCGATGCCCTCCAGTCTCGCGCGCCAGATGTCGGCGCGGACCTGGCCGCCCTGGCTTTCCGTGCTCTGAACGTCCTGCTCGAGATCGCCCGCGTGGGCCGCCTCACCCGCAACCAGCACATCCTGTTCCGGCTGGGCGAATGGATCGCCTTCGCCGAGAGCGCGGCATCGATGGCCCGCTACGCCGCCGATGGGTCGGAGAAGGTGTCTGGCCTGGAGGGGCCGGCGATCCAGGCCATGAGCCGCATCTATGCTCGCCAGGCAGCCCTGCACATCGCGACGGAAGGAGTGCGCTGGATCGCCGGTGCGCAGGACGCGACCAGTGTGGACGAGCTGGGCGCGGCATTGGCCCTGCCGGCCATTCTTCGCGCTCAACACGGGCTCCTGGCGGACATGGATCTGGTTGCCGAGGCCCTTCGAGATGCGAGCTGGTAGATCGAGTTCTGCCTTCGCCGTGACCCGCATTTCTTTACCACTGCGAAGGAAGGTTTGTAGGAGAGAATAGCGATGTCTGACCAAACACACAGAGCGGTAGCCGTCGTCGGCGTGGGTGCAATTCTCCCAGATGCGCCCGACGCGCCCACATTCTGGCAAAACATACAGCAAGGGCGATACAGCATCACAGAGGTCTCTCCGGATCGCTGGGATCCAGAGGACTACTACCATCCCGATCCCAAGGCGCCCGACAAGACCTACTCCAAGATCGGCGGTTGGGTGCGCGAATACGAGTTCGACCCCTTCAAGTGGGGCATGCCTATGCCTCCCAAGGTGCTGGAGGTCATGGACAGCGCGCAGAAATGGGCCGTCGCCGCTTCCCGCACGGCCTTGCTCGACTATGGCTATCCCGATCGCCCCGTGGATACGGAGCACACGGCCGTCATCCTGGGCAATGCCATGGCCGGGGAGAACCACTACATCACCACCCTGCGCATTTACCTGCCCGAGTACATCCACGCCCTCGAAGCCGTGCCCGACTTTAAGGAGCTCCCTCCTGACCTGCAGTTGTCGATCCTGAGCGGCATGGGCAAAGAGATCCGCCACCGCATCGCCGGCATCACCGAGGATACCATGCCCGGCGAGCTGTCCAACATCATCGCCGGCCGCGTGGCCAACGCGCTCAACCTGGGCGGCCCCAACTTTGTCACCGACGCCGCCTGCGCTTCCTCCATGGCGGCCCTCCAATCCGCGATCGAGGGACTGGTCTCCGGGCAGTTTGACACCGCGCTCACCGGGGGCATCGACCGCAACATGGGCGCGCCCTCCTTTGTCAAGTTCAGCAAGGTCGGCGCCCTCAGCCCCGACGGCTCCCGGCCCTACGCAGAGGGGGCCAACGGCTTTGTGATGGGCGAGGGAGCCGTGGTCCTGATGCTCAAGCGCCTGGACAACGCCGAGCGCGACGGAGACCGGATCTATGCCGTCATCCGCGGCGTCGGCGGTGCCAGCGATGGCCGAGGCAAAGGGATCACCGCCCCCAACCCGATCGGTCAGCAGCGGGCCATCGAGCGCGCATGGAAGAACGCCGGCCTCTCCCCAGCCACGGCGACGTACATCGAGGGACACGGCACGTCCACCGCCGTCGGGGACGTGGTCGAGGTGGAGAGCATGGGCCGCGTGTTCGGCCAGTTCGGTCTGCCCAGGGGAAGCATCGCCCTCGGCTCGGTCAAATCCAACCTGGGCCACCTCAAGGGCGCGGCCGGTGCGGCGGGTCTGCTCAAGGTGATCTACGCCCTGCGCGATAAAGTGCTGCCCCCCTCGGCCAACTTTCACCAGCCCAACCCCAGCATTGACTTTGACCGACTGCCCCTCTATGTGAACGTCGAGCTGCGGGAGTGGGAGCGCCCCGATCACGGCGTGCGGCGCGCAGGGGTGAGTGCGTTTGGGTTCGGCGGCACCAACTTTCACGTGGTCCTCGAGGAGCATATTCCTGGCATGCTCACTGCCAAGGGCGGTTCGTTCCCGGGGGCGAGCATCACCCGGGGCAACGGCCACGGCGGGCAGAGCAAACCCGAACCCAAGGCACCCCCTCGTGACATGCTGATGCTCGGCGCATCCAATCCGTTCGGCCTGCAAGCCCGCCTCAAGGTGGCCCTCGCGGATGCCCGCGCAGGCAGCGTGCCCCCGCGCCATGCTCCAGCCAGAGCGGACCTGGAGGCACAGGAACGGCTGGCCATTGACTTTAGCGACGCGGAGGAACTGGTCAAGCGCGGTGAAAAGGCAATGCGCGCGCTCGAAACCGATATCTCTCCCGTGTGGAACCCCCTGACCTCCCAGGGCATCTTTCGCGGGAGCGGCAAGCCCGGTAAGGTGGCCTTTCTGTTTCCAGGCCAGGGCTCGCAGTACGTCAACATGCTGCGCGAGCTGTGCGACCTCGACCCTGTCGTCGCCGAGACTTTTCGCGAGGCCGACGAGGTCATGACCCCCCTGCTCGGGCGCCCGTTGACCAGCTATCTCTTTTCGGACGCCGAGGACAAGGAGAGTCTCGATGCCGCCGAAGCCAAGCTGCGCGATACGACGATCACCCAGCCCGCGGTGCTGACCGTTGACGTGGCCCTGACCCGGCTCCTGGCAAGCTATGGCCTCGTCCCCGATATGGTCATCGGGCACAGCCTTGGCGAATACGCCGCCCTGGTCGCTGCGGGTGTGCTCTCCTTTGCCGACGCACTGCACGTGGTCAGCGCACGAGGCCGCGAGATGAGCAAGGTCTCGATGGAAGACAACGGCTACATGGCCGCCGTTTTCGCGCCGCTGGCCGAGGTAGAGCGCATCCTGTCCGGCATCGAGGGATACGTCACCCTGGCCAACATCAACAGCCACAACCAGGCGGTCATTGGCGGCGAGACCCCTGCTGTGGACAGAGCCGTTGCTGCATTCCAGGCCGCCGATTACCGCGCCGTCAAGATCCCGGTCTCTCATGCCTTCCACACGCGCATCGTCGCACCGGCCAGCGTGCCGCTCAAGCAGGTCATCAGCCGCATGAACGTGCGCGCGCCCCGCCTGCCGATCATCGCCAACGTGACCGGCGAGCGATATCCCACCGACAGCCGCGAGATCGTCGAGATCCTGGGCCGCCAGGTCGCCTCGCCCGTGCAGTTTGTCAAGGGCATCGAAGCTCTCTACGACGAAGGCGTGCGCGTATTCGTTGAGGTGGGCCCCAAGCGCGTGCTCAAGGCACTGACGGAAGACATCCTTGGCGAACACGAGGATATCACCGTCTTGTTCACCAATCATCCGCGCAAGGGCGCCCTCCCCAGCCTGAACGAGGCCCTGTGCGGCCTCTATGCAGCAGGCCTTGGAGTCGAAGGGGACAAAGCAATCGAGATCAGCCCAGAGCCGGCGCCTTTGCCGGACGCTGTCGAGCCAGAACCACAGAAAGTAGAGCAAGGTACACCAGCCATGAATCCAGAATTCAGTCAGCCCGTTGAGGCCAGCACACCGGTATCCGCGCCTGCTTCAGCCCATCTCGTTCAGCCCGCACCCGTTCCCGTGGCAAGCCACTCACCGGATGCGGATCGCTACCTGGCCTTGGGCCAACTCTTTGCGGGTTTCTTGGAGCAGGGCAGGCGCATCTACGAAGGAATGACCCCGCCTCCTGCCCTGCAGCCGGCCACAGCCCCCGTCTCCGACGGGCAGATCCCGATCACGGGATCGGTGGTGGTCAGCGGCGCGGCTCTCGGCCTGCCCGGTCAAGAGGGACAGGTGTTCGACGACCGAAATATCGATCGCATCCTGCGCGGCGAGCAGTTTATCGAGTTGATCCCGTATCGCTTCCGTACCAGGATGGTCGAGAAACGCATCACTCGCCTGGTCAAGCGCGAGTCAGGGGCGACCTTTGAGGTGATCAGTGACCCCGCGGAGACGATCAAGCTGGCTGGACGACGAGGTCGCTTCGAGCTGAGCCAGGACTTTGGTGTCCCGGAATCGCGCGTCGAGGCCCTGGACATCTCGACCCAACTGGCCATCGCGGCAGGTGTCGAGGCCCTGCGCGATGCGGGCATCCCCCTGGTCATGCGCTACCGCACCACCAGCAAGGGCACCTACCTGCCTGACCAGTGGATGCTCCCGGCAGCTCTGGCCGATGAGACCGGGGTGATCTTTGCCTCTGCCTTCCCCGGCCTGGACCGTATGGCGGATGAGGTCACTCGTTTCCAGGAATATCGCGCGCTCAACCAGCAGCTCAATATGCTCAACGAATTGCGCGACCTTGTTCTCCCAACACACAACGGCCTGGGGCAGGAGATGGACAGGCGCATCGCAGACGTGGAGGACCAACTGGAGCGCCTGGACTATGGCTTTGACCGAAGGTTCATCTTTCGTGTCCTGGCAATGGGGCATTCCCAGTTCGCCGAATACATCGGCGCTCGCGGTCCCAACACCCACGTCAACGCTGCGTGTGCCACGACGACCCATGCCGTCGCCATCGCCGAGGACTGGATCCGCACCGGGCGCTGCCGGCGGGTGATCGTCATCGCCGGAGATGACGTCACCGGAGAGAACTTGATGGAGTGGATCGGGTCGGGGCTGCTCGCCACCGGCGCAACCACGACGGAGGAACGACTGGACAAGGCCGCCATGCCCTTTGACCGCCGCCGCAAAGGCACGATCATCGGTATGGGTGCCGCGGCGATCGTGTTGGAAGCAGAGAGCGCCATCCGTGAACGCGGCATGCGGGGCATCTGCGAGGTGCTGTCGAGCCAGATCGCCAACAGTGCCTTCCACGGCACCCGCCTCGACGTGGAACACATCTGCGAGGTCATGGACAGGGTCGTGGGCCAGGCAGAGCGGCGCTTTGGCATCGACCGCCACCAAATCGCCTCGAATACGGTCTTTGTCTCTCACGAGACCTACACGCCCGCTCGAGGCGGCAGCGCCGCAGCCGAGATCCACGCCCTGCGCAGCACCTTTGGCCAGCAGGCCAACCAGGTGGTGATCGCCAACACCAAGGGCTACACCGGCCACGCCATGGGCGTGGGCATCGAAGACGTGTTGGCCATCAAGGCCCTGGAGAGAGAGATCGTGCCCCCGGTCGCGAACATCCGCACCGACTTTCAGCCCGATCCTGAACTCGGCGACCTGAATCTCTCTCGTGGAGGCCACTACCCGATACAGTACGCGCTGAGGCTGGGCGCGGGCTTTGGTTCCCAGATCGCCATGACCATGCTCCGGCGGATCCCTGGAACGGGACCGCGCGTGGACCGATCCGAGGTGTACGATCGCTGGCTGGCCGACATCGCTGGATACGACCACTCCGAACTGGAGGTCGTCACCCGGACGCTGCGCATTCGCGACGCGGGACCGCCCCTCCGCCCGCCGGCCCTGTCCACGTGGCAGCACGGGCAGGGAACCACCACCTGGGCCGTCACACCGTCGATGGCTTCGGCGCCCGCTGTCCAACGCACGGAGAGGGTTGAACCCGCGCCCTATCCGGCCGATCGCCCGGTAGCAGCTCCCCAGCCCGCTCCTCGCGCGCCAGAGGTCAGGGCAGAGCACCCGCCCGTGGATGCATCCCCACAGCCCGAGCTCGGGCAGGAGGAAAGACAGGAGCAGGCCCCGGCTGCGCCGCAGCCTGCCCCCGAGGTAGCCCCACAAGCCGGGGTGGGAGGCGACCCCGTCGCGGAGCGCATCCTGGCCCTGGTCAGCGAAAAGACCGGCTACCCGCCTGACATGCTCGACCTCGACCTCGACCTCGAGGCCGACCTGGGCATCGACACCGTCAAGCAGGCCGAGGTTTTTGCCTCCATCCGCGAGGCCTATGACATCCCGCGCCGCGATGACATCAAGCTGCGCGACTATGACACCCTGTCCAAGGTCATCGCCTTTGTCCACGAGTCCCGCCCTGACCTGGCGGCCTCCGCGCCAGCGCCTGTGGCTCCTGCGGTTCCTACGGTTCGTGCAGCTCCATCCGCGCCGCAGCCTGCCCCCGAGGTAGCCCCACAGGCCGGGGAGGGAGGCGACCCCGTCGCCGAGCGCATCCTGGCCCTGGTCAGCGAAAAGACCGGCTACCCGCCCGATATGCTCGACCTCGACCTCGACCTCGAGGCCGACCTGGGCATCGACACCGTCAAGCAGGCCGAGGTCTTTGCCTCCATCCGCGAGGCCTATGACATCCCGCGCCGCGATGACATCAAGCTGCGCGACTATGACACCCTGTCCAAGGTCATCGCCTTTGTCCACGAGTCCCGCCCTGACCTGGCGGCCTCCGCGCCA
>JADHXD010000184.1 GCA_016783145.1 Anaerolineae bacterium
CGGACACGCAAGCTGCCTGCGGCGTTGACAACTCTGTTATGCGTCGCAATGGGCTTGTTTCCAGATATGGCTCTGGAACAAGTGCTGATCAAGTTAGTCAAAGGACTGCGCTACATTTGGCCAGACGACGAGTATCAAACCGCGAACAAGAGTGCGATCAGCCAAGCCCGATATCGTTTGACTGCCCGGCCAGTGGTCGAACTCTACCGGCGAGCCTGCAAACCGATGGCTACCCGGGACACCGTTGGTGCATTTCTGTTCGGCCTGCGACTGATGGCCATCGACGGCACTACAGAGGATGTGGCGGATACCCCAGCCAATGTGGCCTTCTTTGGTCGGCATCACGGTGACCGAGGTGATAGTGCGTTTCCGCAAACACAAGCTGTTTATCTGTGTGAATGCGGTACGCACGCCATCTGCGACGCCGGGTTTTGGCCCTGCCATACCAGTGAGCGCATCGGCGGCTTGAGAATGCTACGCTCTGTAGAACCAGGAATGTTAGTGATGTGGGATTGCGGGTTCCACAGCTTTGATATGGCTTACCAAACGCACAAAGTCAGAAAAGCTCACTTTCTGGGACGCTTGCCATCCAACGTCAAACCCAAGTTTGTCCGGACTTTATCTGATGGGTCGTACTTGGCGTATATCTATCCATCAGATTACCCACGTAAGAAACGTGAAGAGCACCTTTTGGTTCGCGTCATTGAGTACACGATCGATGACCCCAATCGTGCCGGACACGGAGAGCGACATCGCCTGGTCACGTCGCTGCTGAACCCAGACCTGTATCCTGCGCATACGCTGGCTTGTGAATACCATCAGCGTTGGGAAGTCGAGATCGCCATTGATGAGGTCGATACCCATCAACGGTTGCCCAAGCATTGCCTGCGCAGCAAGAAACCTGCTGGTGTCATCCAAGAAGCCTATGGATTGCTAATCGCTCACTACGCAGTGCGTATGCTGATGCACGAGGCTGCACTGCAATCTGGATTGGATCCGGACCGCTTGAGCTTCACCAATGCCCTGAAAATCGTTTGTGATGCGGTCGCCGAGTTTCAGATGACGGCGACAGAGCAATTGCCGCGCTTGTATCAGCGGTTACTGGATGATATTTCTCGGCATCGTTTGCCCAAGCGTGATAACCGATGCAATCCACGCGTGGTCAAACGCAAGATGTCCAATTTCAAACTGAAACGTCCCGAGCACTCTCATTGGCCTCAACCTTCTAGGTCGTTCCTGGAGGCCATTGTGCTCCTTAACTAAACCGTATTGCTCCTAGGCTCTCGACACAGACAGCAAGACACCTGGGCAAGCCCGAGCCTGCCCAGGTGTTCACGTTCCGTACCTGGTTTGGTTCTAGCAGCCTGCAAGAAAGCGGATTCCCTGCAGGATTCCCAGCTTTTCACCCTCTGTCGTGCCGTTGAAATTGGCGTCCTCCAGCTCGATGGACACACATCCGGCATATCCCGTGCCTGACAGGATCCGGAATGCCTCTCCCCAACGCATCACCCCATGGCCAGGGATGGTATATCGCCAGTGCAGGGACCCGTAGCGGATCCGTTTGGCAAAGGTGGGCGGTTGTTCGCTGCCGTACTCGTACAGGTTCTCCGTCAGCAGTTCTGTGTCCTTGCCGTGGACGTGATGCACCCGGTCCCCGAACTCACCCAGGAAGCGTAGGGGGTCGACACCCTGTCGGATCAGGTGAGAGGGATCGTAGTTGATCCCTGCGGCCGCTGAGGGAAACTCCTTGAAGAAGGCCCGGAAGGCCTCCGGAGTGCAACATAGGGCCCCTGGTCCAGGCCAACCTTCGATGACCAGCCGGGCACTGCTCTCCTCCATGACAGGCAGCAACTCGCCGAAACTTTCCACCATGTACCCGAAATTGTCAATACGGGGCAGATCCGGCCTCTCGGGCGTCATCACCAGAAAGTGATTCATGGACCCGTAGGCAGCGCAGGCCCGGACATAGTCCGCATTCCGGGCGACCGCCTCGGCCCGCGTCCCCCTGTCTGGCGAGATCATCCCTTTCCACTCGCACAGGTCCACCGACCCGATCCGCATCCCGGCGTCCACAAAAGCCTTGGTCGCCTGATCGCCATCTCTACCCAGATCGACTACCTGCACATCGTTCGCCTGGGCCCAAGCGATCAGCACCTCCGGATCCCTCTGCCATTCTCCTCCCCCTCGCCGGAAACCGAGAGGGTACCCTCCAGTTCGAGTCTTCACAGTACGCTCCTTTGCTAGAATAAAGTCCTGCACGTGGGTCGCCTCTATGTGGCGACCCGAATTGCCATCCGTAGTGCTGCTTGCAGCAGCACGTCCGCGCCGCTGACGCAGTCATCCCATCGCGTGAACTCACGCCGGGAGTGGCTGGCGCCCTCCGCCGAAGGCACGAAGACCATCCCAGCCGGGCAGACCTC
The DNA here is from genome assembly GCA_016783145.1 of Anaerolineae bacterium. GTDB lineage: Bacteria > Chloroflexota > Anaerolineae > JAFGEY01 > JAFGEY01 > BS750m-G44. The sequence continues at coordinate 2,421 of JADHXD010000184.1, forward strand.
CGCCAGCGACTGCGCGTCGTGCCCAGCGCCAGAGACCAGCGAAATGTGCCGCAGACCCAGTGCCTCGGCGGTCGCGGTCAGAGCATCACGCGCCACCTCGCTCATCTGTCACGGACCGTGCCCGCCCAGCCTCTCCACCTCCAGAGCCAGCCCGAATTGCTCTGCCTCGACCTGCGCCCGGGCAAGCAGACGCCGCTCCAGTTCTTCCAGGGTGGCCTCGTCTGGCGCACGCATCTCCAGGACCAAGGCGACCTGGGCCGGGACGATATTTAATGCCCCGGGCACAAAGCGCGCGTCACCCACGTTGGCCACGCACTCAACAAAGTCCTTCGTGGCGATCTCGCGGACAGCCAGCGTGAACGCGCTGGCTCCTTGCGCAGCATCCCGACGGTCTGCCATCGCCGTCGTGCCCGCGTGATCGGCTTGGCCGACGAACCTCAGCCAGTGGGATCGATAGCCAACGATACGGCTTACGATCCCGATATCGGCTTGCGCACCGACAAGCTTCCGTCCCTGCTCAATGTGAAGTTCCAGGTAGCCTGCCAGTCGGCGAGGAATCGGGCCCCATCGACCCGCAGACGCGTTAGTGCTCCGTCCATGGCACTTCTACTCACAGCGGCCAGAACCGGGGGACCAGCACGATGGCAACGACATAGATGAGCACCGTCAGCACCGATCCCACCTTGACAAAGTCAGCGAATCGGTAGCGGCCTGGCCCGTAGACCATCAGGCACGAAGGCTCCAGTGGCGTAATGAAAGAGCAACTGGCCCCCACAGCGACCATCACCGCAAAGGTACGAGGATTCAGGCCCAACTGCAGAGCAGTCTGCAACGCGACAGGGACCACCACGACGGCGGCCGCCTGATTGGACATAGGCTGAGTGAGCAGGAGGGTCAAGACAAAGAACGCGGTCAACAACCACAGCGGGTGCACCTGACTGGCGAGCCGGGCGATCTGTGCCGCGAGCAGGGCCGCCGTTCCTGTGTGCTCCATCGCACTGCCAAGGGCGAGCATGGCGCCGACCACGATCACAGCTTTCCACTCTACCTCACGGTAGGCCTGGTCGGGCGCGATGCACCGCGTCACAAAGACCATTAGCGTCCCCGCCAGGACAGCGACCGGCACGGAGAGCACGTTGAGCGCCACCAGGACAAGAACTCCCGCAAAGATGGCCAGGGCCACCGGCGCACGCCTCACGTTGGATCGCTTGCTCTCGATCGAACCAAGGATGTGGAGCACGTTGTCCTGGTCCAGCATCGCGATATGAGTGCGGGGTCCCTGGACGAGCAGTTGGTCTCCCGTTTTCAATGGGATCTGGCTGAGCCGCCGGTAAAAGTTCCTCCCTCGACGACTGATCCCCAGGATCTGCAGCCCGTAGCGTCGACGAAAGTCCAGTGACTTTAGGGTCTGCCCGATCATCGGCGACCACGGCAGCAGAATCGCTTCTGCAAGGCCCTCATGCTCGGCCCGCAGGCGCGGGTCTGAGAGCTCTACATCGGCCTTGATCGCGATGCCCACTGCGTCCTTGGCTCTGAGGATATCGCCGTGCTGCCCCTTGACCAAGAGCTCATCCCCCTCCTCCAGCCGGAGTCCAGCCCGCGGCGCCAGATAGTGGTTGACATCGCGAAGGACTCTCAGTACGGTCAGGTCCATGTCGCGGCCCAGGCCCGACTGCAGTAGGGTTTTGCCCACGAGCGGCGAGCCAGGGAGGATCAGCATCTCAGCCAGGTATGGGCGGATCACGAAATCATCCGCCCATTCGCCGGGCTCGCTGCGGTCCGGGATCAGCCACTGGCCCAACAGGACCATGTAGAGCAGACCCACGGCAGCGATAGGCAGGCCCACCGGGGCTAGCTCGAACATCCCCAGCGGCGGCATGTCGTAGCGTGTCATCAGACCACTGATGACGATGTTCGTGGAGGAGCTCACAAGGGTCACCGAGCTGGCCAGGATGGATGCAAACGCGAGGGGCATCAAAAGGCGTGAAGCACTGATCCGCTTCCGGCGGGCCAGGTCGAACACGATAGGCACAAAGAGGGCAGTGGTCGCTGTATTGCTTATGAACGCGCTCATCGCTGCTGCTGTCACCATCAGCACGACCAGCAACGGCCTGGTTCCTGCCAGGCGCAGTATGGTCCGCCCGGCCAACTGGTCCACTCCCGTATGCACCAAGGCAGCCGTGAGCGCGAGCAGTCCGAATATCATGATCACCGTGTCACTGCCAAACCCGGCAAAGGCCTGCTGGGGAGGCAGCAGACCCGTCAGAATGAGCGCCAGCAGAATGCCCAGCGAAACCACATCGGCGGGGAAGCGCTCGAGTGAAAAGAGCACCAGCGCGACAGCAATGACCACGAGCAACAGCACCACCTGCAGGGTCATCTCACTGACGCTCCCTGGGCCAGCGCATAGAACCGCAACGGAGACCCTCCCCAAGACACCTCATTCGACACAGTGGATGGCATAGTGGCGGCACCAGGCCAGCGCTTCGTCCACATCTTCTGCGGCCCTTCCCTGAAAGTGGTCCACTACCGGCGTCAGGAGCGCCATCGCGCTGGCAGACGCCCTCTCTCCCGCCGTCAACCAGCCTCTGCGCTCGCTGGGGGACACCGCCAGCAGTTGACGGCACGCCTCCTCAAACAGGCGTACCATCCAGCGGTAGCCCCACATCAGCGCCCTCCCGTGCGGCGCCAGATGCAAAAGTGCCAGGTCTCGCAGTGCATTGATGGTGGGCAGGAGGGCTGCGTCAAGCGTGTCCCAGGTATCGACAAAGATCGTGTCATAGCGCGTTGTGACCGGCCCAGACAGCCATTGCTCGATGTCCCCCGTTTCTATCTCCAGGGGCAGAGACAGGGACTCTCTCAGCGTAGGCTCGACGATGGCCCGAATCGCTGCGCTGTGCTCGACGATCGTGAAACTGGTCGCCTCCCCTGCGGCGCCCATCGCGGCATACTGCGGATACAGGCCCAGGCCCAGCCCACCCACGAGCACCCGCCCGTACGAGCGACAGCCGTTGTTGTACATCATCATACGCTCCTGGGGCGTGTTGGACATCCACAGCCGGCCATCGGGGTCGTACAGAAATGCACAGTCTAGGGGTGAGCTGAGACGGTACCGTCGACCAAAGACATCGGCCTGCTGGAGGATGTGGCGCTGCACCCGGTAGCCGCTGGGATGCGCCCCAGGCGGTACCTGCACGATGGGCACGTGCCGCCAGCCCTCCGTCCACTCCGTATCATCGAAATCGGGCTCAAAGCCTGGCATAGGTTCTTCTGAGCTTGGCACGCGCCCCCTTTGTCATCGCTCACCCCGTGGCGCAGGACCCTGCTCAAGATTGTAGCACGAACCTGTCAGAGGGTCAACACGATGCGGGGAACCCGAAGGCTCTGGCGACCGGGTATCAGGCGTGCGGGTTTGACAGCTTACAGGGTCATTGCTACAATACAGGCCTGTTGCCAGACCATCGCCCTTCAAAGCAACCGAACCTCTGCATCGAATACGGATGTGGCGAGGAGCAACGCCATAGTGGCAGGTCGCCTCTCCATAGGCGACATTTCTCAGCAGAGATCACGGAGAACTCAAGCAGCACATGCGTGACGTCAGCCGGAGTTGAGAGGTACCTTCTGCGCGGCCACTTTGGCACAGCGAGCCAGACCGGTCTCCCCAGTGGCGCTCACCATGATCGCCAAGAGCCAGAGTTGCCCACACTCCGGCTCTTGGTAAAAGGAGGAGAAGATTGGCTTTACTATACCATAACAGCCTGGAGTCTGCTTGACGCTTACCATACGCTTACCATACGCTACGGGGTCGCATACCCGCTGCACACCGCAAAGGAGCGCAAAATGGCCTCATTCCCCCGAACGACAGTAGGCGGCGTCTCGGTTTCGCGCTTGCTGATCGGCACGAACTGGTTCCTCGGCTACTCGCACACCAGCGCCGCCAAGGATAGGTTTATCAAGTCCTACCAGACCCGCAAGAACATCGCTGACATCCTGACCGTGTTCCTGCAGCAGGGCATAGATACGGTACTCGGAATGCCGGTGCCCATCTTGCGCGAGGCGATCGAGGACGCTCAACAGCGAACTGGACGCAGGGCGACCTTGATCCTTACCCCTCACTTTAACATCTTGCCTGGGGGCCCTGAGGATATGGAGCCGGAGCGCGTCTTTGACCGGTGCAGGGAGCTGGGAGCGACCTTCTGCTTTCCCCATCAGTGCGTCACCGACGCTCTCATCGATCGGTTGCACAAGGTGATCCGCGACATCGAAAAGTACAGTGCCATGATCCGCGAGCGAGAGATGATTCCCGGCCTCTCCACCCACATGCCCGAGTCGGTGGTCATTGCCGACAGGACTGGTGCCGATTTGGAGAGCTACATCCAGATCTACAACGCCGCGGGATTCCTGATGCAGGTCGAGGCGGACTGGGTCATGCGCATCATCCGTAAGGCTGCCAAGCCAGTGATGACCATCAAGCCCCTGGCTGCTGGCAGGCTGTTGCCTGTCGTCGGCCTGGCATTCGTGTGGAACACGATCCGCGACCAGGATATGGTCACCGTCGGCACGACCACCCCCGACGAAGCACGAGAGGTGATCGAGATCTCGCTCGACCTGCTGGCGCGCCGGATCCCAGAGAACGAGCTGCAGAGAACGCGCAGCAAGCACTCGCTGGAATAGGGCAAGGCTGCTGGGCCTCTGCGCATTCGGCTCCCTGTGATGCGCCCAGTACAGCTTGCCGGGAACGTGCAGGAGCAGATGATGTCCAAGCGCGCGTTTGCCATTGCCGCACATCCGGATGATATCGAGTTCATGATGGCTGGCACGCTGGCCCTTCTCGGCCAGGTTGGGTACGAGACCCACTATATGACGATCGCCAACGGATCTTGCGGGAGCACCCAGTACGACGCCGAAACCATCGCCACCATCCGCCGGCAAGAGTCGGTCGCTGCCGCAGAACACATCGAGGCGATCTACCACGAGAGCCTGGTCAACGACCTCGAGATCCTGTATGAGAAGGGGCTCCTGCGCCAGCTCGGCGCGGTGATCCGCCAAGTGGTCCCCAACATTATCCTCACCCACTCCACGTGGGAGTACATGGAGGATCACACGAATACCTGTCGGCTCGTGCTGACCGCCGCATTCGCGCGTGGGATGCCCAACTTTGCCGTGCAGCCACCGTGCCCTTCCACAAGCAGCCCTGTGACGGTGTACCACGCACTGCCATATGGACTCCGAGACCCCCTTCGCAGACGAGTCCGCCCGGGAATGTACGTGGATATCTCAAGCGCGATGCAGGTCAAGCGCGAGATGTTGGCCATCCATCGCAGCCAGAAAGAGTGGCTGGACACCAGCCAGGGGATCGATTCGTATCTGAACGCAATGACAGACATGTGCGAAGAAGTGGGGAGGATGTCCGGGCGTTTCGTGTATGCGGAGGGATGGACGCGACACTTGCATCTCGGCTACTGCGAGCAAGCTGCCGATCCGCTGTCAGCAGACCTCAAGAGCCAGGCCCTTGTTGACGCGGCCTTTGAGCAAGAACTGGGCTGGCTGCCATCGCTCCGTACAGACGCCGATCACGTGATAGATCCTTGACTCCAGGAGGGACAGTATCTGTGGTAGCAAGAACGCAGTCCAAACTTGCCGTGTGCGGCGGGGAACCAGCAGTTCCCCCAGGCCTGATCCGAAAGTGGCCCCCAATCGATGACATCGACCGCGAAATGGTCTTGGCGTCTCTTGACGGAAGCAGCCATGCCTTCGGCCCCAACTGCACCGCCTTTCAAGAGGAGTTCGCTGCGTGGAACGTCAACCGCTACGCCCTCACAACGAACTCTGGAACCGCTGCCTTGCACATGTGTATCGCGGCCTGCGGGTGTGGAACAGGCGACCAGGTGATCGTGCCGGCCTACTCGTGGTCCTCATCTGCGATATGTGTCTTGCAGCACAACTGCATTCCCGTTTTCGTCGACATCGGCTTTGACACGATGAACATCGATGTGGCCAAGATAGAGAGTGCCATCACCCCCAAGACAAGGGCGATCATCGCCGTTCACCTGCACGGCCTTGCCGTCGACATGGAATCTGTATTGGGCATCGCCAGGAGGCACGGCGTCAAGGTGATAGAGGACGCCTGCCAGGCACACGGCGCTCTGTTCAGAGGCCGCAAGGTCGGCACGTGGGGCGACTGCGCGGCCTTTAGCTTTAACCAGAACAAGAGCCTCTGTTCTGGCGAAGGAGGCATGTTCGTCACCGATAGCGAGCAGATGCTGAGGACAGCGCAGAGCCTCTGGTCCTTTGGCGAGACTCGCACCCCTCTGGAATCGCGCGACTATCACGCGTACGCGATGGGATGGATGTACCGGAACAATGACCTCACAGCCGCATTTGGCCGCTCGCAGCTCACCAAGCTCGACAGCTACCTCGAGCAGCAGAGGAACAATGTGTCTTGCCTCACGGACGGTCTCCTGGACGTACCTGGCCTCATTCTGCCGCAGGTCTCGGCAGACTGCGATCACAACTGGTACAACTATGTTCTGCGCTTCGATATGGAATCGCTGGGGCATTCGCACGATGACCCGGCATTCCGGGACCAAATCGTCGCGGCTCTGAACGCAGAGGGAGTCGCCAATGGCGTATGGCAGCGATTCATCCTTCCTGCAATGACCGTCTTTCAGGCAAAGAACGGGTACGGCAAGGGCTGCCCGTGGGAATGCCCCCACGCACAGCCCGTTGACTATTCCCTCGATCAGTACCCGGTTGCGCAAAAGCACTGTGACACGCACACCTGCATCTCGATGGCCCTGAGATCCCCAAACGGAGTCGAGGCTGCCAGACGGATGGCCCAGGGAATACGCAAAGTGATGGAGAACCTCGACCAGCTATAGACCGCGCGAGCAGGACCTGCTGACGGATCCGGAGGAGAGGATTGGGCATGGTTCAGAACCCCGGGAAGTTAGATTGACAGTTTTTGAAACGCTCTGAAGGTTTTTCCGGGCGGGTGGTCTCAGAACAGCCGTTTTTCGTTTGAAAACCGGGCAAAACCTATGGTTTCAGGCCATTTTGCT
>JADHXD010000042.1 GCA_016783145.1 Anaerolineae bacterium
AGGAGACGCTCGAACCGGTCTTCTGCGTCGACGCGAACCCACAGACGACCTGTCCCCGGGTCGATGGCTGTCCGACGCGCTGGCTTTGGGTACAGCTCGGCGAAGCCATTCACCAGGTGTTGGATTCGGTCACCCTATCAGAGCTGTCCCAGCACGCTCACGTGCGGTCGGAGGACCTGTAGTAGAATAGGTCACCTAGCGGGAGCAGGTGGCAAAACGGAGGGCATAAATCGATGTTTGCATCATTTCTGATCACATTGCGCGAGGGCCTGGAGGCCGCCCTGATCGTGGGCGTTGTCCTGGGCGTCCTGCGCAAGTTGGGGCAGTCCGGTCGGAGCAGGCCGGTCTGGTTGGGCGTCGGCGCGGCAGTTCTGGCCAGCATCGCCGCCGGGTGGGTCCTCAACGTGCTGGGTGTGGCCTTTGAGGGGCGCGGAGAGCAGATCTTTGAAGGGATCGCGATGCTGCTCGCCGCTGGCGTGCTGACCTGGATGATCTTTTGGATGCAGCGGCAAGGACGCCAGGTGCAGGCCGAGCTGGAACGCGACGTCCGTCGCGCGGTGTCGACGGGCAGCACGTGGGTGCTGTTTGGCCTCGCCTTTGTCGCCGTGGTGCGCGAAGGGATCGAGACCGTGTTGTTCTTGACCGCGGCGGCGTTCAGCACCACCCCTACAGCGACGCTGGTCGGCGGTGGCGCCGGGTTGATCGTAGCCATCGTCTTGGGCTGGCTGATTTTCGCTGCTGGGAAGCGGCTGGATGTGCGCGCCTTTTTCCGGGCGACGAGCGTGCTGCTGATCCTCTTTGCCGCCGGGCTGTTCGCGCACGGCGTGCACGAACTTCAGGAGGCAGCGATCTTGCCGACGGTGATCGAGCACGTGTGGGATGTCAATCCCCTCTTGGACGAGAACGGCGCGGTCGGCACGTTCCTCAAGGCGCTCTTGGGGTACAACGGCAACCCGTCCCTCCTGGAGGTGATCGCCTACGCGGCCTACCTGGCGGCAATCGGCATCCTGACTTGGCGGGGCTGGAACGTTGTGCCCGATTCGGCCCTGCAAGGTGCAGCGGCTTAGGGACGTCCTGAACACTCTACGGACAGGAGAGAGCATGAAACACGAACAAGATCGTACCCTGCGCGAAGGCAAGCGCGCCAAGTTCACTCAGCCGGCAAAGAAGGCCAAGCCGGCACTTGGGAGGTGGCTGCTGGCTGGTGGGGGACTGCTGGCGATCCTCCTGCTGGCCTGGTTTTGGCCGGGGAGCGGCGCGGAAAGCGCAGGAAGCACGGTCCAGGCCGGCGAGCTGCCGGTGAGCGATGGCGCGGTCAGGCTGCCCGTCACCACCTTTGACGACGGGCAGGCCCGCTTCTACACCCACCATGCGGATGGCAAGGACATCCAGTTCTTTGTACTCAAGAGCAGCGACGGCGTGATCCGCGCCGCCTTTAATGCCTGCGACGTGTGCTTCCTGGACAAGAAGGGCTACCGGCAGGAGGGAGACGAGATGGTCTGCAACAACTGCGGGCAGAGATTTCCTTCGGAGCTCATCAATGAGGTCCGCGGAGGCTGCAACCCGTCGCCGTTGGTCCGCACCATTGAGGGCGATGAGGTGGTCATCCGCGTCGACGACATCCTATCCGGAGCCAGATACTTTTAGCGGAGTCGCACCCCATGGAGCTATTCGACATCGCCTGGAACAACATCCGCCGGCGCAAGGGGAGGGTGCTGCTGCTCGTGCTGGGGCTGACCATTGGTGTGACAACCGTGGTCGCCCTGCAAGCGATCACCCGCACATTGCAGGCCGACGTAGGGAACAAACTGGATGAGTTTGGTGCCAATATCCTGATCGTCCCGCATTCCAACTCGCTGTCGCTTTCCTACGGCGGACTGGCCGTTTCTTCGGCCACGTTTGACCTGGAGGAGCTTCGCGATCAGGACGTGGCACAGGTGTGGACCATCCCCAATGCGCGCAACATCAGCATCGTCGCCCCCAAGCTGCTCAGCGTCGCTGAGGTCAGAGAGCAGGCCGTGCTCGTGGCCGGCGTCGATTTCGAGTCAGAGCTGCGGATGAAGCCGTGGTGGCAGCTCGAGGGCAGCGAGCCCGAGACGGAAGGCCAGGCCCTGGCCGGCTCGCGGGTCGCCACGCTGCTGGACCTCTCGGTGGGATCACCGCTGCAGGTGGGCGATCAGGTCTTCCAGGTGGTGGCCGTGCTGGCCGAGAATGGCCAGCAGGACGACGACATGCTGTTCGTCGACTTGAGCGCCGCGCAGCGCGCCTTGGACCGCCCGGGGGCGATCAGCCTGGTCGAGGTAGCCGCCCTGTGTACAGCCTGCCCGATCGAAGACATGGTCGCCCAGATCCAGGCCGTGCTGCCTCAGGCCAGGGTGACGGCGCTGCGCCAGGCAGTGGCCCTGCGTATGGAGATGGTCGGGCAGTTAATGCGTTTCTCATGGGCCCTGTCTGCCGTGGTGCTGGTCATCGGCGGGCTGGTGGTGTTGACGACCATGCTGGGTGCCGTGGCCGAACGCAAGCAAGAGATCGGCGTGCTGCGGGCCATCGGCTTTCGTCGGCGGCACATCATCCACATCATCCTCACCGAAGCCACGTTGGTCAGCCTGCTGGGCGGCACACTGGGTTGGCTGGTCGGGATGGGGGCGGCAGCGGCTCTGACCCCCGTGGTGACCCAGGTGGATCTGCCGGTGTCGTGGGATCCGCTGATCGCGCTGTGGGCGGTGAGCAGTGCCCTGCTCGTGGGCGTGGCCGCCAGCCTGTACCCCGCAGTTCGCGCGGCCCGGCTCGATCCGACCACGGCACTGCGTGCACTTTGAACGGGAGAGAGGGCCGGATGATTGAGCTTGAGGCGGTGTGCAAGACCTATCGTGCCGATGGGGTAGCGGTCCAGGCGCTGCGTGACGTGAGCCTCCGCATCGACGAAGGGGAATTCGTGGCCTTGATGGGGGCTTCTGGATCGGGCAAGAGCACGCTGCTCACGGTGTTAGGGGCGATGAACCCGCCGACGGGTGGTCAGGTGACGATCGACGGCATCGAACCGTATTCCCTACCGGTGGAGCGTCAGGCCGACTTTCGCCACGAGTATGTGGGCTTTATCTTTCAGCAGTATCACCTGGTGCCCTATCTGACCGCCCTGGAAAACGTGATGCTGCCCCTGACCATCGGCTCGGGGTCGCGCCGGGAAAAGCGCCAACTGGCCCACGACGCGCTGGCCCGAGTCCAACTGTCCGGCAAGGAGAACCGGTTGCCGGCGCAGCTCTCTGGCGGTGAGCAGGCGCGGGTAGCGGCGGCGCGGGCTCTGGTCAACCGCCCACCCCTGCTGCTGGCCGATGAACCCACCGGCAACCTGGACAGCGCCACAGGGGGGCTGGTGCTCGATCTCCTGGCCGGGCTCCACCGCGCCGGACAGACGATCGTCATGGTCACGCACGATCGCCAGGCGGCCAGCTATGCCCAGCGGATCGTGCGCTTGCGCGATGGATCTGTGGAGCCCCCAGAGCCCTCCGCGCCCACTCCTGGTTAGGCCGGGGGGATATGGCGGCTGCGTAGGGCAGGTTTCTCATACCTGCCCGCCCGGCCCTGCGTAGGGCTGTTTCTCATACCTGCCCGCCCGGCGCTGCGTAGGGCAGTCTCTCATACCTGCCCGCCCGGCCCTGCGTAGGCTTGCCCTCTTGACGTCAGCGGCGGTTCGATGTATAGTCGATGCTCACGGGATTCGCTGGGATCGAGGAGAGGGCATGCTGCAACGCATCTGGGCCGTGACGCAAAAGGAATTCATCCAGACGCTGCGCGACCGGCGCACGCTGCTCATCCAGCTCGGCCTGCCGATCGTCCAACTGTTCATCTTTGGCTATGCCATCCGGATGAACGTCGAGCACATCCCCACCGTCGTCGCCGACCAGAGCCTCGATCGCGCCAGCCGGGCATACGTGCAGGCCATGGTCGTCTCCGGCTACTTTGACCTCGTCGCTACCGCGCCGGACGAGCGGGGAGCCATCCGCGCCATTGACGAGGGCCGCGCTCAGGCTGGCATCGTCCTCCCGCCCGGGTTTAGCGCCAGCGTAGAGCGCGGCGACGCGCAGGCCCTGCTCTTGGTCGACGGGTCGGACGTGTTTACCTCCCAGACCGCCTTCAACGCCATCACCGCCATCGCCCAGGCACACTCGACCCAGGTGATGATAGACAGAATGGAGCGCTCCGGCAGGCTGACCGGGCAGCGGCTCCTCCCCTTGGACGCCCGCCTGCGCATCCTCTACAACCCCAACCTGGACGACCTGTGGTTCCTGATCCCGGGCATGGTGGCTACCATCCTGCAGACGCAGACGATCACCCTGACCGCCGCCGCTGTCGTCCGCGAGCGCGAGGCGGGCACTATCGAGCAGCTACTGGTCACACCGATCCTGCCCGGCGAGCTGATGCTGGGCAAGATCGCCCCTCACATCGTCATCTCGCTGATCAACATGCTCACCATCCTGGCCATCGGCATCTACTGGTTCGACGTGCCCTTTCAGGGCAGCTTTCCGCTCTTTCTATGGCTGTCGTTCATGTACGTCTTTTCGGGGCTCGGCCTGGGGCTCCTGCTCTCGACCATCTCTCAGAATCAAAAACAGGCCCAGCAGCTCGCGACCCTGATGATGTTGATCGGGCTCGTGCTGGGCGGATTCATGTTCCCGCGCTACCTCATGCCGCCGGCCATTCGCATCATTGGCAACCTCTTTCCGCTGACCTACTTTATCCCCATTGCCCGGGGGATCGTCACCAAGGGCGTGGGCTTGGAGTACCTGTGGGAACAGGTCGCCGCACTGGCCATCTATGTCGTGGTAATGATGGGCTTTGCGGCCCGTGCCTTCAGGCGCGGGCTCGACTGAGGGGGCCTTTGATGAGAAGCCGTATCCGCGGTCGCTTTCGCCGCCTGGGGGCGGTGATGCGCAAGGAAGCGATCCAGCGTCTGCGCGACCGCCGCACCCTGGCGCTCATCCTGTCCATCCCCCTCATCCAGCTCTTTCTCTTTGCCTTGGCCGTAGACCTGACCGCGGACCACCTCCCCACTGCCGTCGCCGACCAGAGCCTGGACGAGCAGAGCCGGGCCTTTGTCGACGCCCTGGTCGTTTCTGGCTACTTTGACGTCACTTCCTACGTCGAGGGGGAAGCGGAGGTCATCCGGGCCATCGACGAGGGGCGAGCACGAGCGGGTGTGGTGATCCCGCCCGGCTTTGCGGGACAGGTCGAGCGAGGCGATGCGCAGGTCCTGATCGTCTTGGATGGAGCGGAGTCTTTTTCCGTCCAGGCAGGCTACAGCGCGGCGACCGCCATTGCCCAGGCACGGTCGCTGGAACTCGTCGCGGAAAAGGTGGATCGCATGGGCGGCCACCTGGAGACGTCACCGATCACGTCCTCCACCCGCGTCCTCTACAACCCCAACATGGACGACCTCGTCTTCATCATGCCGGGATTGATCGCCATGCTGCTGCAGGTGCTGGCGGTGAGCACCACGGCGCAATCCGTGGTGCGCGAATATGAGCTGGGCACCATCGAGCAGATCCTGGTCACCCCGGTGCGCCCGATAGAACTGGTGATCGGCAAGCTGGTCCCCAACGTCTTTCTCGTCGTCTTTGATCAGGTGGTCATTACCGTGCTGGGCGTCTACTGGTTCGGCGTGCCCTTTAAGGGGAGCATGTGGCTCTTTGCCTGGCTGTCTCTCTTGTTCATCGTCTCGGGGATTGGGCTGGGCCTGTTGATCTCGACGATCGCGCAGACACAGAGCCAGACACAGCAGCTCACTTCGCTGCTGATGATGCTGAGCCAGTTGCTGACCGGCTTTATCTACCCGCGAGGCCCGATGCCCGCCGTCGTCAAGGCCATCGGCAACCTGATCCCGCTGACCTACTTTATCCGCATCGCCCGGGGCATTGTCACCAAGGGCGTGGGCATCGCGTTCCTGTGGAGCGACGTACTCGCGCTGGCGATCTATGGGGGCATGGTCACTATACTGGCTGTGGTCACCTTCCGGAAGCGGCTGGACTAGGCGTAGCTGCACGTAGTAGCGACTTCAGTCGCATCCCTCCAGGAACGGCTAAAGCCGTCACTACCGACACACGTAGTGGCGACTTCAGTCGCATCCCCCCAGGAACGGCTAAAGCCGTCACTACCGACACACGTAGTGGCGACTTCAGTCGCATTCCCCCCCGGCAACGGCTGAAGCCGTCACTACCACCCGTCGTGCCAACGACTGAACGTCATCGCCGACAGACCGTGCGACAGGCCGTGGCCCACCGCCGCAAGCGCCGCGCCGCACGCCTCTGACCAGCGAAGGGACCCGGGCGTGGAGCTCTCGTATCGCTGGGAGCGGGCTGGTGTCGACCCACCTGGACAGATGGTGCGAGACCACCGGGGATCACTCGTACGCCAGTGACTCGCGCACGCTGACCTGTGCCGCCCGGAGCGCAGGCCACAGGCTGGCCAGTGCCGACAGCGAGACCACGATCAGCAGCCAGAGCCCCCCCGCGCCCACCGAGTAGCTAAAGCTCAAGGGCGCTCGAATCAGCGAGTACCCAATGGCGTTGCCAAAGACCAGCGCGCCAGGGTAGCTGAGGGGCAGCGCGATCGTCCAACTCAACATGCCCACCAGCACCCCTTCGACCACGAAAACCCCGCCGACAAAGGTCGAGGTAGCGCCGATGGCCCGCAGCACGCCGATCTCACGCCCGCGCTCCACGACATTGATCGACATCGTGCTCATCAACCCGATGCCGCCCACGGCTGCTGCCATCGCCACCATGATCAGCATCAGGTTCGTGACAATGTCAAACATCGACCGGTTGACCCGGCGGATCTCTTCGGCGCTGTTGAACCGCGACGCTTCGATCCCGCGTGCCGTATAGGCATCACGCAGGTCGCGGATCAGCCTCTCCTGCGCCTCCAGGTCGTGCCCCTCGGCGATCACCATCGCCGTGCTCCCCATGCCGACGGTATGGGTCTCTAGGGCCAGGGCGTCAAAGGGCACATAGTTGCTGTTGGTCGGGCTGACGATCAGGCCTACAACCTTCCAGACGGACTCTTTCTCGCCGATCACCAGCCGGATCTCATCCCCAGCCTCGATTCCCTCGTCCGCAGCGGTGTGACTGTTGAGCAGGATGGCTCGGTCGTCGCCGGCCAGCAGAGGGCGACCGCTGGCGATGCGCGGGCCAAACATCTCCGAACCTGAGGGCACGCCCCACAGATACACCGGGCGTTCGGCACCGCTCGAGGTCGCGATCTGTGCCCCCCAGTAGCCCCAGACTTCGACCTTGGCCACACCGGGCACTTGCTCGGTCACCTCGGCGATCATGGCCACGGGGAACAGATAGTCAAAGCCCACCTGCACGTCACGGCTCAGTTCTTCAAGCAGGGCCTCGATGGTCCGCCCCAACGAGCGATCGACGCTCATCACCACGATAAACATCACGCCGCTGAGCACCAGGGCAAGCAGCGTCAGCGCGATACGGGTCTTGCGCCGAAAGGTGTTGCGCAGCCCGATCGCCAACAAGCTCGGCAGGCGCTGCGCCCGGCCCAGCAGGCGATCGAACCGGCCCACGCCGAAGGCCGACCCAAGGCCATAGTTGGTGATCGCCTGGTGCGGTGTGGTACGCGCCCCGCGCAGCACAGGAACCAGCGATGCCAGCAGAGGGACAGCCAGCCCCACCGCAACCTGGATGGCCACCGCAAGGGGCATGGCCCGAAAGTCGCCGACAGTCACGTTGACCAGATCGAGCAGCCAGCGCGCCGCCAGGTGTGCGGCGACCGCCCCCACAGGCACGGCCAGGAGCAAGGAAAGCAGGCCATAGGCCAGCGCCATCGCCAGGTAGATGCTCGTCACCAGGCCGCTGGTCGCGCCCACGACCTTGATCACGCCGATCTGGCGCACTTGTTGGGCGAGGATGGCAGTCGTCGTGTTGATGATCAGGAAGGTGGTGAGCCCCAGGGAGAGCACGCCCAAGACCATCGAGATGAGAAACGCGGTGTTCAACTGGTCCTGCGCCCAGTGCACATTGGGATCCTGTACTATGTACTTGACGACGACCAGTCCCCTGCTTTCCAGGCGGCGCTCGATCGACCCCGCGATCCGGATCGCCTCCTCCTCGCTGAACGAGTCCAGGCGAACGCCGATCTGGTTGCGTCCCACGTCTTGACCAACCAGCCAGGCCACGGTCGCTGGATCGGCGAAAAAGGCCGCGCCGCCAAAGCCAAGCTGCGGGGGAAGGGCCCGGGCGTCGCGGACCACGCCCTCGACGCGCAGCTTTCGCGCTCCCTCCTCCGAACCGGACACGACGCTGTCGACGAGGAGGGTCGTGCCGGGGACCAGGTCAAAGTGCCGCGACGAGAGCCGCTCCACCGCCAGGGCACGCTCTGCAGGCCACCGGCCTTCCACCAGGTCGATCTGGCTCAGGCGTTGGGCCTGGTAGTCAGGCCGCGCCACCAGCGTCCCGTTGCGCCAGTCCACCTCGTCCTCTCGCCGCCAGCGAAAAGAGACTTGGGTGTAGGCCTCGGCATCCGCCACGCCGGGCGCGCGGAGCACCTCAGGGAGCACATCCTGGCTGAACCACCCGGTATGGAACTGGATGTGAGCAGGGGACGTTTCCCGGTAGTTCTGCGCCATGCGGGTGCGCATCTCGAGGAATAGGCCGAAAACCAGTCCCAGGGCAAACACGCCCACAGCGGTGGACAGCACGACGAGGAACGTGCGAAGCTTGTTCCGCCACAAGTCGCGCCACGCTTTGCGCCACAGGACGTTCATTGCCCACCCCTTCTCGTGGTCACCTCACCCGGGGGACGCCCGTCACACCGCCTGTGCATGCCGCCGGGCGTTCTCGATGACGATCGCCGCTTGCGTGGCCATCGCTCGCAGCAGGCGCTCATCGCGGGGAGTAAAAGCCTGCACAGGCGAAGCGGACTCTCTTCCCTTGTTCAGCACCTGCAGGACGCCGACGAGCACGTCAAGGGGAGTGTGCATCGGCACAGCGAGGATCGTGCGGCATCCAAAGGCCGTCATCTGATCGAACACGCGCATACAGCGCTGATCGTCGGGGTGGTAGTGCAGGTTCAACGCCTCACCTGCGAGCGCGACCTGACCGGCGATGCCCTCCCCAAGCGCGACGCGGACCTCTCGCCATTCGCCGGTGGTTGCCAGCCACACGCGCGAGACGAGTTCCCCTCGGCCATCGTCCATCCAGTACAGCATGGCACGCTCGGCGTCGATCGCGCTCTTCACCTCCCTGAGGATCAACTGCACCAGGTCCTCAGGGTCGGCACTGGGGGCCGCGATCTGGCTGACAGCCAGCATGGCGCGCAGCTCCTGTAGCGTCGTGGGGGGGCGGGTGTCCGGCATCCCCTCAGCGGGCGATGGGCGCTCGATGTGCTTGACGAGGGTCAGCGTGTTTGGGCCGCCGGGTGCCGGCGCCGTGCGGCGCACGACGTCATCCATCAGGCTGTGGATGAAATGCAGGCCCATCCCTCCCTGGATGCGGGCCTCCACCGAGGCACCGAGGTCAAAGGGCTGCACCGCGTCGGGGTCGAGGGGTGCGCCCCAGTCTGTGAGCGTCAGCCGCAGCGAGTCCTCCACCACCTCTGCCCGCAGCAACAATTCGCCCGCCTGCGTGGAGCCGTGCAGGTAGGCATGGTCCACGACGTTGGTCGCGGCCTCCTCGAGGGCGAGATCCAGATGAAACAGCGTCCGCTCATCCAGGCTGAGGCGCTGCCCGATGCCGTGAAGAAAGTGAGAAACCGTGCGCAGGTTCTCGAGCGTCGCCTCTACGCGTAGTTCACCCAGAAAGTCCATGTGCCAACCTCACCAGGGTGTGTACCTGCCGAACGATGGGAAGCGAACCTCAAAAGTCGTCGAGGGCCTCCTCGATCCCATCATAGATTGAGAAAAAGCGGTCAAAACCAATGATCCGAAAGACGCGCATCACCTTGGGGCTCAGAGCGACGAGCTTGAGGTCACCCCCCCCCGCCCGGCTCTTGACCACTATGTCAGCCAGCGTGCGCAAGCCGGCGCTGCTGATGTACAGCACCTCGGCCATATCGAGCACGATCTTGTACCGGCCCTCCGACACGGCGGTCTGCAGGGCTCGGTCCAGTTCAATGGCCCCTTCCGTGTCTACGCGCCCGCTGAGCGCGAACGTGCACATGCCGTGCTCGAACCGCTCGATAATCTCCATTGTCCTTGCCTCCTCGTCGCCTCTATCGTGGCCCCTGCATCACCACCCGACCAACCTGCGATCGACCAGATCTGGTGGGACAAGCTGCCCGTCGCGCACCTCTTCCATGCGGGGGATCAACCGGGCCAGGTCTCGATCGTGCGTGACCATGATCAGCGTCTTGCCCTGTGCCACCAGGTCCTCGAACAGCGCGAACACCAGGCCCGCCGAGACCGTGTCCAGGTTGCCCGTGGGCTCGTCGCCGACGACCAGGTCTGGATCGTTGGCCAGGGCACGCGCGATCGCCGCCCGCTGCTGCTGCCCGCCCGACGTCTGGCTGGGGTACTTTTGGGCGATCTCGGGCACTTCGACCAGTTCCAGGAGATCCATCGCCCGCCGTCGACGTTGGCGCCGCGTGCCGCTGCCGGAGAGGTCCATCGGCAGCATCACGTTTTCCAGCAGCGTCAGCGTGGGCAAGAGCTGAAAGAACTGAAAGATCACACCCACGTGCTGGCGCCGAAAGCGCGCCAGGTCATTCTCGCTCATCCCGTTCAGACGCCGCCCAGCGACCCACACATCGCCCCTCGTGGGACGATCGATGCCGGTGAGCATGTTGATCAGCGTGGACTTGCCCGAGCCGGACGGACCCACGATGCCCACGAACTCACCCTGCCCGACCTGGAGGTTGATGTCCTTCAGGACGGGAACCACGCTCGCGCCGGCCCGGTAGCTTTTGTGGACCGCCCGCAGATCGACCAGCGCGTCGCTGCCAGGGGGAATCCTTTCTGCCTCACTCACCGTCCCGCCTCCCCTCTCACCAACCTTCCCCCCTGTAGCGCATGCGGCTCGCTTGCGCTTCCTCCTTGTAGCGCACGCGGCTCGCTTGCGCTTCCTCCCGTAGCGCATGCGGCTCGCTTGCGCGCGGCCTACCTGGGCTCGACAGGGAAAGCGCCCACCCAGTGCCCTACCAGGACAGCACTTGACGGCCGCAGTCATACACGGTGATCGGGCCATCCTGCGACACGGTGATCGCCAGACACTGTGTCTCGGCACTGATCTTGGCGGCGCTGCTGTGGCGCGCTCCTCTGCCCAGCCCGATCTCGGCCTTGGTGTCTGCGGCCGGTCGCAGGAGGACCATACACCCTCTAAAGCTGCCGCCGGCATCGATGACCGTCGCTCCATCCTGCTTGGCAAAGTTGATCAGCTCCTCGTCGGACAGGTGTTCGACATCGGTGCTGATGATCGTGGCAATGGAGTGGAGCTCTGGAGAGTCTGAACGCTCGAGGATGGCGTCCGAGTCTCCGACGATGAAAATGGCCCCCAGGTTCTGCTCTGACATGCCAAATGCGCAGCGCAGCACCTGCTCCAGCAAAGCACGGTCATAGTCCTTCTGTTCGGCCAGCCGGGTGACGATCTCATCGAGGTCTGACGTGGCTTCCGCCGCCCATCTCCCGTTGGCGTACCGGCCGACCGGCAGCCCATCCGCAAACACGCGCACCTGTCGCCCTCCAGGGGGCACGAAAAACACCACCGCATTGCAGTGCTTGGAGATGGCGGCGTGGTGCCGGAACCGGGGGCCAAGCAGCAAGCTGCAAGCCGGCTCCAAGGGCACGTTCAACCGGTGGATGCCGCGCACATAGCCGTGCTTGTCCACAGCGTAACCCAGCACCAGCCCATCCACCATTTTGGCCAGCGTCACCAGCACGTGGCGCATGCGGCGAATGTGATCGTAGCGGCTCAACTGGATCACGCTGTCAGGCAGCACGCGCATCACGCCACTCGGGTCGCCGACGATCAGCACCGTCGATAGGGGTTTCTCCTCGTGCTGCATCTCGGCGATCGCCACAGCCGTATCGCAGATGGTGACCATCGAGGGGCCGTCGATCTGCTTGGCACGAGCCAGGTCCACCAGGAACCCGATGCCCGCATCCTGCATCCAGGCATCGAGGATGTCTTGCTTTTCCAGCAACCCGCGCAACTGTTCTGGCTCGATCTGGACGCTGGTCACAGCCTTTTCCGCCATTCGCACGCGCGTGGGATTCATGGCTCCGATCTGCTCGGCGTAACGGTCGGCGATGACCTGGCGTTCGTTCTCTGTCATGGTCGCGAGTTCGTCGCTGGCCTCGATCAGGGGGTGATCGAGGATCGAATAGCCCTTGATCTGTTCCCAGCGAGCCAGCCGCTGGTTGACTTTATCCACAACCTGATCCAGGACCTGTCTGACCTCGGTCGAGTCCCCAACCAGCGGCTCACCGGCTAGGAGCCCCTCCTCCTGCAGGTGAGCGGACACCGCCTCCAGGTCGGGCACGATCAGAGCCGACACGTAGAGCCGCCCATCGCCAAATACGACCGCTTGATCGACAAAGGGACTGGCGATCAGGGCGTGCTCGATGGTCGTGGGCACCACCTTGCGCCCCGTGGAGAGCACGATCAACGGCTGTTTTCGCCCAGTCAAGTAGAGGTAGCCGTCGTGATCAAAACGCCCCAGGTCGCCGGTATGCAGCCAGCCATCGTCGTCGATCACCTGGCGGGTCTCCTCAGGCCGATGCCAGTACTCGCGCATCACCGTCGCGCCGCGCACCAGCACCTCGCCATCTTCGGCGATGCGGATCTGGAAACCAGGCTCAACGCGACCACACGAGTTCGCTCGCCGCGCATCTGGATGGCTGACGGTCGGGAATCCACCGGCTTCGGTGATGTTGTAGATGTTGAGCACGACGAGGCCGATGGCTTCGAGGAATTCCACCAACTCCTGAGACAGGGGAGCGCCGACCGAGTATAGAACGCGCAAGCGCCCTCCCACCCAGCCCCGGATCTGGCTAAAAAAGGTCATGTCCGCGCGGGCATACTGCTCGCGCAGCTCCTGGGAGGCCGTCACCCCTGCCGCATAGTAGTCTCGGCTCGTGGCCAGCGCCCAGAAAAAGACATCCCGGCTGGACTCGGGGAGCTGACTGATCTTGTCCATGATCATGTGGTAGAACCGCTCCAGGGCGTACGGAGCCAAGAGGCCCAGCGTGGGACTCGTCTGCTGCAGGTTTTCGTAGGTAGCCTGGCGGCTCTCGGCGACGATGCTGGTCACACCGGACAGGAAAAAGTGGAGAGTGGCATCCAGGCTGGGCATATAGCTCCAGGGTCCAAAGGTGAAGGCCAGGTCATCTTCACCCAGCCTGAACCACTCGGCGATGTTGCGCATCGCTTGCAAGCGCTGGCCGTGGTCAAAGACGGCGCCCCTGGGCTTTTCTGTCTTGCCAGCCGTGTAGTAGATAGAGGCCAGTGCCTCGGGAGCGATGCTCACAGCGGAAGCGCGGATGGCCTCCTCATCCTGGGACGATATCGATCTGGCCAGGATCGAGGACATGGGGAATGCGCCCAGCAGAGATTCCCTGTTCACGGCCAGTACGGTCTCCAGGTCGGGCAGGTCTCCGACGATGCTTTCGAGGATCTGGCTCTGCCGCTCGTCGTGTACGACCACAATGCGAGCGCCCGAGTCCTGCAAGATCGAGCAGAGCATATCGGAGGTGAGCGAGGTGGGCAGTGGCACGGCGACACCGCCAGACAGCAGGCAAGCCACATACGCGATCATCCACTCGAGGCAGTTGTCGGCAATGATGGCCATTCGGTCTCCCTGGGCCATCCCATAGCTGCCCAGGAAGCTGGCCAGGCGCAGCGATCGCGTCTGGAACCGCGCGTACGAGATCCCGTAGAAGCGCCTGCCGCGCTTGACCTGGAAACACGCTCGCGTGGCATAGGTCTCCATGGCTGCCAACAGTGCCTGATTCAGGTTCTGGACCGGTTCATTCATCCTCTATCGCCTCTTGTGATAGCTGCCACCAACCGCAGCGAACGCTCACCGCTTTCTGATCACCAGCAGAGCCGTGTCGTCAAAGGGTGGGGCAGAGCCAGTGTGATCGTCCACGGCTTGCTCCAGCGCGGCCACCACCTCGACCGCCGACCCGTGCCTGTGCTCAAGAACGACGCGCTGCACGCGCTCCAACCCAAAGTCGACCTCGTGCGCGTCGAGCGCGTCCGTCAGGCCATCGGTATACAAGACCAGCAGGTCTCCGGAACATAGCTGGACCGTGCGCTGCTCGAACGATGCCTCTGGGATCACGCCCAGCGCCATACCGGTGGGCCAGAGTTCCACCAGCTCCCCGCTTTCAGCGCGACAGAGCAGCGGCGGTTCGTGCCCAGCGCTGACGTAGGTGACCTCACCGGCGGCCGGGTCAAGCGTGGCGTAGAACAGGGTGACAAACATGCCCCCAGACGCGTCGGCGCAGAGCAAGCGGTTGGCACGCGCGATTCCGTCCGCCGGCATGGACGCAAGGTCCACACTGGCACGGACAGTGCTGCGCGTCAGGACCATGAACAGGGCAGCCGGCATCCCCTTGCCCGCGACATCGGCGATCACCAGGCCGATCTTTCCCTCTTTCCCCTCGAGAAAGTCATAGTAGTCGCCCGACACTTCGCGGGCAGGCCGCCAGCGGACCACAAACTCCCAACCGGGGATCTGGGGCGTCTCTTCCGGCAAGAAGCTGGCCTGCACTTCGCGCGCCATCTGCAGGTCGCGCTCCAGCTTGCCCTTGTCGACCGCAAGCTGGAGCACCTGGGCGGTTCGCTCCTCCACTCGCGTTTCCAGCTCATCGTTCGCTCTCTGAAGCTCCGTCCGCAGCCGGCGCAGTGAGAGGTGTGTCTCCACGCGCGCCAGGACCTCTGCGATCTGGAAGGGTTTCGTCACATAGTCCACCCCGCCCACGGTAAAGGCCCTGACCTTGTCCTCCGTTTCGTCCAGGCCGCTGATAAAGATGATCGGCACGTCGCGCGTCCGGGCGTCGGCCTTGAGGTGGCGGGAGACCTCATAGCCCGTCATGCCGGGCATGTTGATGTCCAGCAGGATCAGGTCCGGAGGCGCTGCACGTGCGGCCATAAGGGCCATATGCCCGTTGATCGCCGAGCGCACCTTGTATCCCTGCTCGGTGAGCACGTTCGACAGGAGACGCTGGTTGGCGGGCACATCATCCACGACCAGGATGTCCCCCTTGAGCGCGGCGTGGCCCTCCCTGCCCAGAGCGTCCTCCACTTCACCCACATCCGTTGAGGGTGCGACAGTCTCCCTCGCTTTCATACTCGTTCTCCGATCTCTTCGGTGAGTGCCACAATAACGTCGAAACGGAAACGGTCGACCAATCCCGTCAGCGCGTTGGCGATGGTCGCGTGCTCCTCGCGGATCTGTTCGACCAGTTCGAGCACGAGGGTGCCATCGGCCTGGGTGGCCGCACGGTGCAGTTCGTCGATCCAGCCGGCGGGCAATCGCGCCAGGACCTGCCGAGTCAGCGCTTTCTCGAGGGCGGCGACAACCTCCACCGGCTCGATGTCTGGCGGAGCCTGCGACGGCGACGTGTCTTCATAGACATAGCGCACGCCCAGGTGCTTGGCCAACCGGCCATAGATCTCGCTCTCCCGGAAAGGCTTGCGGACAAAGTCATCGCACCCCTCCGAAAGAGACATCCGGCGGTCCTCCTCAAAAGCGGTGGCCGTCAGCGCGACGATCACTGTCGCCTGGCCCTTGGTCGTGCCCTTGATCGCCTTGGTAGCCTCGTGGCCGTCCATTACCGGCATGCGCATGTCCATCCAGATCAGGTGCGGATCCCACGCTTCCCATATCTCGACCGCTTCTTGCCCGTTGACCGCCTCGCGCACGTCAAACCCCTGCGGCGGCGGCCCCAGGCTCGACAGCAGCTTGACCAGCAGCTTGCGGTTCGCCTCCCGGTCCTCCACCACCAACAAGCGGTACGTCGGCTGCCCCGGCTCCAGTCCGATCACCCGCCGTGCGGCCTGTCTCGCCTTTGCCTCAGCGGCCCCCGCCAGCTCGACCCGGGCATCGAACTTGAAGGTGCTTCCCCATCCGGGCACGCTGGTGACGGTCAGCTCGCCGCCCAGCAAGCGCACGAACTGCCGGCTGATGGGCAGGCCCAGGCCAGTTCCCTCAGGAGATTCGAGCCCGCTCGGGGCCTGCACAAAGGGCTCAAACACCTTCTCCAGGTCCTCAGGGGCAATGCCGATGCCGGTGTCCTGAACCTCAGAGAAAAGCTTTCCGCTCTCCTCGCCGTACCGCACGCGCAGGGTCACTGTGCCCTGCTGAGTAAACTTGACGGCGTTGCCCAACAGATTGATCAACACCTGGCGCAGCTTGCTTTCGTCCGTGCGTACGTACTGTGGCACGCCCGGCGCGCGCTCGCAGACCAGCCTGAGCCCCTTGTCCATCGCCCGCAGGCGGAACATGTCTTCCATGTCGTCAAGCAGGTGATGCAGGTCGAATACCGTCTCCACCACCGACGTGCGGCCGGCCTCGATCTTGGACATCTCGAGCACGTCGCTGATCAGGGTCAGCAGGTGCTCACCGCTCCGGCCGATGATCTCTAGGTTTTCCCTCTGCTCAGAGGTGAGACCTGCATCGCGGGTCATCAACTGGCTAAAGCCCAGGATCGCGTTGAGTGGGGTGCGCAGCTCGTGGCTCATGTTGGCCAGGAAGGTGCTCTTGGCCCGGCTGGCAGCCTCGGCCGCCCGGCGGGCGCTCTCCGCCGCATCCCTGGCTTCACGAAGTGCCTCCTCGGCCCGCATCCGCTCGGTGACTTCCTCGACCAGGGATGCCAGCCCGATCACGTCGCCGTCTTCGTCTATCAGCGGGGTGTTGTACCACTCGCAGACGATCGTCCGGCCATCCTTGGTCACGTTCTCGTTGGTGCTGCGCGTCCCGCCCGTCTGGTCGAGGATGCTCTGCCAGACCTGGGTGACGTGCGGCCGCATCTCTGGGGGAACAATGATCTCGTACGCGTGGCGAGTGAGCGCCTCGCACTTGTCATAGCCAAAGATCCGCTCCGCTGCCGGGTTCCAGTCCACCACGCGCAGATCGGCATCCCATTCAATGTAGGCCAGCGGGGTGTGCATCACGTGCAGCGAGAGTCTCTGCTGTGAGCTCCGCAGCGCCTCTTCCGCCCGCGTTTTGTCCAGGACCTGCGCGGCAGCGCCGGCTACGTTCATCGCCAGTGAGACCTCGTCTTCTGCAAAGGCGCGCGGCTCGAACGCATCCAGGCCGATCGTACCTACTGCCTGGTCATGCACAACCAGGGGCAGGATCAGCATCGAAGCCACGCCCAGCTGGCGCATCAGGTCGTGGACGGGCGCCATGCGAGGGTCGTGTTGTGCGTCGCGCACGACCAACGGTGCTCTGTTGTCCAGGACGAATTGCGTCGAGGGATTGCCCTCGATGGGGATCACGGCGCCCAGGGCGCTGGAGCGCCCTTCAGCCAAATGTTCGGCCACAACCGTGAGCACGCCGCCCGGTTCCGCGGGCGTGTTGTGGTCAAGCAGGGCCACCCCTACCTGAGGGATGTCAAAGGCCAGGGCCAGCTCGTGGCAGACCATCCTTAGCATGGCGGTCGAGCCTATGCCCGACGTCGAGGCAGCGATCACACGGTTGAGCAGCCCCAGCTCTTGATTGCGCCGGGCGTGTGCTTGGTTCAGTTCCAGCAGCTTTTCCTCTGCGCGCACCCGTTCAGCGAGTTCCTGCTGCACTGAGGCATAGAGCAGCGCATGCCCCACACCGGCACCGATCTCCCTGCCAATCGCAGCCAGCAGATCCAGTTGCTTTGAGGGATACGCTCGAGCCTGCCTCGTGCCGATGGTCAGGGTACCGAGCACTTGCTGCTTGTAGACGATGGGAATGGCCGCCAGCGTCTGCAGGCCCTCTTGCTGCACGGCGGAAGAAAACCGCCGCGCAACCTCGAGCTCGCCATACTCCGGCACGTCCATCACGATCGTGCGCTCCTGCAGAGCGGCCTGCCCGCTGATCCCCTCCCCCAGCGGGATGTGCCGCACGATCTCGATGAATTCCTCCGACAAGCCGCGGTGCACGCGCACTGCCAACACATCTCTGTCGGGCTCTGTGAGGGCGATCATCCCCGCGCTCGCACTCAGCATGTTCAGCGTCTCGTCCAGGGCTGCGCCCAGGATCTCATCTTGGTCCAGCGAGCGGTTGACCACCGAAGAGACCGTGCTCAGCGTCGCCAGCTCGAGGGTGCGGTCTTTGACCTCCTGCTCCAGGCGCGCATAGGACATCTGCAACTGCTCGGCCATCAGGTTGAACTGCAGGGCCAGCTCCTCGACCTCATCGCCGGTCTGGACCGTGATCGTGCGATCAAAGTGGCCGTTCGCCACGTCGCGGACGGCGTCGGCAAGTTCTGCGATCGGCCTGGTGATTTTCCGCACGCCGACAGCGACGACCAGGACCGGTACCACCACGCCCAGCACGAGCAGGAACAGCAGGAACTGCTGGTACCCGCGAGCCGGTCCGATCAGGCTGGACCAGGATTCTTCGCGGACAAGCCCCCACGGCGTGTCTGGCACGGGCGCGTAACTGGCGACGATCGGCTCCCCTTCCAGGTTGCGACAGCGCACGGCTCCCGTTTCGCCGTTGGACGCACACTGCGCCACGTCCTGTCCAGAGAAATCGTCGCCGATGCGTTTGGGATCAGAGTGATAGATCACCCGCCCTTGGCTGTCGACCAGGTAAGCAGCGCCACTGTCCCCGAGGCGAAGCTTGGCGATGCCGCCGTAAAAGGTGCTCACCGAGCTCACGCCCAGCCGGTACATGCCGGCGATCGCCCCCACAAGCTCGCCCTGGGTGCCCACGATCGGAACGGCGATGACGACGACCGGTACACCGCCCGGTCCGTCGTTCGTGAGATCGGACAGAATGCCCCCGGTCACTCCCACGGCCTCTGACCGCAGCACCCGCAGATAGTACGCACGATCAGACCAGTCCTGGCCCAGGACCTCAGGGCGCTCGGGTTCGGCGGCGACCACCGTGCCGAACGTATCCAGGACCAGGACGCCTGCGTCAAAGACCGTCAGCCGGTTTGAGGCATCCGTGAGGATCTCTTGCTGGGCGATCCGATTGCTTCCCACCAAGGCCAGCGTGCGCGCCTCGGAATCGAGGAGGTCTGCCCACTGCTTGAGCTGTGTCGCAAGCTGCGCGGCCGCCAGGCGGGTCAGCTCGGCGTTCCGTTCGACGACCAGATCCTCGGTCACATCCTGGTACGCATAGTAGATCACCACCGCCACCGCGACCAGGATGATCATCGTGGGCACAAAGGACCAGGCGATCACCCTGGTCCGTATGCTCCTCCACCGGATTCCTGACAACACAACTGCCTCCTCGCAGGGCATCTCGACGTCTAGCTTTTCGCACCCCTCGCCAAACCGGGGATGAAAACAGCGCGCATCGTTTTGTTTCGGCGTGACGGATAAGGGAGCGCGATTCTCGCCATCGCCGGAGGCGCAACGGAGCGATCTCGCGTGGGCCTACAGCCCGCCGCTGGGGGATGGGAGCGGCCAACCGTAGGTACGATGAGGGTAGACCATGGCTATCAGCCGCGCACAGACCTTTTCTCCTCAGCTTTGCCGGGACAGACAGTACTTGGCCATTTTACCATAGGTCGGAATGGAGAGCAACAAAAGAACCCCGAGGGACACCGGAAGGAGCCTGCCACCCAAGAGTGGCAGGCTCCTGGCACATACATCCCGAGATCATTCCACCTGTGTTGTGAATGCCTTTCCATCCTGCCTACAAATCGAGCCGATCACTTTGCGGGCCGACGTCGCTGCCGGAGGTAGACCGCCGCCTGGCTCCACCCACTGCCCCACCATGTAAAAGCTCTCCAGGCCAGGCAGGGTCTTGTCCATCCCTCCGCGCATTTTCATCGTCTTGGTGGTCGGCAGCCAGCCTTCCATAGAGCCCTGCCAGTTGCCGGTGTAGCGTTCATAGGTCATCGGGGTCGCCACGTCCACGGCCTCTACCTGGTGGCTGATGCCCGGGTAGTGCCTCTCCAAGTGATCGATGACCTTGACGGCGATGTCCTGCTTTTCGGCCTCATAGTGCTCCGGGTCTCCGTACAGCTTGCTCCAGTAGTCATAGCTGGATGGGAACATGGTCTCTATCACAGACTTGCCCGCTGGTGCCATCGTCGGGTCGTAGCAGTAGTGCCGAATGCTGATGCGCTCACGCGCCTCGCCGGCAATGGTCACCGGTCGGTCCAGTTGATAGACCGTCGAGTGCGGCTCGCCGGACAGGTCGCGCCCCACGCCCAGCGATACCTGGACGATCGGAGCAAAGATGGGCAGCTCCTCGTAGTAGCCGCGCACCTTGTCGCTGACGTACTTTCCCTCCAGCATATCAAAAATGGTCGCGTGCCCGTCGGCTGCCGAGATCACGGCATCTGCCCGGTGCTCTGTGCCGTCCGCCAGCCGCACGCCAACGGCCCGGTCGTTCTCGACCAGGATCTTGGCCACGGGTGATTGATAGTGGATCTGGCCACCCAGGCCAAGGTAGCGACGTTCGATGGCCCGAGCGAACTCGAGCGAGCCGCCGGTGGGATATCCCGCGTCACCCAAAGGTGTACCCCTTGCGTTTCCACAAAGTGCACAACCCGCCCGGCTTGTCGTGCAGCTCGAAAATCTGGGTGCGATACCCGTTCATCTGGCCGTAGCATCCGGCGGCCAATCCGGCGATCCCCGCACCGATGATTGCCACTGTTTGAGTCATGTGGGCACCTCCTTTCGCCCAATTGTACCACACATTCCCCAGGGAGACATATCCAGAGGCTAACAACGAGGCGTCCACCAGTAGGGCGCGTTTCCCATACGTGCCCGCCAGTAGGGCGCGTTTCCCATACGTGCCCGCTCTAGCTCTCGGACAGGCTCACCACGCCGGCACTGCCGTCCACGGTGATGAGCTGACCGCTTTGGATGCGCCTCGTTGCCGTGCCCGTGCCCAACACCGCCGGGATGCCGTACTCTCGGGCCACGATCGAGCC
Source organism: Anaerolineae bacterium (assembly GCA_016783145.1). Taxonomy (GTDB): domain Bacteria; phylum Chloroflexota; class Anaerolineae; order JAFGEY01; family JAFGEY01; genus BS750m-G44. The sequence goes on from JADHXD010000042.1 coordinate 21,050, forward strand.
GTGGCTAAGCGGCCCACCGACGTCGGTGACGACCGCCGCCGCGCGGGCGAACAGCGGCGTCCAGGCCGGCGTGGTAAGCGGAGCAACAAGCACGTCGCCCGTCTGCATCTGGTCGAAATCCTCCGGTCCGTGCAAGACGCGAGCCGGGGCGGTCACCCGGCCCGGGCTGGCAGCAACGCCTTTGATGGTGTCCCCACCTCGCCCGCTGGCCCTCGCCGCCTTGAGTTTCCCGATGTCGATGCCCAGGAACACCACCTCGGGCAGCGCCAGCGGGGGTGTGACGCGCCGGGCGGCACGCAGGGCCGCCTTTGACTTTGAAACGACTGTCGTCAGGCTGCCCAAGGCTTCGCCGCGATCGAGCCGTGCTGCGGCCTCACCTACCTGATCCTGGTCCAGCCAAAAGATGTCCTCGGGCTCGTCGATCAAGCCGCTGCCCGCAAAGCGGCGGCCCACCTCGCGGAGCATTTGCCGCAGCAGGGGATAGCCCAGGCCGACGTCAGCCAGGCCGTCCTCGCGCAGGGGTGCATAGCGCTGCGCGGCGGAGAGCGCCTTGCTGAACAGCTTTCGCCGCAGGCCCTTGAGCCGGGCCAGGGTAGCCTCTGTAGTCCCTTCGCGCCTCTCGGCGGACGCCTCTTGGCGCGCGTGCGGGTCCGTCCCTCCGCCGCTCAGGAAGAATGTGCACATCGCCAACAGCGGTGCCGGGTCATCGGCAGGCACAGGGCTGGCGAAATCGAGATTGTAGATCAGGTGCCCGTAGCGCTCCAGGTGCGCCCGAAAGCGGCTCCCCCATTCGCCCCAGTTGGCCGCGTCCACGTCCGGCGGTGCCCCCCCTTCCTCGAGCTGGGCGGCGATCTGCGCGGCCGGCGTGTCGGACAGGTAGGCATTGAGACCGGGACGCGTCCGGGCCCACTCGACCAGGTCGTACAACGCCTTTTCCGCCCGGATGGGGATGCTGTCAAAGCCCAACAGATAGGTGGGCGCCATCGGATCGCCGCGCCGCTTGATCAGCGTGTTATAGGTCAGGGTGAACAGGCCCTCGCTGATCCACGCGGCCGGAATGACGCCGGAGACAAGCGCCCCGTAGGCGTCGATCGCCGCTCGAGCAAGCTCGCGCACAGCGTCCAGGATCTCCTTGGCCGGCAGCTCGCCCCAACGCTCCGAACGCCAGCGCTCCACGATAGCCACATAGCGCGGGCGTCCCTCATCGAGCCACCGTTCCACCGCCCCTGTGAACATGCGCTTCACGATCCCAACGCTGCCCAACAGGATGCGGGTCATCTGCCCGGCGCTCCACGAGCTGCCATAGTAAGCGTATTGGTTGACGTTTACGATCATCTCGTCTGGCACGAGATCCGGCGTCCCGAAAGACTCGGCAAGCAGTCGTTTCATGCTGGCGTTGACGGCATCCAGGCCCAGCGTGGCAAAGAGCGGCGACAGCGGATCGGCCATCAGCTCGACAATGTTGTTGCGCACGGCCATGTAGGTGCCCTTGGGCAACTTCCACTCGGTTGGGACGGGCGGCTCGGGCTCGGGAAGGGCCGTGATCGGCCTGGCCTGGACGATAGCAAACTGCCTTCCTGCCATCGTCCACTCGATGTCCATCGGCATCCCGTACAGCGCCTCGATGCGCACGCCCAGGCTCACGAGTTCGGCGGCCTCATCGTCCGAGAGCACAGGCGCGCGGCGCATCGTCTCCGGAACGGGCCGCTCCTCCGTGCCGCTGCCCAGGATCACGGTCATCACCTCTTTGTCCGCCGTCTCCCGCCGGAGCACGCGGCCGGTCGCCTTTTCTACGATCAACGTGTCCGGGGTCACCAGCCCGCCGACGATGGCTTCGCCCAGCCCCCAGGCCGCGCTGATCATCGCCTGGTCGCGCTGACCGGTGACCGGGTGGGCGGTGAACATCACGCCAGAGACCTCTGCGCGCACCAATCGCTGAATGATGACCGCGATCTCGTGCGCGGCGCTCATCCCCTTGGCCTCGCTGTAGGCGCGCACGCGCTCGCTGTGCCGCGAGCGGTACACCGTGTGCACGGCCTGGCGGACCTCCTCATCGCCCCGCACGTTCAACACCGTCTCGAACTCACCGGCGAACGACGCCTGCGCCGAGTCCTCGCTCATCGCCGAGGAACGCACGGCGAACGAGGTCTCGCCTTCCCCCTTGCGCAGGCATCCGAGCTGCGCCTGAACTTGCGTCCAGGCCTCGTCGCTCAGCTCGCCCTCAGAGAAAGCAGCAGGCAGGAGGACGAACCCGTCCGGCACCGGAAAGCCTGCCTGGTAGAGCCGGGCCAGCACCCCGCCCTTGCCTCCAGCATACGACCGTTGCTCCGCCGTCAGTTCATCGAACGTTCGAATCACCCTCATCGCTCCACCTTCCTCTCACCTGAATCCTCCTCGATCCGGAGGACGGAAAGCAGCACCACGTTCAGGTCCCAGAGCCCGACCAGGATGCCCCGCAGGGCGGCCTGGTCGGCGACGGTTCCGCTCAGGGTGGTTACGGGGGATCCATCGCTCTCCCTCTCCGAGCTGACTCGCAGCCCGCCAAACCACTCGGACCAGTGCCCGTCGAGCTCCCCCAGCACCGTGATCCGGTATACGTGCCCCGGTCCTGTGGGGCGTTCCGGGTTCCTGGGGCACGACACGTCGGGCACGGACCTCCCAGACCCCGCCCGCCCTGCCACCTCCGGTACTCGATCGTCCCCATCGTGTACGTTCACACGCTTCGCTCCCACGGTTCACCCTGCCTGTAGGCACTCCTTGTGGTTGCCCTCCTGGGCACTCCCTCACCTCTGCAGCTACAGTATACCCGACGGCTGGGTGAGCGGTCATCACCCAAAGTGGGTGAACCGGGCGGGTGATCGGGCACGTCTCGGCCCGTGGGGAACGAGGGAGGGATGGCCCGGCGACGGAGCGATAAGGTCCTAGCCCAACAGGCCCAGTTGCCTGGCCCGTTCGACCGCATCGCCCCGGCTGTGGACGTCGAGCTTGCCATAGATCCGCTTGATGTGGGTGCGCACGGTGTTTGGGGAAAGGTAGAGCTCGTGAGCGATGTCCGTGCTCGACATGTGGGTGGTCAGGAGCCGGAGCACCTGCCGTTCTCGCTCGCTGAGCGGCTCGTGGAGCATCTGGGGCGCGCCCCCCGCGTCCTGCCCGGAGGATGCGAGCACCGCAGGTGCGTTGGTCCCCTCGGCCTTGTCGGGCAGGGGAGGAGGCCCCTCACGGGCAAACTCGGCGAGCAGCATCCTCACATAGTCCGGCTCCCCGCTCCGGGGCAGGGCCAGGTGGAGCAGTCTCTCAAGGGCCGGTCCCTCGTCCAGGAAGATGCGCACGTACCCGCTCGCCGCGCCGAGCGGCAGCGCGTGCTCCAGTGCCTCCACGGCCTGGTGCGTCTCGCCCTGCGCGTACAGGGCCAGCGCTCTGAGGACGTGGATCTCGACCGCTCGCTTGGGCTGCCCCATGCGCGCCACCGCCAGCAGCAGGCGGCCCAGCAGGGCCAGCGCGCTGTCGGTACGGCCCTGAGCCAGCCACAGGCGAGCCACGGTGAGCACCTCCACCAGGCGGCGGTAGGGATCGAGAAAGGCATCGCCTCCACCGCCCTCCTCCTTGCCCGCCACCCCCTCGTCCTGCGCGAGCTGGGGATCAGGTCCCTCTGGACCGTTCCTACTGTACATTGCGCAAAACCAGGGGTAGGTGGACGGTGTGCCCTGTAGCCGCGCTGTCCCAGAACCCGCCGGCCACCGTGGTGATCGAGAACGCGGCGACGGGCAGGAAGAGTGCGCGTCTCAGGATCGGGCTGTACGTGTCGCTGGCCCTCATCTCTGCCTTCCCTCTGCGTGACCTCAGCACCAGCTCCCTCCGGGTGGACGTGTGAAGCTCCTGATCCGATTGTAGCACAGCATCGCAGGGCGCGTCAAGACCCAGGCTCGAGAGGGTCACAACTTGTCGCTCTCTGGTTCCCACGCGGAGCGTGGGAACCAGGCCGGTCGGCGGCGGCTTCGGGAGGCCCGGCTTTGGGTGACTTGAGCGGCAGAACTCCAGGCCTATGCTGGGCGGCAGGCCAGCAGTCAAAGATCCTCGCAGGTGGCTTGCCCCACAAGGTCCTGTAGTGCAAGTTGACATCTCTGGAATCTCGTGGGATACTGAAATCTCCACGCAAAGGAGTAAAAGAGACCTTGCCAGGTCTTCGACCTCGAGCACCGGCGTCCTGTGGTGCCGGCTGTCGAGACCGGGAACGCCTCGGCTGTTCGTATGTCAGTGGTCAACGGCGATGTGCTATTCCTGGCCTTCAGGTGACGCTTCTGAGATATCGTGCGAGGAGCAAAGGAGAACAAGAGATGACCATGCCGACAATTGTCAAGGTAGAGATCGAAGGCTTTACGTGGGACGTAAAGGGGCTGACGCACGGTCGGGCCTACCACTATGACCCCGACAGCACGCTGACGCGCCGTGCGGCGGGGATCAGGATCTATGCCGACAACGGGGCCGTTGGCGAATACGCCAGTTGGGGGACAGACCCCACGGCAGTCGCAGGGATGGCCGAGCGGTACCTGGGCGAAAACCCCCTGGATCGAGAGCGTTTCTACCAGGGCATAAAGGCCTCTCCGGTTGTAGCGATGTACGACATTGCCCTGTGGGACCTGGCGGGCAAGATGACCGGACTGCCGATCCACGCCCTGATCGGCACGTACCGGACAAAGGTGCCGGCCTATGCCAGTACCATTGACGGCGCGGTCAAGGGCCCGCTCTCGACGCCCGAGTCGTACGCCGATTTTGCGGAACAGTGCCGCGAAATGGGCTACCGCGGCTTCAAGATCCACCCGTTCGCCTGGAGGGACGTGCGGACACACATCGATGCCGTTCTGGCCCTCGGCAGGCGCGTCGGTGGCACGATGGACCTGATGCTCGACTCTTACTGCCTGTACGAGACCTTTGCCGATGCGCTCAAGGTCGGACGGGCCTGCGACGAGGCCGGGTTCTACTGGTACGAGGACCCTTACTCGGACGGGGGGATCACGCCGTTCAGCCACGCCAGGCTGCGCGAGATGATCCGGACCCCCTTGCTCCAGGGAGAAAAGGTCAGCACCGTCGAACAGCGCATGGACCTGATCCTCCAAAAGGCGACCGACTTTGTCCGGGGCGACCTCCGCCTGCACGGGCTGACGGGCACGCTCAAGCTGGCCCACGCTGCCGAGTCGGTCGGGATGGACATCGAGCCGCACTCCTCCGGTCCGGAGCAGCTCCACTTTATGGCGGCGGTCAAGAACGCCAACTACTACGAGGTCGTCTGGGTCCATCCCAACGTGCCGGACTTTGCTCCTCCTATCTACAAGAACGTGAACCTGACCCGGCTCGACTGCATCGACGAGGGTGGGATGATCGCGGTTCCGGACGGACCTGGCCTGGGCGTAGAGTACGACTGGGACTATATCTCCAAGCACTCCACCGGCAAGATCGAGTGCAGCGCATAGACAGGCCCGATCACCGACCAGAATGACGTTATCGTCGTGCGGCGTACTGGGCACGAAAAGTGCCTTCTCAAGACGTAGGTGCATCCCTTGCCCTGTGCCAGGGGAATCTCGATGATTCGGGGGATAGACTTCCGAAGTCTGCCAGACTTCGGAAGTCTGGACCCAGTTCCCCCCACTCTCTGAGAAGACACAGTCTGTGATAATCCGTGTAATCTGTGGATGATGGCGTTTTCTCCATTGTGCGGGTTCTGCTTGGCTTCTCAACCGGAGAGGAGTGGACGATGAACACAGTTGCCCTGTTTGGTGCCGCCGGCAAGATCGGCTCACGGATCAGCGAGAAACTCAGGGACGACCCCACATTCCGCACGCTCTACGTCGAGGCGGGAGAGGCCGGGCTCGCCCGGCTGCGCGACCGCGGGCTCACGCCAAGCTCGGGGGAAGAGGCCATGGGCGAGGCAGACACGATCGTCCTGGCCATCCCCGACACCTTGATCGGCACGGTGGCGGCGGACCTTGTCCCACAGCTCAGAAGCGGCACACTGGTCATCCTGCTGGACCCGGCTGCACCGCACGGCGGCGAGCTGCCAGAGCGAAAGGACATCGCCTACCTCTGCGTGCATCCCTGCCATCCCCCGATCGTCAACGACGAAGTGGAGCCCGAGGCGCGGGCCGACTTTTGGGGCGGCGTGGCCAGGCAGAATCTCGTCTGTGCCCTGATACAGGGAACCGAGGAGGACTATGCCCGGGGCGAACGGATCTCCCGCGCGATGTTTGCGCCGATCCTCAACGTCCACCGCATCACGGTAGAGCAGATGGCCATCCTCGAGCCGGCGATGGCAGAGACGGTGATCCTGACCTGTATGGTCGTGATGCGGGAGGCCATCGAGGAGGCGATCGCCCGTGGCGTGCCCAGGCAGGTTGCATACGACTTTGCGCTGGGGCATATGCGAGTCAACCTGGGCATCCTGTTCGGCTATATCGATGCCGAGGTGTCGGAGGGTGCCAAGCTGGCCGTAGAGCACGCCAAAAAGAGCGTCTTTCAGCCGGACTGGAAAAAGGTCTTTGAGCCTGAAAACGTGATCGCGCAGGTCAGGGCCATCGTCGAGGGACGGTCGGCGAAGCGATAGAGCGAGACGGATATGCACTTGGGGATCGGTTCCTACACCTACTCGTGGGCGATTGGGGTGCCGGGGCGTGCGCCCCAGCGCCCGATGACGGCAATGGACCTCTTGGATCGTGGGGCAGAGCTCGGCGTTCGCCTGGTGCAGGTCGCCGACAACCTGCCGCTGCACGAGCTCTCTGACGGCGACCTCGACCGCTTTGAGGAACAAGCGACCGGGCTGGGCATCTGCGTCGAGGTCGGGACGCGCGGGATCGCCCCTGACCACCTGCGGGCCTACTTGCGCCTGGCGGTGCGGCTCGGCTCGCCGATCCTGCGTGTCGTGATCGACACCCTCGACCATCGTCCGCCGGAGGACGAGATCGTGGGTACCCTCCGGGGGCTGATGCCCGAGTTCGAGCGCGCCGGAGTGGTCCTGGCGATCGAGAACCACGATCGCTTTACTGCCCGGGCGTTTGTCCGTATGCTCCAGCGCATTGGCAGCGACCACGCCGGCATCTGCCTGGACACGGTCAATTCCTTTGGTGCGCTGGAAGGACCTGAGGTCGCGGTCGACGTGCTCGGCCCGTGGGCAGTCAACCTGCACATCAAGGACTTTAGCATCTCTCGAGCCAGTCACCGGATGGGGTTCACCGTGGAGGGGCGTCCGGCAGGCCAGGGGCGCTTGGACATCCCGTCACTGCTCCAGCGGCTTGACCGTTGGGGCCGCGACCCCAACGCGATCCTGGAGCTGTGGCCGCCGCCGGAGGAGACACTGGGGGAGACCATTGCCAAAGAGAGTGCGTGGGCGGTCGAAAGCATCGCCTACCTTCGCCAGTACATCCCCGGCTAGAGTGAGACAAGATGCTGCCCAACAACGTCCTACACTATGGGAGGTACGAGCCCTTGCCGGAGCGAACGCCGCTGCGTGCCGGTCCGCTGACGCCGAGCTACTCGTCACCAATTCTGTGATAAAATCCCCAGTACTCACGGGGTTCTCCTTTCTGCTTTGGCTTCGACACCTAAAGCATAGGCGAACCTCGTGTTTTCTCCAAACTAGCACCAATGGTTACATAGTAGGGCACGTATCCGTACGTGCCGCCGCAGACGTTGCCTGTGAAAGGCGACCTACGGTAGGGCACGTATCCGTACGTGCCGCTTCGCGACCCCGCGGCAGAACCGCAAGGGAGGGAGCAGCTGTAGGGCACGTATCCCTACGTGCCGCTGTGGGCGTCGCCTAAGAAAGACGACCTACGGTGGGGCTGTAGGAAGGTGGGCGGCTTGCCGGGTGCCGCGCCCAGCCGGAGGGCAGAGGTCCCATCGTCAGCGTCAGCGTGCCGCCGGCCAACAGCTCGTCGACCGTGATGTACGCTCGATCGATCGGCGCCCCGTTCAGCGTCGCGCCCTGCACATAGAGGTTCTCCTCCGAGTTGCCCACGGCCTGCACCGTAAACGCCCTGCGCCCGACCTGCAGGGTCGCGCGGTCAAAGATCGGGCTGCCGATGAGCATCACAGGCTGCCCGGTCACCGGGAAAAGACCGACCGCGTTCCACACATAGCACGAGGTCAGCCCGCCCGAGTCGTTGTTCCCCGGCAGGCCGCCGCGCCCGGTGGTGTACATGAACCGGATCCCCGCGCGCACCACCTCTGCCGCCCGGTCGTGCCGCCCGGCATAGAGGTAGGCATAGGGGGTCTCGATGTCCGGCTCGTTGTTATAACCCTCGAAGCGGTTCAGCGAATGGCCCCAGCGCATGTGGTCGCGGTCGGCGGGGTCGGTGGGCTGGACGACCGGCGGCGCTCCGTAGCCGAAAAAGCGGTCCAGGTCGGCGACGAAATCGGCCTCGGTGGGGTAGAGGGCGATCCGCCCGGCCATGTCGTGCAGCAGGCGGAAGGAATAGTTCCACAGCCCGCCCTCATAGTACTGGGCCTCGATCAGCCTGCCGGTCGCTGGATCGTAGGCGGACCGCCAGCGGGTCGAGAGGTCCATCATCTCTTCGTATAGTGTTGACTCCCCCAGCGCCTCGGCGATCTGCGCCGTGCAGTGGCACGCTCCCGCCAGGTCCAGCGTGTGCGTGACCGGGTAGACCAGCCCCTCCTCGAAAAAGCTGCGGTTGCGCGCCTGCTTCAGGTCGGCGGCCATCACCTGCAGGGCGCGCCGCCAGTCGATGCCCTCGATGCGCCGGTGGTACGCGTCGGCGAGGGCATAGTGAGCCAGGGCGCGCGCCTGGTTGTCAAACTGCGCCAGGTCGGCGTTGAGCACATAGCCGTTCGGAAAGCCGCCCGCGTGTTCGGCAAGGGAGAGCAGGCTCTTTACCACGTCGCGCCCGCGCTCCGGATAGAGGGTCAAGATCAGGGGAAGCTGGGTCTTGTACTGGTCCCACATGGTGGCATAGTCCACATAGTAGGCGTCGTCCTCCCAGTACGGGCTCTCGCCGCGCCAGTCGGCGGGCTTGAGCAGGCTGTGATAGAGCGACGAGTATAAGACCGTCCTCTGCGCGTCCGTGCCGCCGCTCACCTCGACACGGTTGGCATAGGCGTTCCACATACGCTGCGTGGCGCGGACGACCTGGTCAAAGCTCTGGCCCTCCGTCTGGAGCGCGTTGTGCCGGGCTTGTTCGACGCTCCGCAGGGAAAGGCCCACGCGCACGTGGGCGACCGCTGCCCCCTCGGCCTGGGCGCTGAACACGACGCCAAAGGGCTGGTAGTTCGCCTCGCTGATGCCCTTCAGCGTCAAGGTCCCCCTGCCGGGGAGTTCCTTCCGGTCGAGCCACAGCGCGCTCGAGGCACCGGGCATGTCCGTCTCGACATAGATGTAGATCGGCAGGCCCTCCATCCACACGACGCCCTGGGCGGCGTTGGGCGAGGTCAGGACGATCTCGCCCTTTGTGGGGAGGGTGCGCATGCGCGGGTAGTCGATGCCGCCCGTGCTAAAGTCCACGGCGATCCGGGCTTCGCCCGCCCCGGAAAAGGTGTAGCGGTGGAGCGCCGCCCGGGGCGAAGCGGTCAGCTCGGCACGGATGCCGGTCCCCGCCAGCGTTGCCGCATAGGTTCCGGGGAGGGCCCGCTCCTCCTCCAGCGCCCACCGCGTGCCCAAACCGTCGAGCCCGCCGGTCAGGGGCGTGACCCGGGCATAGTTATAGTAGGTGTCGATGGCGCCTGTGCCGCTCTGCTGCAGGTGGGTGAACCCAGAGGCGACGTACTGGTCGAAGCGCCGGGCGGGCGTCGCGTGGGTGTTGGGGGCGTTCAGCCCATAGCCGGTCGGGTAGGCCCCAGAGTAGGCACAGGCCGAGAACATGCCAAAGGGCGCGCACGCGCCGGGGTAGGTGTTGCCGGTCTGCGCCTTGATAAAGAACCACGTCGCCGCGATGCCCTCCGGCTTGGGCAGGTCGATCGTCCCGTTGCCGAAAAAGGGGTCCATGTAGGGGATCAGGTTTCGCATGCGCTTCTCCTCAGGGTCACGTGTGGGTGTGTTGGTTCCGTCGCGGCTCCTACTGCCCCCTCAGCACCTCGCCCGCTGCATCGTCCATCACGTTCAGCGTCTCGTCGATGTCGGCGAGGGTGTGGGCGCTGGAATAGCCGTGGTGAGGCGAGACGTAGTGCAGGTAGACCCCACGCTCTAGGCAGGCCAGGTGAAAGCGGCGCATTGCCTCCAGGTCCTGCCGGGCGACGTCGCGATAGTTCCGCGGCTCTTCGTCCAGGCCAAAGAGCAGGCCAAAACGAGCGCCCACCCCCTGCACCCAGGCTTTGACCTCCCTGCGGGCCAGGATCTCGCGCATGCCCGCGTACAGCCGCTCTCCCAGGGCGTCCAGGTGCTCGTAAAAGCCGGGCCTGGTCACCTCGTCCAGCAGGGCGCGGATAGCGATGACCAGCACGGGCGGCGCGTTGTACGTGCCGCTGTGGAGCGCGGGGCCCACCGGCGTGCAGGTTTCCATGATCTCCCGCCGCCCCAGGAAGGCCGAGATGGGCATGCCGCCGCCCACCGCCTTGCCCAGCACGGTCATATCGGGGACGACCTCGTCCCCCAGCGCGGCCCCGGCGCGGACGCGAAATCCCGAGAGCACCTCGTCGAAAATGAGCACCACCCCCAGCTCTCGGGTGAGATCGCGCACGGTTCGCAAGAACTCGGGCCTGGGCACGATGCCGCACGAGTCATAGTTGACCGGCTCCATGATCACCGCCGCGGGCTTGTCCGCCCCGTCGCGCAGACAGCGCTCGAACGCCGCCACGTCGTTAAAGGGCAAGACCGTGATCCAATCCTCACTGCCGGGGGGTATGCCCGCCGAATCGGGCACGGGGCGCGGGCTCTCCGCCGGGCCGGCGGCCTCCAGGTCGGGCCAGTGGCTGTAGCCCACAGTGTCGTTGACCCCGTGATAGTGCCCCTCGAACTTGATCACGGCGTAGCGGCCCGTGTACGCGCGGGCCACGCGCAGGGCGTGCCAGGTCGTCTCTGTGCCCGAGCAGGCGTAGCGTACCATCTCCATCCCTGGAAAGAGCGCCAGGATCCGTTCGGCCACCTCGACCTGGATCTCTGTCTCATAGGCCAGCAGCACGCCCATCGACAGCGCCTCCTGCACCGCCCTCACGACCGCCGGGTGTCCGTGGCCCAGCAGGCTGGCCCCGTGCGAGATGCAGTAGTCGATGTAGCGATGGCCGTCCACGTCGAACAGGTAAGCGCCCTCGCCGCGCTCAAAGAACAGCGCGTGGCCCAGTGCGGGGTTGAGGCGTGCCGAAGCATTGACCCCGCCCGGCATCACCTGCCGGGCTCGCTCCCACAGCGCGTGGGTGTTGTCCAGAGGGAAAGGTGTTGAGATGGACATCGAAGCCTCCTTGGCCAGGGATTGAGTGTCCTCGGCTGAAACTGAGAAGCGCGCTCAGGCGCTGTTCTGCGCAAGGCAGGAAATGGCGCCCGGCAAGACGAGCGATGCGCTCCGTATCCGCTGCAGGTGAATCCCCTCTCGGCCTACGGCCACGCGGTCTCCGGGTCCAGCGGATAGATGGGGCGGGGGAGGTGCTGCCAGGGCAGCGATGCGAGCTGCGGGCTCGCCGCGCCCGGTGCGGCAACGACGATCACCTCGTCGTAGAGTCCCTCGTAGGCGGCGCGAAAGGCCATCGGGGATTTCACCTGCACCATGCGCGCGTCCGCAGGCTCGAGGCCCAGGCTGCGATAGAGCTGCGGGTCCCACTGCGAGACGCCGCGCTCCATCACGGCCAGGTGGATGCCGTCCTGGACCAACACTGCCGTGCGCCCCATGTGATGGGGCACGCCGCGCATCCCCGGCCCCTTGAAGGTAAAGGTGCCGTCGGAAAGGGTCTTGACGTACCCGGTGAAAGAGAGGGGGGCAAAGGTCTCCGGCGCGAGCCCGCCGCCCACGCGGACGGTCACCGTCGAGCCGATGCCGGCCTCGATCGCCCGGGCCACCGCCCCCGGGTCAACGACGTTGGCCAGCGCGGTCCCCTCAAAGGGAACGGCACGCAGCAGCGCGCGCAGGACGACCGTGCTGTCGCCGGTCGAGCCGGACGTGGTGGCATCGGCCGAGTCGCAGAGAATGACCGTTCTGGGTGGCCGGGCGAGGGCGCGGCGCACGGCCTGGTCGGGAGGCACGAGCTCGGAGGTGAACTCACCCCGCCGGGCCCAGAAGACGCGGGCCAGCTCCATCGCTCGCCCGCGCGCAGCGGCCGGGTCACCATCGGTGATCGCCACCACCGAAGCGGCCACGTCCGCCGTGTCCATCCACGGCTGCACGGGGTAGATGCCCCCGTGCAAGAGAGCGCCCTCGCGCTCCATCTCCAGGGCCATGTGGATGACCTCGGACAGCGGTCCCCAGTTGTGGGTGCTGTTCTCCGGCGGCAGGAGCATCGGCAGGCGCACCAGGGCCGCTGCCGGGGTGATGCGTCCCTCTATCGTCTCAACCAGCATTCGCGCGGCCTTCTGCCCGGTCTCAAACATATCCACGTGGGGCGCGGTGTGGTAGCCGATCAGCGCCGTGGCCTCGCGGAGCATGCGCTCGGTGACGTTGGCGTGCAGGTCCAGCGTGCCCACGACCGGCACGCCCGGTCCCACGGCGGCGCGCACGCGGGCCAGGACCTCACCGGTGGCGTCGGGTTCCGCCTCGGACATCATCGCCCCGTGCAGGACCAGGAGCACACCGTCGACGGGCTGGGCGGCGTGGACTCGCTCGACCAGCTCGTCGAGCAGGCGGCGGAAGGTCTTTTCCTCTACCGGGGCGCTGGATAGTGCCCGGGCCAGGAGTGTGGGGATGACCTGGCAGCGCGGCTGGCTGCTGAAAACGCTCATCGCGCCGGCCTGCTCGGTGCCGGTGCGCTGCCAGTTTGCCAGGATCTCGTCGCCGCGCGCGAGCTGGCGCGCCTCAAAGCTGGACATGTCGGCGGCACGTGGGCAGAAGGTATTGGCCTCGTGGGTAATGCCTCCCAAGGCGATGCGCATGATACTCCTCCATCGGCGTGTGCTCCCCATTGTACGCCAGGAGGCACCATTCCCGCAAGTCGC
>JADHXD010000003.1 GCA_016783145.1 Anaerolineae bacterium
CTGACCCGCCTGTGGGGAGCGACAGGACGGCTGATCGCCGATCACTTGCGACGGAGCCGGGGGCGCGTCACACTGACCGTCCTGACGCTCGCCGCTGCCCTGGCCATGATCGTGGGTATGACCGGGTTCATCCGCTTTATGTTTGATGAGCTCTTGCTGCCCAAGGTTCAGAGTTCCGCCCAATTGGGCGCGTGGCTCATCTCTGCTGCCGACTTTGCGGCAGGTATGTCAGGATACAGTAAAGTGGAGAACCTGGCGCTCTCGCCGGATACAGTCGCCGAGATTGAGCAAGCCATGGAGGGGCGTATCCAGACGATGGAGTGGCGCTTTGCCGTCGTCCCCGAACTGTCCATGCTGGGGTCCAGCTATTTCTCCTTTCTGCTCGACCCGCACAGCCTGCAGCAGGCCGGCAGCTCCTTTTTCACGTTCACCGAAGGGAATTGGGCAACGGCCCTGCCTCTGCTACAAGATGGATGCGGCGTCCTCGTCTCTCCTGCCGTCGCGAGCAGACACCGGGTCTCACCGGGCGAGCCGCTGCAGGTGACGGGAGCGGACGGGCCGGTAGCGTGCACAGTAGCGGGTATCGGCTCACCGTACGTGGGCGCGTCGATCATCAGCCTCGATGCCGACGTGGCGTTCAGCGATACCGGGCCGATCGCCCTGCTGATCTGGCCTGCGCCGGGAGAAGAACGGGCCGCACTGGCGGCCGACCTCGCCGACGTAGTGGATCGCCTGCCCGGTGTCAGGATGGGGGAGCTCCAGGATATGGCCGACATGCAGGTCGAGGTGATGGATGCGCTGCCAGCCCTGCTGGACACGCTGCTGCTGCTGGCATTCGCCGTCGCCGCGATGGGGGTCGTCAACACCACGGTGATCGGCGTGACCGAGCGGCGACGCGAACTGGCCCTGCTGCGGGCGATCGGAGCGACGCGGCGACAGGTGCGTGCGATGGTGGTGGGAGAAGCGGCGCTCATGGGGCTCATCGGTGGGGTGCTGGGATGGGTGGGCGGGGCCGGCATCGCGGTCATCGTAGCCGTGACCTATGGCGGCAACTCGTGGGGTGTGAGCGACCTGGACCTTTGGCCCGCGGCCTGGCGCACGGTGCGTGCGGCGTCCCCTGGCGGGCTGATCGGGCTGGTCGTCGCGCCCCTCATCTGCACCGCGGCGGCCTGGCTGCCCGCACGCACGATCCTGCGCGGCAGCGCCAGGGATGCAGTGCCGGATGAGGGCTAGGGAAGACGTAGACCCTTCGGGTTTCGGAAAACCCCAAGGGTCTACGTCCGCTAAAACTCAAAGATCTCGGCAGCAGCCTGGCTCGCGCTCTTGGCATGGCCCTCGTCGGAAGCCATCTCTGCCCAAAACACCTCGTCGTATTTACGCGTGCGAACGACGATCGGCATCGGCACCGCGTGACCCATCAGCAGCACCTGCTGGCGCGTATCCAGGCTTTCCAGCGCGCCACGCAAGAAGGAGCGGTTGCCCACACCGGTCAGCACGCCCTCGATGTCTCGCTCCTCTGTGAGCTTGCCGGTGACCCGCGTGCCGATTTGAGACATGACCTCGGCGTCAATGCTGCTCGGCCGCTGGTCCACGACCATCAACGTGACGTGGTACTTGCGCAGTTCGCGGGCGATGGTGCCAAAGATGGTCTGCCTGGAGACCGACGGGTTGAGAAAGCTGTGCGCTTCCTCGATGGTGATCATCAGCGGGCGCGGCCTGTCCGCAGGCTTTTGCGTTTGCTCGTACTGCTCTACCTTTTCGCGGTACAGGTGGCGCACGCGACGGGTGACCAGGTTGGCGACCAGCATGTGATCCAGCGGCGAGTCATAGCGCCCAAAGTGAAGGATCACGTTCTGCCCCTTGTCCAGGGCGCTCACCATTTCGTCGATCAGGTTGAAATTTCCGCGCTCGACGACGTACTCTTTGCGCTGCACCCGCTTGAGGGCGCGCTGGAGCGCGCCCATGGAGGCCGGGTGGGCGCCGCTCTCCCCACTGAACAGTTCCATCTCCTGGGGGGTCATGGTCACCAGGCGCGTCAGCCACTCTTCCTTGAACTGGTCCTCCAGCAAGCCAATGGTGGCCTCGGCGGTGCCGCGCAGGTTCAACTCCTGGGCCAGGAGCATCACGTCCTCGGGCTCGATCTGGTCCAGTCCGATCTGAACGGTGCGATCGATGCCCCGCCCCCCGCCACGTGACGCGGCCTGCCTGTCCAGCGAATAGACCAGTACCTTGTTCCTCCCAAAGAGGTGAGTCAACCCCTTGACGAACACACCATCCTCGCTCTCTTTGCCGAAAGCGTACTCGTCGTGCATGTCAAAGATCAGGTTGACGGCCACGCCGCTCTTGATCACCCCACAGAGAAGGAGGCGCACCAGGAAGCTCTTGCCCGTGCCGCTCTGGCCAAAGATGCCGTTCGAACGCTCGACCATGCGCTCCAGGTTGATGCAGATCGGCAGGTCCATGGTCAGAGGAGTACCCACCGCAAAGTACTGCCTGCCCTGCTGCTCGTCGCCAAACACGGTGCGAAAGTCACTCGCGGTGGCCTCAGCCAGCGTGGATAGGTGCATGGGGATCGTGCGCACCGGCTGCGGCCCCTCAAGATCGACGATAAAGTCCTCCTCGCCTCCCTTGGACATCATTTGCATCGGCTTGACCTGCACGTTGGCATAGGTCAGCGAGCCGCGGAGCGCGCTGGCGACAAAGGGTGAGGCATCTGCCGGCGGATCGGCGATCAGGCGCGCGTCGGTAGCACGGAGCTGCATATCACTGATCATGCTAAAGTAGAGATTTCGATCGCCCTCGACGATCACAAAGTCGCCGATGCGCATCTGCTCAGTGGAGACGTCCGGATCGAGCCGAACGCTGAGCCCGGCGTTGAACGCGCCGTCGGTGACGACGCCCAGTCGTTTGCGGGGCATGGTCCTCCTCAGTTCTCTTCCACACACAGGGCCGCGATCTGCGCTGCCGGGATACCCCCCGCGCGCAGGATCTTGGGCGGGCGGACAGTCAGGTCGAGCACGGTCGATGCCACTCCGCCCGGACACAGACCGCCATCGAGCAGCAGGTCGATCCGGCCTTCGAGTTGGGCGAGCACACCGCTCGCCGTCGCCGGTGCGGGATGGTTCGATAGGTTGGCGCTGGTCGCTGCGAGCGGCGCATCCAGCTCCCGCAGAAGCGCCTGGACGACGGGATGATCGGGCACGCGCACAGCGACGGTATCCCCGCCTGCGGTCACCGCGTCCGGTATGCGGGCCGCCCGGTGCAGCACCAAGGTCAGCGCGCCGGGCCAAAAGCGATCCGCCAGCACATAGGCCAGGTCAGGAACGGACGCCGCTACCGAGGCCAGTGCCTCGACGCGAGAAAGGAGCAGGGGGATCGCCTTGTCGGGGGGGCGGCACTTGGCCACGTACAGCCGCTCGACGGCAGCGGGCAGAAAGGCGTGCGCGCCAATGCCGTAGACGGTGTCGGTGGGAAAGGCGACGATCCCGCCGTCGCGCAGCACGCGGACCGCGTACGCGATATCGTGGCTCTCTGTGCCTCTGCAGATCGTACTCACACCCATCACATCCTCTCCTGATCCTACACCAGCCTCAGTATAGCGCAAAAGAAAACCGGTGTCAACGAAACGCCGATTTGTGTATTGAATCTTTTTACACCTTGTGGTATGATGGTAGCGTACCGTGATCCTCCGCAACTCTTAGTCGCGATTAGGAGGTGGTCGCAATGTCCGCGCAGAGAGACCAAGCCCTTTCGATATCGAGCCACGTGAGCGAAGTGGGAACGGCACTCGATGCCGCCCTTGCTCGCACCATACGAGAGGAATCCCAGAAGGGCACCCCATCGATGGACCTATCCTCGGCGCGCTACATCATCTTCTCCGACCTTCACCGGGGGGCCCGCAACGGCGCAGACGACTTTTTGCGCGCGGAAAGGGCCTACAACGCTGCGCTTTCCTACTACCTGAGGATGGGACACACCCTCGTGGTCCTTGGCGACGTCGAGGAGCTGTGGGAAGAGAGGCCAGCATCCGTGGTCAAAGCCTACAAACACTCGCTCGCCCTCGAGTCTCAATTCCACCACAAAGGGCGCTACGTGCGCATCCGGGGCAACCACGACGACGAGTGGCAGTTCACAGATAGGGTACGCCTGTTCCTGAGCTCGCTGTTCGGTGGCCCGCAGCTAGACGTGCGCGAAAGCACCCGGATCGTGGTGACGGACAAAGGCGAGGAATTGGGCGCGCTGTTCCTTATTCACGGGCACCAGGGAGATGCCTGGGCCGATGCCGCTTCCCGCGTGGCCAAGATCTTTGTCCGGTACGTGTGGCGTCCCTTCCAACGGCTCACCCGCCTCTCCTTTAACACGCCGGCAGAGAGCTGGGAGCTCAGAGAAAAGCACAACTCTGCCCTGTACTCGTGGGCCGAAAAGCAGAGCAAACTGATCCTGATCGCCGGGCACACGCACCGGCCCGTGTTCAAATCACAGTCCCACGTTGCTCAGCTCCTGGAAGAGGTGGAGCGGCTCGAAAAAGAGGCAGAGAGCAAGCCCAGTCGCATCCTGCTCGAAGCCCAGGCAGTTCTCCTGGCCAAGATCGAGTGGGTCCTGGCCCAGGAGAGGCAAAAGCCGGACCGTGAGACCCGCTATGCCATGACCAAGCCCTGCTACTTTAACACCGGCTGCTGCAGCTTTCTCGACGGCGACATCACCGGAATCGAGATCGTGGACGGGATGATTCGCCTCATCCGTTGGCCGGACAAGGAAGGAAGCCCCAAACCGCACACTCTGGCCAAGGACTCGTTGAGGGATGTGCTTGCTGCTTGTTGAGTTTGTGGTATAATCGCCACCCATGCCCGGTATCGAACGTGGAGGAGTCGAGTTGGTTCATCGGAGCGCACGTCTCGGCCTGATCGCGATCCTCGTCCTATCCATCCTGAGCGTGCCTGCCCTTGCCACAGACGGTGTGTCTGGGGCGGGCTCATCGCAGCTCCTGTGGGCGACGGCGCTTGCCTGGCTCGTTCCCGTCGGGTTGGGACTCGTCGCATGCGGCGCAGTCCCGCCGGGTCACGTCGCACGGGTGATCCGCCTCGGCTGGCTGGCGTTGGCAGTATCGGTCATCGGCTACTGGTTGTGCGGGTTTGCCTTTCAGTTCGGCGGGATAGGTTTTGTGGTCGACCAGCCCGACCTCGCGGGCCTGGTGCGCCAGTGGACGTGGGCGCCCATCGCCGCGAGCTGGGGCACGCAGTGGGGGATGCTCGGACTGGAGGGCTATATGCTGCGCGGTCCGGCCTCGACGCCCGCCGCACTCGCCCTGTTCCTGTCTCAACTGCCATGGATCACGACCGCCGTGGCCCTGCCCCTCTGGTCCTTGCAGGGACGCACCCGGGCAGTGGTCCTCTTTATGAGCGGGATCACGATCGCCTTTCTCTACTCACTGATCGGCCACTGGACCTGGGGCGGCGGCTGGCTGGCGAACCTGGGCCTCAATCTGGGATGGGGACACGGTTTCGTGGACTGGGGCGGCGCCGGTGCCGTACACCTGGCAGGAGCGGCGACGGCGCTGGCGGGGATGCTGGCCTTTGGCACGCGTGCCTCTGCCCGATCCCGCGTCGAGCAGCTCGCCCTGCCGACGGTGAATGTGGCGCAGACCGGAGAGGGGGATGTATTCCGCGTCGCTCAAGACGGCGAGACCTACGTTCCTATGCCTCCCTTGCACCTGCCCATTCTGGCCACGCTCGGCGCATGGCTGGTCCTCGTTGGCTGGATAGGGTGGGGACAGAGCACGCCGGTACGGGTGGCCAGCGGGCTGGAGATGGCCTGGGCAGAATTCGGCATCGGCCTGATGTTGGCTGCGGCAGGGGGAGCGGCGGCTTCCCTTGCGTTCAGTTGGCTGACAACGGGCCAAGCCAACGCGCTGATGACCGCCCGGGGGGTAACCGCGGCGATCGTCGCCGCCAGTGCCGGCCTGCCCTTCCTGCCCTTTTGGGCCGCTCTCGCCGTGGGAGCAGGAGCGGGACTGCTGGTACCCCTGGGACAGTACGCGATCGAGCACGTGCTGCGCCTCGATGATCCCACGTCGGCCATCGCGACACACGGCCTGCCGGCCTTGTGGGGGCTGCTGGCTGTGGGCCTGTTCGCCGATGGCGGAGCGGGCCAGGCATGGAACCGGGTGGGCAGAGGCGCCTACCTGGGCGTCGACGGGCAGGGGATCACCGGACGCCTGCCAGCCGCTGGCTACGCCAACGACTGGCCTGGGCAGTTCCAGGCCCAGCTCACGGGCTCGATCGCCCTCTGCCTGTCGGCGTTTTTCGCATCGTGGTTGCTCTTTGCAGTCGTACAGGGGCTGACACGGGCGTGGCACGGCGAGTACACGGTTCGCCTTCCCAGGCACCCCCGACTCAAGCAGCCGCGCCCGAGGAGGAGAGCTTACCGTGGGCCCCGCATTCGCTTTGTCCGCGCTTCGACATCCGAGCCCCAGGCATCTGAAGAACCCACGCCCAGCGCGGGCGCGTCCCTGATCCGAACCCTGGCAGAGCGGAGCAAGGGGTGGATCCAGGCGCTCAGGGCCCGGATCCGCAGGTCATCCGATCGGCGCCAGGAGCAGGTCGCTGGCGAGACGGAGGGGAGCGCGGAGACCCACGATGGCCCTCTCTAGCCATCTCACAGAGAGTACAGCTACTGCAAAGCCGGCTGAGCTCTGGCTGGCGTATCTCCATGGGCCGAGCAGCGGCATGAGGATGCCGCTGCTACCAGATTCCCGTAGGTTTGTCGAGGATCTCTGGCTGGGGCATCTCTATGGGCCGAGCAGCGGCATGAGGATGCCGCTGCTACCGCGTTCCCGTAGGTTTGTCGAGGGGCTTTGCACCAGCTCCCCCGCCCGGAGAACGTCATGCGGATAGGAGTGATCGGGGGCACGTTCGATCCGATCCACATCGGCCACCTGATCATCGCCGAGGAGGCACGCGTCCTGCTGGAGCTCGATCAGATGGTGTTCATCCCCGCCGGGAAACCGCCCCACAAGCTCGATCTATCGATCACCGACCCCGAGCACAGGTTCGCCATGGTCGAGCTGGCTACCGCCGACAACCCGCATATGACCGTCTCGCGGGTGGACATCGATCGCCCAGGCCCGTGCTACACGGTGGACACCATTCGCTTGCTCCAGGACGTGTGGGGGCCCGAGACCGCAATCTACTTTCTGATAGGAACCGACTCGCTGGCCGAGCTGCCGACGTGGTATCAGCCCCAGCGCTTGCTCCGCCTCTGTCACATCGTTGCCGTCCGGCGGCCGGGATACCCGGTGGACCTGCAGGCATTGGAGGGCGTGCTGCCCGGAGCAGCATCTCTCATCCACATCCTGGAGGCGCCCGTGCTCGACATCTCGGCCACCGATGTCCGGCGACGCATCCGCGAGGGCCGGTCGATCCGCTACGTGGTGCCCCGTGCGGTCGAGCGCTACATCAGCGAGCATCGCCTCTACCTTTGATAGGCCAGGTCGATCGAATGGCTGACGCAGCGAACCTGAACGTCGATCCTACGCTCCATCCCGACAAGAGGATCTTTTTCCTCCAGGGACCTCCCGGGGCTGGAAAGACCACCCTGGCGATACGCCGTCTCTCTCAATTGCTCCACAGCGGCGTGCCCGCCGAGTCGATCCTGGTCTGGGTGCCTCAGCGCGTGCTCGGCAGGCCATACACTGAGGCTCTGTGGGAGCTGGACATCCCCGGCAGCGAGGTCACCGTTGTCACGGTGGGCGGTCTAGCGCGGCGGACCCTTGCCCTGTACTGGCCACTGATCGCCGAAAAAGCTGGCTTTGGCCTCCCCGATCAGGAGCCCATCTTTCTCACCCTGGAGACAACCCAGTACTATATGGATCGCATCGTGTCGCCCTACATCGACCAAGGGCATTTCGATGGGATATCCATCCGCCGCAACCGCCTGGTCAGCCAGATCATCGACAACCTGAACAAGGCGGCGGTCGTCGGCTTTCCACACACAGACGTCGCCGCCCGCCTCAAACAAGCGTGGTCCGGTGAGAGCGCGCGCCTGCGCGCCTACGACCAGGTCCAGGCGTGCGTGAACGGCTTTCGCACCTACTGCCTGGCTCACAACCTGCTCGACTTTTCCCTCCAGCTCGATATATTCTTTGACCATTTCTTGACCGAGCCCGCATGTCGCGGCCACCTGTTCGGGAGGTACCGACACCTGATCGTGGACAATGTCGAAGAGGACACGCCACGCGCGCACGACCTCCTGAAGCAGTGGCTGGGAGAATGCGAGAGCGCGCTGGTCGTGATGGATCAGGGTGGAGGATATCGCGCCTTCCTGGGCGCTGACGCCGAGGGTGCTGCAGAGCTCAAGTGGTCGTGCCAGGACTGGATGACCCTGGACCGATCGTACGTGGTGTCGGCACACGTGCAGGCCCTGGGAGACCACCTGGTACAGTCGCTGGGAAGAGAAGTCGCCGAACGCCTTTCAGGCCCGAGTCCCGCACCCCGCCAGCCGGAGACAGGCAACCCGAGAGTCGCGATCCACTTTGAGCTCGCGCGCTTTCAGCACCAGATGATCGAGTGGGTGGCCGACCAGGTTGCGCTGCTCGTGCACGAGCGCGATGTTCCGCCTGGAGAGATCGCGATCCTGTCTCCTTTCCTCGGCGACGCGCTTCGGTTCGCGCTGTCCAACGCGTTGTCGCATCGCCAGGTGCCCGTGCGTTCGCACCGCCCATCGCGCGCCCTGCGCGAAGAGCCCGCGGCGCGCTGCCTGCTGACGTGGGCGGCCTTCGCCCGTCCCGACTGGGGGCTCTGCCCAGCGCCGCCGGACGTGACCCAGGCCCTGATGTTGGCTGTCGATGGTCTCGACCTGATCCGTGCTCGCCTGCTCACCGAGGTCGCGTACCGCCCGCGAGAGGGGCGACCGATGCTCACCTCGTTCGATCAGATGCGAACGGACATGCAGCAGCGGATCAGCTTTACGCTCGGGGAGCGATTCGAGCGCCTGCGCGGCTGGTTGGCCGCCTACGGGGAACAAAGACCGCTCGAGCTGGACGACCTGCTTGACGGGCTGTTCACCGAGCTGCTCTCGCAGCCTGGATTTGGCTTCTACCGCAACCTGGATGCCGGACGGGTCACAGCAAACCTGATCGAATCCTATCAAAAGTTCCGCCGCGTAGTGGGGGGCACCACCCCCGGCCCGCTCGGCCCGGAGTACCTGCGCACGGTCGATCAGGGGATCATCGCAGCTACCTACGTACAGAGCTGGCAGATCGAAGCGACCGACGCGGTTCTGATGGCCCCGGCCTATACGTTTCTGATGGCCAACCGCCCCGTGGAGGTGCAGTTCTGGCTGGACGTGGGAAGCAGCGCATGGTGGGAGCGGCTCTACCAGCCCCTAACCCACCCGCACGTCCTGAGCAGGCAGTGGCCCGAGGGTAAAACGTGGGGCGATGAGGAGGAATTTGCCGCCCGGCAGATCGCGCTCGGCCGGCTGGTCCTGGGGCTGGTTCGGCGCTGTCGCACCGGTATCTACCTGGGCATCTCTGAGCTCGGCGAGCAGGGATACGAGCAGCGCGGTCCCCTCTTGCAGGCGATCCAGCGCACATTGCGCCGGACGCCACCCCCTTCCCAAGACCTATGAAGACGGCCCGCCAGGGACATCCTCACTGCTGAAGAGAATGCCTGTGACAGCAGGCACGGGATCGGGGTCAATCCCCAGGGGAAGGGCGAATATGAAGCGGCTCCCCTGACCGGGCTCGCTCTCCACCCAGATCCTGCCCTTGCAGCGCTCGACCATGCCCTTGGCGATCGAGAGACCCAGGCCGATTCCCTCGTGTTCACGAGTCAAGGACGGCTCTACCTGGTAGAAAGGCAGGAAAATGCGTTCGTGTTCCTCCGCATGGATCCCAATGCCCGTATCCCAGACAGAGACCCTCAGCTCGTCCTCGTGCACGCTTGCCTCAACTCCGACCCGTCCCCCCTGCGGCGTGAATTTGATCGCATTCTGGATCAGGTTGGAAAGCGTCAAGAGGACCTTTTGAGGGTCCGTGCGAACGGGCTCCAGGTCTGCAGGTACGTTGACCAGGACCTGAATGCCTTTCGCCTCGACCATTGAGGCCAGATCGTCCATCGCATCCCTGATCAGGTCCGAGATGTGACAAGGGGCGATCTCGAGCTGCGCTTCCCCAGTCTGTAAGTGGCGCATATCGAGCAAAGCGTCCACCAACCCTCGCAGCCGAAGCGCATTCCGCAAAACGATCTGCAGCCGCGCTTTGATCTGCGTATCCTCGATCTCTTCTGCCAAGAGTTCGACGTGTCCCATCAGGATAGCCAACGGCGTGCGCAGCTCGTGAGCGGCGATGCTGATGAACTCGCTCTTCATGTCATCCAGCTCTTGCAGCTCCTGATAGGCACGCTGGATCTGCTCGAACAGGCTGGCATTCTGGAAGGCGATCGCTGCTTGCCCGCAAAGCACAGACAGCAGTTCGCTGTCGCCGGGGGCGAATCGCGCTCCCCGTTCGGACTTGGCCAGTACCAGCGCGCCGACCGGCGCATCCATCGCCAGAAGCGGACTAAACATAAAGCTCTCGATCTGGGTGCGGCGCATGAACTCGGCCACACGCGCTTCAGCGCCCGCGGACGTCTGTGCCAGCACCTGCTGGCGCTCCTGCAGCAAGGCCTCCGCGGTATGCAGCACGAAACTTATCGTCTCCGGTTGAGCCTGCTCCACATCGAAACCGGTGCTCGTCCCCACAAACAGGCGCCCGTCCGTCCTGCGCAGCATCAAGATCCCCCGCGTGGCCCCAAGCTCGTCACATGCAGCCCTCAGCACCCTTCGCGCTAGCTGGCCCTCTTCGACGGTGGTCATCAGGGTCTTGTTGATCTCGAAGAGCGGGATCAACGCGCTGAGCCGGGCGTTTTCGCGGCGGAGTCGCTCTTTCTCCAGCGCCCGACTGATAGCCAGCTTGAGATCGAGGGTGCTGAACGGCTTGACGACAAACTCGGAAAACCCGAGCTGCAGGGCCTGAATGGCGGTATCCATCGTGCCGTGTCCGGTCATCAGCACGCACACGATATCAGGCTGGTACGTGCGGATGATCCGGGACGTCTCCAACCCTCGGATCCCCGGCATGATCATATCGGTGAGGAACAGATCGTAGCGTTCTCTCTGCGCTGCCTCGATGGCCTCTTCCCCGGTGAGCACGCCGGTGACCTCGTATCCCTCACTGCAGACAATGCGCGTGCATAGATTGAGGACATCTGGCTCGTCATCCGCGATCAGGATCTTTTCCCTTGGCACTCGAACACCTCCGTTCAGCAGGGAGCGAGCAAGGGCCGTTCTGCCGCATCAAGGTCCGGAGCAGACCGGCAGGTTTCGCAACGCCCCTACTAACATTATACAAGTCCATCCACAGGTTGTCAACGCATCTGGCCCGGTGCAATGGCGATGGCCCGAACCATTGGACAATTCGTGGTTTTTGGTGTATCATAACCCACTGTCGAAAGGCGGCTGTGACGTATCTCCGCCTGCAGCATATTCTGAGGTTGAAAGCGAGGAGAGCAAGTGAACGTCTTGTTGATTCAGGATGTACCGGGTTTGGGCAAGGTTGGCGACGTGAAAAAGGTGGCCGATGGATATGCTCGAAACTATCTGATCCCCCGCGGTTTGGCCAAGATCGCTACCCCTGGGGAGCTTAAGCAGGTTGAGCAACACAAGCGGACCGCTGCCAAGCAGACTCTGCACGAGCTGAAGGACGCCCAGGCCATCGCCGAACGGCTTGGGCAAATGACGTTGGTGTTCCAGGCCCGGGCCGGAGAGGGCACCAAGCTCTACGGCTCGATCACCAGCGCCGATATCGCAGAACGGATCTCGGAGGAATTGGGGCGTAGCTTTGACCGGCGCAAGATCCACCTCGATGAGTCTCTGCGTCAGTTGGGCACGCACCAGGTTCCCGTTCGCTTGATGTCAGACCTCGTACCCGAGGTAACCATCGTCATTGAGCGCGAGGGCGAGCCAGAAGCAGAGTAGACTTTGCGAGCGAGGACCATACATGGGTAAACTGGGCCAGCTACTGCGCCGGACCGGCAAGAGGGCGGGAGAAGCAGAGGGGGAGGAAGGAACCACGCAGACCCAGCGTGAGCATTCAAGCGCGAACACCACCAAGCTGGGTCAGCTACTGCGCGAAGCTCGCGAGGAGAAACGGCTGACCCTCGAACACATAGAAAGCGCGACCCGGATCCGATACAAGTATCTGCTCGCCCTCGAAGAGGGCAGGTACGACGACCTGCCCACGCCAGGGCACGTTCACGGGTTCTTGCGCAACTATGCCCTCCACCTCGGCCTCGACCTGGCCGAAGTGGAGGCGCTGTTCGCGGAAGACAAGGCAGCACACAAGTTCGTTGAGCCAGGGATATTCCGTCCTCAGGACATCGAGCTGACCTCGCCGAGGCCGCTGATCAAGGCAAATCTGGTCTTTTGGTTTGTCATGCTGCTGGTCATCGTGGTAGTTGGCGGCGGCCTGTTCTGGCAGTATGGGTGGCCCCTGATCCGGCCTACGGTCACGCCCACAGCGACCCCTACGGCGACTGCGACCGCCGAAAGAGTGGTACTCGTACCTTCGGCCACGGCGACGAACACACCTGTGCCGCCGACACCGACATCGTCCGCCCCTACATCGACACCGTCCGCTCTGACAGCAACGCCGACCGAGTCACCGCCAGAGCCCTCACCCACCACGACGGCGACGCTCGCCTCAACCCCGGAGACCGCGACGCCGACGCCGCCCGCCGAGACGTCCACGCCCAGTGCAACGGAGGGCGTTACCCTGCACATCACGGTGACCGAACGAGCGTGGCTGCAGGTCACCGTGGACGAGCAACAGGTTCCGGGCGAGCTCTTGCAGGCAGGCGAAGAGAGAGAATGGCAGGCTCAGCGCTCACTCTACTTTATCTGCGGAAACGCAGGGGGCGTGGAAGTGACCGTCAACGGCAAAGAGCTAGGCGCTCTGGGAGCGCGTGGGGAAGTAGTGGAGAGGCTGTGGACCCCTCAGGGCGAGGTGACCCCGACCCCAACAGGAGGAGAGACAGCGCCAACGCCCACGGGCGAGGCCGCTCCAACGCCCACTCCGGCGGCGTGAACTACAGAGCAGCTTGAGCATTTGGCACACGGTGACGCCGTGTGCTTTTTGTTGCAGGAGATGTCGTGCGTTACTTTATGATCTCATTGGGCTGTCCCAAGAACACCGTGGATGCAGAAGACATGGGCCTTTTGCTCAATACGGGGGGACACCGACCCGTTTCGGACCCAGCCGACGCGGACGTGCTGCTCGTCAATACGTGTGGTTTCATCGAAAGCGCCCGAGCAGAGTCCCTGTTTGTCCTGCACGATCTGGCAGAGCAGAAGCGTCCTGGACAGCAGCTCATCGCGACCGGATGCCTGTCGCAGCGGGCGGGCGCAGAGCTAGCCGAGCAGGTTCCGGGCCTGGACGGCATCCTGGGCACGCGACGCTGGGCAGAGGTCTTGACTCTTGTTGAGCGCCTTGGGCAGCGGCGACAGCGCACAGAGACCTGCACCTGGGTGGGCGATCCTGTAGGGGCGGAATCGGGCGCACGAATCCGGCTGCGAGGGCGAGTGCCCCGCGTGGCCCTGCAGGGACGAAGCGCCTACCTCAAGATCGCCGAGGGATGCAGCGCGCCCTGTGCCTTTTGCGCGATCCCACTGATCAAGGGCCCCCTGCGCAGCAGGCCCGTGCACGACATCATCGCCGACGCCCAGCACCTTGGCGGGAAAGGCGTTGAGGAGATCATCGTCATCGCCCAGGACACGACAGCCTACGGGCAAGATCGGGGCGAACAGGACGCTCTGCCCGTCTTGCTGGAGACGCTGATCTCGGCTGTTCCCGAGGTGTCGTGGATCCGGATCATGTATGCCTATCCACAGCACATCAGCCCTCGGCTGATCGAGACGATGGCCCGGCACCCGCAGATCTGCCACTACCTCGATCTGCCCTTGCAGCACGCACATCCTGACACGCTCGGGCGCATGCGCCGGCCGACAGACGTCGATCGAGTGCGCCGCCTGATCGAGGCCCTGCGGAAAGCGATGCCCGACATCGCCCTCCGAACCTCCTTCATCGTGGGCTACCCGGGGGAGACGGAAGGTGAGTTCCGCGCTCTGGCGGCATTCGCTCAGGAGACACAGTTCGACAAGGTCGGCGTATTCACCTATTCTCCGGAGCAAGGCACCGCGGCGTACGACCTGCCCGACCCTATCCCGGAGGAGGTCCAGGCGGAGCGATATGACCGCCTGATGGGCCAGCAGCAGGCCATCTCGCTGGCCCGCAACCAGGCACAGGTGGGCCGCACCTTGGGCGTGCTGATAGAAGGTCAGGGCGAGGCAGAGTACGAAGGTGCGGATGTGGACGACACAGAGGAAATCTCGTTGGTCAGTGTCGGTCGCTCCTACCGCGACGCACCAGAGATTGATGGACTGGTATTGATCGAGGAGGCCGTTGAGCCTGGACGGATTGTCCCCGTGAGGATCACCGGGGCACTGGAATACGATCTCGTCGGGACACCTCAGTGAGCGGACTTGGCAGTTCAGCACCAAAGGTGCCAGCGAAGGTGCCAGGCACTTCAAGTAAGTGCCTGGCACCTCAGATCTGCGCGACGCCCGATGACAGGTGATCCAACAGGGCGATCAGACCCAGGGTGTAACTGCGCCAGCCGAACCCGCTGATCTGCCCGACACATACGGGAGCGATCAGGGACGTATGGCGGAACGACTCGCGGGCGTGAACGTTGGACAGGTGGACCTCGACCGCCGGCAGCCCGACCCCAGCGATCGCATCCCGCAAAGCCACGCTGGTGTGCGTGTACGCACCGGGATTGATCAAGATGCCATCGGCCCACGACACCGCCTCGTGAATGCGGTCGATCAACACTCCCTCGTGATTGGACTGCAGGATGCGCAGCTCGACACCGCGCTCGGCAGCCAGGGCGGCAAGCTGCGCATCGATCTGGCTCAGCATCTGCTGGCCATAGATCTCTGGTTCGCGTTGGCCCAGCAGGTTCAAGTTGGGGCCGTGTAAGACCAGGATACCCGTCATCGTACGTTCCTCACTTTGCTCCCATCTCGCGCAGCACATCCAGCACCACCTGACGAGGCACGTCCTCGACGACCTCGACCTCGCCAATTGCGCGCGGTAGGACCCAGCGAAGGGCCTTCCCACGCTTCTTCTTGTCGCGCATCATCGCCTCCCAGATCACCTGGCTGGAGACTGGCGGGCACTCTACTGGCAGATGGTGGGCCGTCAGCACCGCCGCCACGCGCTCAGGAAGCGCGGGGTCTGCCCGTCCCATCCGCACCGCGATTCGGACTGCGACCACCGTGCCGATGCTCACCCCTTCGCCATGACGCATGTGGAAACCGCTGATCTGCTCCAGTGCGTGCCCAGTCGTATGGCCCAGATTGAGAACAGCCCGCCAGCCACGTTCGTAGGGGTCGCCCTCCACGACGTCGATCTTGACCTGGAGCGAGCGGGCGATCCAGTTCTCCCACACCTGCGGGGTCTGCACCGTGGTCTCCAGCTCGACCAAGAGATCGGCGTCAGCGAGGACGCCGTGCTTGATCAGCTCGGCCATACCCGATGCGATCTCTCCTGCGGGCAGTGTCCGCAGCACATCGGGGTCGATGACCACCAGCGCGGGCTGTTTGAACGCTCCCACCAGGTTCTTGCCCTGTGGCAGGTCCACCGCGGTCTTGCCGCCCACGCTGGCGTCCACCATCGCGAGCAGCGTGGTCGGCACCTGGATCACGGGCACCCCTCGCATGTACGTTGCCGCCGCGAACCCGGCGAGGTCACAGGTCACCCCGCCGCCGAGGGCCAGCACCGTCCCACCCCGATCCAGATCCCCCTCCACGAGCTGTTCGTAGAGCCCGGCGGCGGTGTCCAGCGTTTTGTGCTGCTCGCCGTCCGGGATCGTGCACACGAAGAGAGAGAATCCGGCCTGGCGCAGGGACTCGATGGCAGGAGGCAGGTGAAGCGCCGACACGGTGGTGTTGGTGATGACGGCGATGCGCTCGCCAGAGCCGATCTCTCGCGCCAGTTGGCCCAGCCCGCGCAACAGGCCGTGCCCGATATGGATGGGATAGCTGCCCCCTGGATGGCGGACAGGCATGCAGATCGAGAACGCCCTCTCGAGCACCTGGCTCGCCACTTGGTCGATCGACAGAGAGGTGGTATCGATCTGGCGAGGAATGGAGCCATAGGCCGCCCGGCGGCTGTGCAGGAGCTGCTCAGCCCACGTCCTGCGGTTATCCACGTCCAGCAAAGGGCGGTCCCGCGCCGGCGCCAGCCGTCGCAGGACCTCGTCCAGATCACAGGTGAGGCAGAACACCGGGCCAGACGCCGTGATTCGCCGCCTGTTCTCAGGATCCACCAGCGCGCCGCCGCCCGTGGCGATGACCAGTCCTCGCCGATCGCTCAAGTGGCGGCAAAGCTCGGACTCGTATCTGCGGAAGGCCGGCTCGCCATCGTGGGCAAAGATGGACGAGATGGACTTGCCAGCACGCCTCTCGATCTCGACGTCCATATCCACGAAGGGGCGACCGAGCCGGCAAGCGACCTCGCGGCCCACGCTGCTCTTTCCGGTACCCATAAAGCCGGTGAGCACGATATTGCCGGAGGACAAGAGGTCAGGTTTGGAGGGCATGCGACACATCCCTACACCTTGGAACGCTAGGACGTGCGGTCGTACACGGGGTCCTGTCCCACCCAACGGCCTGGGGGCACAGCAGGCAGGGCGGCCCGTTGTTCTGGACTGAGAGAGAGGACCAGACCGCCCAGTGTATCATCGAGCTGCCCCAGGGTGCGCGCGCCCACGATCGGGCACGTCACGCGTGGCTCGGCGAGAACCCAGGCAAGGGCCAACTGAGCGGGCGTGACCTCGAGAGCTTGTGCGGCACGAACAAAGCGATCGACGATGTCCAGGGCGTTCTCGGTGAAATAGCGCCCCTGGTAGACCTGCACATCGCCCAGGCGCGTGCCGCCTGGAGGAGCCTGCTCCCGGCTGTACTTGCCGGTGAGCACGCCGCCCGCCAGGGGGTTGTAGACGATGACGCCCAGGCCCTCTTCGGCGCACAGAGGCAGGACCTCGTTCTCGATGCCCCGGTTGAGGGCGCTGTAGATCGGCTGTACGCTGATGAACCGTGACCAGTGATTCGCTTTCGCGATGTGAAGATACTTGCACAGGTGCCAGGCCTTTAGGTTCGAGCAGCCAATGTAGCGCACTTTGCCCTGGCGGACCATGTCGTTTAGTGCCTCCATCGTCTCCTCCGGCGGAGCGCCAAAGTCCCAGCGATGGATCTGGTAGAGATCAATGACGTCCGTCTGCAACCGCCGCAGGCTGTCCTCCACGCCACGCTGGATGTGGATCCGCGACAACCCACCGTCGTTCGAGGTCGGGCCCATCATCGTATATACCTTGGTCGCCAGCACGATCCGGTCGCGGACGCCGCGCTCTTTGATCCAACGCCCGACGATCTCCTCGGACAGGCCAGCAGAATACTGGTCTGCCGTGTCCAAAAAGCTGCCTCCCAGTTCGACGTACCGGTCCATCAACCGGAAGGACATCCGTTCGTCCGCGCCCGCGCCGAATGTCATCGTGCCGAGGCAGATGCGCGACACTTTGAGTCCCGACTGGCCCAGTCTCACAATCTCCATGACCTGTCCTCCTCTCACGCTCAACACCAGTAGCATCCAGTTCTCTGGCGGAACCCCGAACGTCCACAGGAACGCGACGTCTCAACATCCCCGACGCCCGGCGGCAGAGACCCGTCGCGCTAGGCCGCACCCTCCGCAGGCCCCAAGCACATCAGGCCGGCCTCGGTATGGCGGAACCCACATCCCCGGTAGAAAGCCGTCCATCGCGGCTCGCAGTCCACGTGCAGCCACACAGTGCCTCGTTCTCGGGCCACCTCTGCAGCGTGCCCCACCAGCCGGCGGCCGATCCCCCGGCGTTGCAGATCCGGGTGAACCGTTGTATCCAGCAGAAACGCGTGGAACCCGCCATCCCACGCGAGATTGACGAACCCGATCAGCCGCTCCGCCTGATAGGCGCACACGAATGCCAGGCTTTGCTTGAGAATGGGGCGGAAATCACGCCAGGAGTGCGCAGGCCAGGCAGCGGCAAACAGCGCGTTCAACTCCTCGTTGCGCACGGCGGGATCGATGCGATAGACAATATCCAACTCCCGATGCATGTCCGTCCTCATCCTCAAAACGCAGCACAAAGCTCCTTGCTGCCAAGTCGCCAGGAACCTGTGGCATATTATACCACGTTTCCCGTCGAGAAAAAGACGCGCCCTATCCCGTGTGATGCCGCATCATCTCGGCGAGGCTGTCACCACCCAGCTTTTCGATCAACGCATCGGCGAGCACCCAGGCGACCATGGCCTCGCCAACCACGGAAGCAGCGGGGACCGCGCAGACATCCGAACGCTGGTATTCTGTGGCCGCTGCCTCGCCGGTTGCCAGGTCCACCGAGCGCAGAGGCGTGATCGTCGTGGGGATGGGTTTCATAGCCGCTCTCAGCACAATCGGCTGTCCATTGCTCATTCCCCCTTCGATCCCCCCAGCCCGGTTGGAGGCGCGGAGGATGCGGCCCGCCACTGCCTCAAACTCATCGTGCACCTGCGTCCCCGGACGGCGGGCGTTCTCAAATGCCGGCCCGATCTCCACTCCCTTGATCGCGGGGATGCTGATCACCGCCGCCGCCAGGCGAGCATCCAGGCGGCGTTCCCAGTGCACGTAGCTGCCCAGTCCCACGGGCAGACCGACCGCGATGACCTCAAAGACCCCACCCAGGGAATCCCCCTCCTGACGCGCTGCGTCGATCGCCGCACGCATGCGTCTGGCAGCCTCCTCATCTGGGCAGCGCACATCACTGGCCTCAGCCAGGTCCACCAGGTCCTGAACCGGCAGATCGGGCACTTGGGCAGTGATCCCACCGATCTCGGTCACACAGCTCCCAATGAGCACATCGAAGCAGGCGAGCAGCAGCCGGGCCAGCGCGCCAACCGCCACCCGCGCCGCCGTCTCGCGAGCGCTGGCGCGCTCCAGCACCGGACGCGCATCCTCCAGGCCGTACTTGACCATCCCCGCATAGTCGGCGTGTCCTGGACGGGGAACCGTCAACGGGGGTAAATCGCCCTTTTCCCATCGTTCCGCCCAGTTGGCCCAGTCGCGATTCGCCACGCGCAGAGCCACCGGCGCGCCGGTGGTCTGCCCGCCGATCACCCCTCCCAGGATCTCTACCCGGTCGCGCTCGATGGCCATCCGCCCACCCCGCCCATACCCTCCCTGCCGGCGGCGCAACTGGCGATCGATCTCCGCGGCATCCACCGGCAGTCCGGCAGGGAGACCCTCCACGATCGCGGTCAGGCATGGGCCGTGCGACTCACCCGCGGTCACGAAACGCAGCCTGCTCATCGGCTACCCTCCTGCACCAACACCGCCTTGCACGCGGCACGCATCACGTCCTCCGGAGGCCACTGCCCGGTCCACATCTGGAATGAGAGCGCGCCCTGGCCGAGCAGCATCCCCAACCCATCGATGGGCCACGCCCCTGCTGCCCGTGCCTGCCGCAGCAGCTTTGTCTCCAGTGGGCGGTACACCATGTCACAGACGGCGAGATGAGAGGGTAGGCAACGGTCGTCAGGCCAGATCGAGACCCCATCGTGGGGCCACATGCCGCGGGTGGTGGCGTTGACCAACAGGTCTGCCTCGTTGGCACACCGTTCCAGCACATCGGCGGTGAGCGCGCCCGATCGCAGCGCCGTGCCTGGCGCATGGGTCGATAGATCGTCCACCAACGCCGCTGCCCGTCCTGGCGTGCGATTCAGGACGACCACCTCTGCCGCGCCCGCGCCGCACAGCCCATAGACCGCGCCCCGCGCCCCGCCGCCCGCGCCGACGACCAGCACGCGCCGGCCCTGCGGGTCGAATCCGCCACCCCGCAAGGCATGAACGAACCCCTGCACATCGGTGTTTTCGCCGTGGACCGTGCACCGCCCGCCCTCTTCCCTGTGGATGACCAGCGTATTCACCGCCCCGAACCGCCTCACGCGGGACGGGACCTCGTCCAGGGAAGGGATCACAGCCTCCTTGTGAGGGACGGTGACGTTCGAGCCACGGAATCCCAATGCTTTCAGACCTTCGATCGCTACACTCAGTTGCGAGGGATGCACGGGCAGGGCAACGTAGCGCCAGTTGAGACCCAAGGCATCAAAGGCAGCGTTGTGCATCACCGGCGACAGGCTGTGCGCGATCGGCCAACCCATCACGCCGACCAGTTGCGTCTGTCCATCGAACATCTCGTCCCCCTACCAGGCAGCGAGACGCACGAACCTGCGCCTGCCTACCTGCACGACCCGCTCCCCCTCGATGCGCACCTCCTGCTCGACGCTGCTCACCCGCTCGCCATCGAGCCGCACGCCGCCCTGAGCGATCAGCCGCCGGGCCTGGCTCCGGGACCGGACCAGGCCCGCCT
This sequence comes from Anaerolineae bacterium, assembly GCA_016783145.1. Classification (GTDB taxonomy): domain Bacteria; phylum Chloroflexota; class Anaerolineae; order JAFGEY01; family JAFGEY01; genus BS750m-G44. The sequence continues at coordinate 20,538 of JADHXD010000003.1, forward strand.
CCTCGAGGAGGTCCACGATGTTGAGCGCCGGCGCGCTGGGCCGGTGGAGGGGGATGTCCTCGGGCAGGTCTCCTCTTTGAAACACCGTTCGAAAGTGGGCCTGGGCCTCCTCCGCAGCGTCCCTTTCGTGGAAAATGGACACGATCTCGCGCGCCAACCCCATCTTGGCGTCCATCGGGTGCAGCGTGCCTTCCGACAGGTCCCGTTCTATGGCATCCACCTCTTCCGGACTGAAGCGAGTGACCAGCGTGTAGTAGTTGAGCATCGCGTGGTCGGGAATGCTCATCACCTTGCCATACATCTCTTGGGGAGGCTCGTCGATCCCGATGTAATTCCCGGTCGTCTTGGACATGCGCAGGCTGCCGTCAGTGCCGACCAGGATCGGAAGGGTGAGCACCCCCTGGGGGCGCTGGCCCCGGGCCTCCTGCAGCTTGCGCCCGACCAGCAGGTTAAAGAGCTGCTCCGTGCCTCCCACCTGCACGTCTGTGGCCATCGCCAGCGCGTCGTATCCCTGCATCAGAGCATACAGGAATTCGTGCACCCAGATCGGCTCCTCCTTTTCGTAGCGCCTGGCGAACCGGTCGCGAGCCAGGAACTGCTGCACGGTAAAGTGAGAGGCCAACCCGATCAGATCGGTGAGGGAAAGCTTGCCCAGCCAGTCGGCATTGTAGCGGACGCGGGTCTTGGCCCTGTCGAGGATTTTGAAGGCCTGGTCAGCGTAGGTAACGGCCTTCTCGGCGACTTGATCCGCCGTCTGCTGCTTGCGCACGTCATCCCGGTCGCTGGGATCGCCAATCAAGGCAGTGAAACTCCCGATCAGGAAGGTCACCTCGTGGCCCAATTCCTGGAACTGGCGCAGCTTGTTCATCGTGACCGTGTGGCCCAGGTGGAGATCGGGTGCCGTCGGATCGTAGCCGCAGTAGACGCGCAGAGGGCGCCCCTCGGACAGCCGCTCGCGCAGTTCAGCGGCCATCACCTCCACGATTTGCGCATCGCCAAACTCGATCCCCTGCATCAGGATCGCCATCTGTTCGTCTACGGACACCATGTCCACACCTCTTTCTGACTCTGCTGAGAAGTGTCGCCTTTGGAAAGGCGACCTACATATAGTCCGAGTACGTCCTCGCTATGCCATCCCTCTCGAACTCAGGGAGCGCAGCAGCTCCTCAAACCCAGGGAACGAATCCGCGATACAGTCTGCATCCCGCACGACGACCTCTGCGTCGGCCACCAGGCCGGCAACAGCCAGGGCCATAGCCAGGCGGTGATCGCCGAGGCTGTCCACCGTGGCTGCATGCAGTGGAGTCGGCCCGGAAACCACAAAGCCGTCTGGCTGCGGCTCGATCTGAGCGCCCATCCTGCGCAGCGCGATGACGATCGCCGCAATGCGATCCGTTTCCTTGACTCGCAGCTCACCCGCATCCCGCACCACCGTCTTTCCCTGGGCCTGGGTCGCGGCGACCGCCAGCACCGGGAACTCGTCGATCATACGCACCACCCTATCGCCGCCGATCTCTACTCCCGCCAGCTCCGATGCCCACACCGTCAGGTCAGCCACTGATTCGCCCCCCTGCTGTTGTTCGTTCTCGACGGTGATGGACGCTCCCATGGACCTCAACACGTCCAGGAGCCCGGTGCGCGTCGGGTTGATGCCCACGCCCTCGACCGTCACCTGCGAGCCGGCGACCAGCAGCCCGGCGACCAGCAGGAACGCCGCCGACGAGACGTCGCCGGGAACGCGCAACGAGAGAGGGTGCAGAGATGAGGCCGGGGCGACGGTGACGTCGAGACCCCGCACGTCGATCGCGGCGCCCATGGCCGCCAGCAAGCGCTCGGTGTGATCTCGGGCCGGACCGCATTGGCGTACGGTGGTGGGGCCGTCTGCGTACAGCCCGGCCAGCAGGAGCGCGCTCTTGACCTGCGCGCTGGCCACGTCGAGGGAGTGGTCGGTGCCGCGCAGCGCACGCCCGCGGATGACCAGAGGGGCGTGACCGTCGGTGTCCTCGATCTCTGCGCCCATCTGGCGCAGCGGCTCGGTGATGCGCCGCATCGGACGACGCAGCAACTGGGAGTCTCCGGTCAGCGTGCAGCCAAACGCCTGTCCCGCCAGGATGCCCGCCAGGAGGCGCATCGTCGTGCCAGAACGCACGCAGTCCAGTGGGGCGGATGGGGCACGCAGGCCGCGCATCCCGCGCCCGTGGACAGTGAGAGTGGTCGCGTCGTGCATCTCGATCTGCACGCCCAGCGCACGGAGGCAGGCCAGGGTCGCCAGGCAATCGCCGGACGGCAGGAATCCGCTGACCTGGCTCGTTCCATCTGCCAGGCTGCCCAGCATCAAGGCGCGGTGAGAGATAGACTTGTCGCCTGGCACGCACACACGGCCGTGCAGGCCCCCGGACGGTCGAACCGCCCACTCTGTCATGGGAACATCTCCTTGCGCATCTCTCGGATCGCGCTCAGCCTCGCCCGCAAGGCCTCCTCGTCCCCGGACTCGAGGAGGCGGCTCAGGTCACGCATCTGCGCGATGCAGACCTCCATAGCCTTGATCACCTTTTCCTGGTTGGTCAGCAAGATATCGGTCATCATAGTCACATCGCTGCCGGAGACCCGCGACGTATCCCGGTACCCACCGGCTACGATCTTCCAAACCAGGGGATCCGCAGAGGTCGTGGCATCGGCGGCGCTGACCAGCGCGCATGCCAGCATGTAGGGCAGGTGGCTGACGGTCGCCACCAGGTAGTCCTGGCGAGAGGCCTCAATCACCAGTGGGTTCGCGCCCACCGCGCGGACCAGGGCAGAGCCCAGAGTGAAAGCTGCTTCCGAGGTTCTCGGCAGGGGGCTGAGGATGAAGGTCGCCCCGTGATAGATCGCCGGGTCGGCGGCTTCGATCCCCGATAGTTCCTTGCCACACATCGGATGGCCCCCGAGAGGCTGGACGTGCGGCGGCAGATCGGCCATCGCCGCGACGATCTGCGCCTTGGTGCTGCCCAGGTCCAAGAGCAGGCAACCATCGGGCAGCAAGGCGCCGATCTCGGCCAACTGGGCCAGGATCACGCGCACCGGCGTCGCCAGGATGACGATGTCGGATCGAGAGACGCCGCTCGCCAGATCGGTTGTCGCCTCATCTACAAGGCCGCGCGCCAGGGCAATCTCTGCCGTCTCGGCACGCCGCGCCACGCCGACCACGGTCCGGCAGCGTTCACGCAGTCCGCCGGCCAGGGAGGCGCCCATTAGTCCCAACCCGACGACGGTCACACGAGCGCCAGCCAGACGCTCCCAGGCCGCCGGGCGAAAGTGAGGTTCCCCGGTCTGCCAGCTCATATGGACCTGCCCACCGCACCCGCCACGGCGCGCAGTTCGCCCATCAGCCGGGCAAAACGCTCCAGCTTGAGAGACTGCACGCCATCGGACAGGGCCTCTTCAGGATTGGGATGGACCTCGATCATCAGGCCGTCTGCCCCGGCAGCCAGCGCCGCCCTGGCGATTGGACCGACGAGGCTCCACTTTCCGGTACCGTGGCTGGGATCGACGAACACCGGCAGGTGGGTCAACTCCTGGAGCATAGGCACGGCATTGATGTCCAGCGTATTGCGCGTGTAGGGCTCAAAGGTGCGGATGCCTCGCTCGCAGAGGATCAAGCGGTCGTTGCCGTGAGAGAGGATGTACTCGGCGGACATGAGCAGCTCTTTCATCGTGCACATCATGCCGCGCTTGAGGATCACCGGTTTGTGTGCTTCGCCGACGGCGTGCAGCAGGGCATAGTTCTGCATGTTGCGCGCTCCGACCTGCAGGATGTCTGCATAGGTCGAGACCAGAGGTACGGTTTCGGGAGAGATCACCTCGGTGACGACCAGCAGGCCCGTCGCCTCCCGGGCCTCAGCGAGGAGCTTGAGTCCTTCGAACCCCAGTCCCTGAAAGCTGTACGGCGAGGTCCGCGGCTTGAACGCCCCTCCGCGCAGGACCGTCGCTCCCGCTTCTTTGACAGCATAGGCTGTCTCCAGGAGCTGCTCGCGGTTTTCCACGGCGCACGGCCCGGCGATGATCACCACTCGCTTCCCGCCGGCCTTGATGCCATTGAGGGCAACCAATGTGTCTTGCGGACGAAAGTCGCGGCTGGCCAACTTGAACGGGCTGACGATGGGCACGATCTGCTCGACCCCCTCGATCCGCCCAAACTGCTCCTCATCCAACGGCCGGCCTTCTCCCAGCACACCGATGACCGTCCGTTCTTCCCCCTCTGAGAGGTGCACCTGCCGCCCCAACTGCTCAACGCGAGCGATCACGTGTGAGATCTGGCGGGAGGTTGCCCCTTTCTGCATGACAATGATCATATTGGTTTCCCCTGTTGACATACGAACGCCCTGTCACGTCCTGGCCAGTGACAGAGGTCCCTTGGCGATCACTCTTCCTCGATCACGGTGTCAAAGAACTTGACGATGTCCATTCGGTCATCGCTGCTGTTGAACATCATCGCCGAGCGCGGATGCTGGTTCAGGAGGCCCGTGATCATGTAGGGGATGTCAAACCCCCAGTGAAGCTCTGCGCGCAGCGGTTCGATATGCTCTTGGATGCACTGCAGGATCGGCCTCAGGCGGAATTTGGGATTGTGCAGAAAGCCCAACAGCAGCTCGAGAGGACAGTTGCCCGCCCCACGTCCCAGGCCGCCGATGCTCGCGTCCAGCATGTTGGCTCCCAGGATGATCGCCTCGATCGTGTTGGCGTAGGCCAACTGCTGGTTGTTGTGGGCGTGCATGCCCACCACCTTGCCGCGCGGCACAGCGTGTCGCAGGTACTTGCGGGCCAGGTATTGGGTCTGCTCGCTGTAGAAGGCCCCAAAGCTGTCTACCAGGTAGATGGCCTCCGTCTCCGAGTCCGCCATGATCTCCAGCGCCTCGTCCAGCTCCCACTCCTGGATGGTAGAGATCGCCATCAGGTTGATGCTCGTCTCGTAGCCCTTGTCGTGAGCGGCCTTGAGCAGGTCCATCGCCGCTGGTATCTGGTGGATGTATGTGGCCACGCGAATCATGTCGAGCACGCTCTGATCGCGAGGCAAGATATCCACGTGATAGTCGGTGCGCTCAGCGTCCGCCATGACCGAGAGCTTGAGCGACGTATCATTCTCACCGACGATGCGGCGGATGTCCTCTTCATCGCAGAACTTCCACCGGCCATACTCTGTCGGAGAAAAGATCCGCTTGGAGGCCTTGTAGCCAAGCTCCATGTAGTCGATGCCCGCATCCACGCAGGCCTGATACACCGCCTTGACGATTTTGTCGTCAAAGTGATGGTCGCTCATCAACCCGCCATCCCGAATGGTGCAGTCCAAGACCTTGAGTTCCGAGCGGTAGGAAAGCCAGTGTTTGGCGCGGCTCTCTTTGGCCTCCATCATGTTCATGTTCATGTCTCTGTCTCCAATCTCTCTGTCTGCGCGCCTTGCCGGCTGCTTTCGCCCCAGGCGCTCATAGTCACAATTCCCCGTCAAACGGGGTTGTCGCCGCTGGATAGGAGCCCAGCAGCTTGACGAACGAGGAGCGGCGCAAGAGTCCCATCACCGCCGCCTCACACGCCGTATCCTGCCAATGCCCGTCAAAGTCGAGGTAGAACAGATACTGCCACGGACGATTGCGCCGGGGGCGTGATTCGATCTTGGTCAGGTTGATGTTGCGCTTGGCGAACTCGCCCAGGCTGTCGTACAGGGCACCCGGATGGTGCCGTGTCGTGAAAATGAGCGAGGTCTTGCTGCGCTGGGCGCGAGGCGGATCGTCGAGCCCCAGGACAAAGAACCGGGTGTAGTTGAAGGGCAGGTCCTCGATCCCTTCCTCCAGGATTTCCAGGCCGTACAGCTCGGCGGCCAACGCGCTGGCGATGACACCTACCTCAGGTTCGGGGTTTGCGGCCAAGTCACGGGCACTGCCCGCCGTATCAAACCTGGGCACGGCCTCCAGCCCGCGCCGCGCCAGGTAGTGCTCGCATTGGGCAAGGGCCTGGGGGTGTGACCTGATCCGCTTCAGATCGCCCAGTTGAGTGCCCGGCAGGGCCATCAGCTTGTGACGCACGCGCAAGATCACCTCGGCTCGTACGCGCAGGTCGTGTTCCATCAGCAGTTCGTAGGATTGGACCACCGACCCGGCCACCGAATTCTCGATGGGCAGCATGCCATAGTCGGCGGTGCCCTCTTCCACCTCCACGAAAATGTCGCCAAACGTCCGGCACGGGTGCGTTTCGACCTCTGGCCCAAAGAACTGCAAGGTGGCTTCCTCGGAATAAGCACCGGCAACTCCTTGAAATGAGACACACGGCATCGTCAGTTTCTCCTTTCTCGCTCGGGCAGCGGGATACCGATCAGATGGAGCGCGCGACCAGGTCTGGCCGCAGCACACGCGCCTGGTGCAAATAGACGTGATGGATCTCGTCAATCGCCCGGTCCGTATTCCAGTGTATGAGCACACGGATGCAGCGCGGCAGGCTTTCGGGCACGACCATCTCTTGAAGGCAAAGCAAGGCAGTGTACGTCCAACCCATCTGCCGGGCGGCGGCAGCAGGGCAGACGGCATCGAGATCGGGCGTCGTGGTAAAGATCACGCTGGCGACGTCCTCTTGGCACACGCCGTTCTCGTCGATGATCGTCTGCAGCAATTCCTGTGTCGCAGAGAGAATGGCTTCCACATTGTTCTCCGGTACGGTTGTGGCCCCACGGATGCCACGGCAACGGCAACTCATAGATCCATCCTTTTCCTCTCCCTATGGGCGAGGTGCCCCTCGTCTCGGGATTGGGGTACAAAAAAGAGAGCGTGGAGCAGATTGCTCCACGCTCTCTTGCTGTGTTCAGGTCAGCCTAAGCAGTCCCCTTCCACCCGGCGCGAGGCAATCCGCCCAACCGGCCAAAGTAATAAAAGGGGAACGCAAACACACACGCAGCAGATGCTGGACTGCTGTTGCCCGGGCACACGCTCTGTGACTTGTGAGAGACTGGAACAGACATCCTCTTGCTCCGCACGTGTGGATGCCACTATAGTACTGCAAACCAGGGAAAATGTCAAATCTGGATCGGGGCGCGAATCCCACACTGAGCGAGCACATTGATCCACGAGTGCTCTCGACCGGCGAGATCCTCGCTTTCCCAGCAAGAGAGGACCTCAAAGCCAGCGTGCTCTACCAGCCGCCGGATCTCGACCGGCGCATAGTAGGCAAAGAACCGGCGCCGAACATCTTGGCGCTCTACCCACGTCTCTCCCCACCCCCGCTTGACGGAGAGGTAGACGTGTCCCGGGCGCACGGTGCGGGCGAGCTCACGGAGCACACCCTCGGCTTCCGCCTTGGGAATATGCAGCAGCGAGGCACTGGCCCAGATGCCCCCAAAGCTCCCGCTGCGAAAGGGAAGGTCTCGCATATCAGCCCGGATCAGCGGCACCTCGATCCCGCACTTCCGCGCTTCTGCCAGCATCCCCAACGAAAGGTCAACGCCCACCGCGTCAAAGCCCTGTTCGGTCAACCAGACCAGGTCTTGACCCGGACCACAGCCCACATCGAGCACACGTGCACCCGGATTCAGGCAGCGGACAAAACGGGCCATCTCTCGGGTCAATCGAACGCCAAACCACCGGGTCGCATAGACTGCGGCCATCGCATCGTAGGCAGCTATCGTGTCCCAAGTGGGACGGTCCCTCACGGGCCTCATACTTCCATGATGTGCGCCAACGAATAGAGGCGTTCGTCGATCGGGCGCAGGCGGGCCACGGCCTCCTCAAGCGGCGTGTACGCCACCTGCCCGCCGAGCAAGCCGACGACGTGCCCGCTCTTGCCTTCGAGCAAGCCTGTCACCGCCGCCGCACCCAGGCGCGTGCCCAGGATCCGGTCGTACGCCGATGGCGCGCCGCCACGCTGGACGTGTCCCAACACGGTGACCCGCATGTGGAATCCCAGCTCCTCTTTGCGCTCCTCCAGGTACTGGAGTACGGCCTGCGTGCCCGGCCTGTACCCCTCGGCGACGACGACGATGCCGTGGGTTTTGCCCCGCATATAGGCGTTGGTCAGTGCCTCGGCCACTGCCGCCAGAGGCGTCGCGACTTCGGGGATCAAGATCATCTCTGCGCCACCGGCGATCCCGCTCATCAGCGCCAGGTAGCCGCAGTCGCGCCCCATCACCTCGATGAGAAAGGCCCTCTGGTGAGAGGAGGCCGTGTCTTTGATCTTGTCAATGGCATCCAGCACGGTGTTCAGTGCCGTGTCCACGCCCACGGCTATGTCCGTGCCGCCCACATCGTTGTCGATCGTGCCTGGCACGCCGATCGCTGGATAACCCAGCTTGTGCAAGGCCAGCACGCCGTTCAGCGAACCGTTGCCGCCGATCACCACCAACCCATCGACGGAATGTTGGTTGAGGACACGGATGGCCTGGCGCTGGTACCGGAGCCCATCGAACTCGGGCAGTCGCGTCGTGCCCAGGATAGTCCCCCCTTTGCCGAGGATGCCCCCCACAGACCGGGCGTCAAAGGGAACAAACTCGCCATTGATCAGGCCCGTGTATCCCCGTTTGATCCCCATCACTTCCAGGCCCTTGCTGATCGCCGTGCGCGTCACCGCACGAATGCAGGGGTTCAGCCCCGGTCCATCTCCGCCGCTCGTCAATACGCCGATCCGCACAATCTTGGGTACCACCACTCAACCTCCTGGTGTCCGTTTCCGCCCCCAAGTTCAGGTCTGCCGGCGGAAAAGCACTCCGTCGCGCGTTCGCATGAACAGAACCGGTATGCCCCAGTCCATCACGTTCAGGTCGGTGGCAAACATCACCGCTTTGCGCCCTTCAGCCACAGCGGCATCAACCGGCCAACCATCGGCCAGAGTCCGGTAGAACTCGCCGGCAAAGATTGTAGCACTATGCTCAGAAATAGCAAATTGCATAGCCAACGTGGCCGAAAGACCAGCGCGCATAAGCTGTCCGGCGATGCTCCTGCCCGTCGCCCCGTGGGCGGTCATGCAGGCGTTCAGCACGGTGAGGCGGATGGTTGTATCGCGCAGCATATAGTGCAACTGTGTGGCCGAGACGGGATGCGGCTCGCCCTCCTCATCTTCCAGGACCAACATCCCCGTACGCGCGCGATCGTCGTATGCCCCGTGGCCGATGTAGTGCAGTACGTGAAAGGGACGGCGTGACATGGCCTGCAAGCTGCGTACGGTCGCGTGATCCAGGACCTCGATCTCGACCTTGCCCACGTGCTGGAGATAGTCCATGGCCTGGATGATCTGCGCCAGCTCGGCTTCCACGTCGATCGGGTCCTGATCGGCCGGTTCGGCACTGACCAGCAGAATGCGCAGCGGCGAGTCGAATGCCAGCGGCGGCGGCTCCTGCTGGCGAGGGTCTGTGTACCTGGTGATTGGCGTCCGTGGGGATAGGGCTGGGAATGTCTGCGACTCGGGATCGTACAGATATTCCCACGGCAGATCCATCAGGTCGGGAGCCTCGATGTTCAGCTTGAATCGAATCCCTCTGTGGTTCCCAGCCTCGGCCTGGCAGGCCTGGTACCACTGCTCGGTCTCTGGAGAGCTAAAGAGGGCCTGCCACAGGATCGTGCCCAGGGTGTGCAGATCGTCATAGTGGACCTGGCCCTTCTCCATCCGTTTCACGATCGCCCTCAACGCCGGAGACCCGATATCCAGCGCCATTTGGCCGCTTCCGGTTCCCTTGCACGAATCGACTGCGATCGGAAAGGAGCCTCTTCTGCCGGATCTCGGAGAGATATGCAGGCCAAAGTCCAGGTAGTTCCTGGGATCCACGGCAGGAGGCAGGGGCAACACGTTCATCGCCCGTGCCGGTGACCTGTAGGCGCTCGCATCGGGGGCCGGCTCGTCGGCCGGGACGCTGGAAGATGAGAGCGGCACCACAGCGCCCACGGGCATGGCCTCAAAGTACTGGCGGAAGGCGCGCTCATAGATCCGATTGCGTACGGCACACCACGAACGTTCGCGCTCGACCCCGTCCACCGCCTCGACCGATCTGTCGCGCCGGAGGGCACCGATCACAAACAGGCGCGCCACGCGTGGATCGATGATGCTAAACGGTACGCTCTGGTTATCGATCATCATCTGGCGCAGGAGATAGGCGGCCTGGGGATACTTCCTGAGCTGGAGCGTCACGTACCTCAGGTTCTCGTCGCCCTCATACATGCGATCGCTCGCTCGATCCACTTCTCCAGTGGTGATCCGCTTGAGCGAGGATCGTTCCCGGTGGCAAATGGCCTCGATCAAAGCACAGATCCGTTGGGTCAGGTAGGGGTGGCCCCCGGCGTGGTGCTGCACGTACTGCGGTACGCCCGGGTCTACCGGTCGGACCCGCTCCAGGTTCCGAACCAGTCGCTCGGTGCCCGCAAGGCAAAAGTCGGTCAAGTAAAGGGGCCTGCACACGTTGGCCAGCGGAGAAGTATGCCCGGTGGTCAGTTCATGCAGGTCAACCGCACCGGAGAATACAAAGAGGTACTTTTTGAACGCGTGCTCCGAGTCGTGCACGCTGCTGGACGAGATGCTCCGCAGCGTCTCAAAGAACCCCATGTTGGAGATGAATGAGCCGACCTCGTCGAGGAGGATGACGATCCGCGTGCCGCGACAGTGACGCGCCAGGTCGAGCATGAACTCTCGAAAGCGGACCGGGCCATCCACAGCGCTGGCTACAGCGCGCAGCTTGCCCGGGGTGATCAGCGTCTCCAGCAGCTCTTCGCGGATCTTGAGCGCAGCATGCGCATAGTTCTGCGCCACGCTGTTCACGCGATAGGCCGAGAGATCCAGAAACGCGACCGGTTCTCCTTCCCGCTTTAGCTCACGGTACAGGCGATACAACAGCGTGGTCTTGCCCGTCTGGCGGGATCCCAGCAGAGCCACATAGTTCTGCACATATGGCCTGTGCACCTCGCGGAGGATGTCTTGCAGCTCTGGCCGCTCGACATAGATCGACTGATCCTGGTCAAAGTCCAGCGGCCCGGTGGTCTTGAACATCGGATTCATGATAGCCCCCAATATCCCGGTGCTGCTTGCTCTCCCATTTGATGTCGCAAACTGGTGAGCAGGACATCGACCTCCTGGCTTTCCTGCACGACCTCGGGGAAAGCGCCGCTCGCAAACCGATACTGCTGCCCTTCTTTGAGCAAGATGCTGTACAGCCGAAGCCCGGCAATGGCCGCTTCCAGAGCTTCCTGGGGCACCGCGAACCCGTGTTGGGTCAATTCCTCCTGGATGTCGCCAAAGGATACCTTTTCCCTGTCAGCGATCAGCAGCGTGATCACTTGCTCGAGAGCGCTGGTGTTCCCCCACGTGACCTCCAAAAAGTACTCGTGGAAACTGCTCGAATGGCGTACTTTATTCAGGTCAGCCGGGGTGATCTGCCGCGTGTGCCGCGCATTGGCCTCCAGGATGAGCTGCTGGCACAGGTACTGAACGAGGTTCGGATGGCACGAAGAGAGGTTGATGATCTCGTAAACGACCTCTTCCTGATCCTGGATGGAAACGCCCATCGCTTGCATGGGTTCAAGGATGATCCGCCTGGCGGCGTGTTCCCTGAGATAGCCCAGGTGGATGACGTCACAGAAGTTGAACAGGGGCGAATGAGCTGCGTGTAGCTGGTTGTGCAGCACCCGCTCTCCGCAGAAAACAAACCGGCAGTGTCGCTCCTGAGACATGGCGCGAAACAGGCCGAACAACGTCCCATCTCCATGCTCCAGGTCGTAGCTCAACAGGGCATCCACTTCGTCCAGGAGAACGACGACGGGCTCGTCTGCATTCTCCTCCCTCTGGTAGACGACGTAGCGGCGAAAGTCCTCAGCCGAACGGATCAGCGGATGCACTCTCCAGATCGTGGTCGCCGCCTCAAAGAACGCCTCCGGGGTTTTCACCGACTGGCAGTCCAGGTAGAGAATGCTGCTGCGGGCTACGCTCTCTGACAACAGGCGGTATACCTTGGCCAGGATCGAGGTCTTGCCGATCTTGCGCCCGCCGATGAGGGCGAAACTGGTGTCATTGATCTTGCGAGTGATGGTCTTGAGCTCGTGGTCTCGGCCAAAGAACATGTTTGCGGGGACGGGACCGGATGTGACGTAGGGAGAGACGACGGTCAGGTCCACCTGCTGCAGCACGATCTCGACCAGCCGTTTGCCTGGATCCCTCGCGATGATGATCTGTCGCAGATCGTTCCCATTCAGAACGATAAAGTCGTGGATCGTGTCGCGCACGAGGTTCTTGAGGTTCTTGCGCGGGTCGAGGTGAACCGCAAAGTCGTTGAGATCGATGATCAGCGCAAAATAGCTGGTCATCGAGAGGATGCTCATCAGGCTGTGCAGATCGGTCAGGTCTTCTGGAGAACCTTCGTGGCGCCGCACAAAGACAACGGGGAAACGAGGAGGCACTTTGAGACGCAGCGCTGGGGCCCGGACGACGAATCCGTGCAAGCGACGGTACGTGCGCTGCTCTTCGGGTACGTGGACGAACCCCAGGATGTCAAAGAGTTGGGTGGCGATATTCGAAACGACGCTGTGGAAATTCTCTTCGGCATCGACCAGTTCCCACGCTGCCTTCCAACTGTGAAGGAAGGTCTTCATACGCAGGCGGTTCACCAACTCGATGCGCGGCAGGCTGTCGTAGAAGACGAGCGCGTCCTCGGGGTGCTCTTCGACGTACCTGCGCATGGTCGCCACCCACAGAGGCGGCGGAACGGAGGACAGGAAATACTCGTCCACCCACCCGTGCTGCATCAGCGCGTTGCGGATGCTCGTCTCCCAGGCCGGCCATCTATCCTCGGCCGAAGAAGCGGCGAGGTTTGAAACCGGGCCCGCCCCTGCTCGGCCCTTTGCACCAGACCTTCGCCTGCCGATCACGATCCACGCGATCGCCGCGACCGCGATGGCAACAGCGCCAATGACGCCCCAAAGCCCTCGTTCGTTCAATGCCCCCCCCAAGATCCTTCCCTCCTGCAATCCGTAGAGGTACGGTATGATGTGGTCGGTGTATCGTGGCGTTCGAGCCCTATTATACACCAGAATGTGATTCTGGTAAAAACGCACAGTACTCCGATTTGACAAAATCCGCGTTATGAGGGATAATGAATCCGAGTGTGCATCATCATTTCATTTTATGTAGCGTGCACACCGTCGCTATCTTTTTATATAGGAGGTGATGCGCATGGATGGTAGTTACTCTAGGTACACGGTCCGGCATCACCTCCGGGTGAATTAGCCGGACCGGCCAAAAGCAGCGCACCCTTCGGGGTGCGCTGCCCTTTTATCCCCCTGTACGACGCCTGACCTTCACGATTCGCCATCGTAGCGCGGCAGCGCAACCCCGAGCATACTGCCTTCCCCTGGTGCGCTCTCTAGCCAGACACGACCCCCGTGTCGTTCGACGATGCTCTTGACGATCGCCAGCCCGAGCCCCGTCCCCTGGACGCTCTCTGCGAGTTCATTGCGGCCTCGGAAAAAGCGATCAAAGACGTAGGGTTGGTCTTCCGGAGCGATGCCGATCCCGGTATCCCTGACCCGGAGGACGGCTTCCTGCCCCTCAAGAGCCACACACACGGCAACCCGCCCCCCCGCTGCGGTGTACTTTATCGCGTTGCTGAGCAGGTTATCGATGACCTGCCAAAGCCGCCCGAGGTTTCCAAGGACCAGGAGGTTCTCCTGCGGCACGTCCACGTCGAGAACGAGTCCCCGTTCCTCAACCTGGTCGCGCCAGGTATCCGCTGAACGGGTCACGACGCCCCCCAGATCGCAGGGGGTCATCTCCAGCTCGATGTCTGCTTCCAGGCCTGCCAGATCCAGCAAGCCACTGGTCAGGTCCAGCAGTCGTGTGAGCTCCTGCCGGGCATTTGCCGCAAAATCCTGCTGCTGCTCGTTGAGCGGCCCGACCTGCTCGATCGCGTCCAAGAGGCTGTAGACCGTGCTCAGCGGGGACCGTAGATCGTGCGAAACTGCGGCCACAAACTCGGACTTCATCTCGGACAGTTCCTTGATGCTCGTGACATCCTGCATCACCGTGACCAGACCGATTCCCGGAATCGGCGTCACCGAGACACTGAACGCGCGATCCCGATCCACGACGATCTCGCCGTAACCGATCTGCCCGCTGCTCTGGGCCTGATCGAGCAGCGTGGATAGGCTGGGATGGCCGATGAGCTCAGCGAGAAGCATGCCAGTGCCCCTGGTTCGACCGGTGCCAAAGACTCGATGCGCCGCAGCATTCATCAGCACCACCCTGTCGTCTACGTCCGTGACGATCACCGGCTGCTCGATGCCGCGAATCACAGCCTCCAGCTTGGTCTGCTCCGCCTTAACCTGGTGGAACAGCCGGGCATTCTCGATCGCAGCCGCTGCATGCACCGCAAGCGCGGTCCACATCGCCCGGTGGGTTTCAGTGAACTTTGTCTCTGAGTCACGGTGGTCCCCATAGATCGCGCCTATCGGGCCAGAGGCACCCGTGATCGGCACACAGATCGCTGCTCGTGGCTCGAAACCCGTTCCGTCCTCGATGCGTGTGCGCTCGACGATGGTCAGGATGGGCTCTCCCTCTTCGACCACGCGCTGGACAATGCGGCGCGCAAACCGGAATTCGGGAGCATCCAGCGTCTCCGGGGCAAGCCCGCGGATCACCCGGTGAGCCGTCTCCTGCCTCCCCTCTCCGAGCAGCACCAGGAATCCTCGCTCCGCGCCCACGATGTGAATAGCCACTTCCACGACCCTATCCAGGATCAGATCCAGGCGCAGCGTCGAGGAAAAGGTCGCGCCGATCTGCGAGATCGTCGTGCGCTCTATCTCGTTTTCGATCTCGGCGTGCAGGCCGATGTTCTCCAGCGCGATCGTTCCATAGCTAGCCAGGATCGCAAGCTTGTCGAGGTCGTCCTGCGAAAAAGGATGCGCATGCGCCAGTCGGGCGACGCGCAGCACACCAATGGGCCGCTCGCTGCTGCAGAGGGGCATATACGCCAACGCAGAGGCGGTGCCACCCTTCGTCGCGGCTCCCGAGGCAGGAAGGACCTGCGGAGAGCCACTCTCCAGGGCAAGCTGCACCATCGGATCCTGAACCGCCCGGTTGAGGGCACGAGCATGCTGCTGCCCCGCACTCAACCGGGAACGGATGTAGACCATCCCCACGTCGGGGTCCTGGAGGAATATGCCGCCGTCGTCCGCGTTCGTGACAAAGACCGCCGCCTCGACCAAACGATTCAGGACCTGTTGGCGATCGGGCTCGGAGATCATCGTCTGCCCGATAGCATAGAACGTCTTTTGCTCCAGAACCTGCCGCTGAAGCCGCTGCCCCAGGCGATCTCGCTCTCTGCGCAGCCGGGGTTCCTCCAAGGCCTGCTCTACCGCCGCCAACACCTCCTCTTCGACAAGCGGCTCGCATACGCACGCCCTGACCCCGAGATGAAGGGCTCGCAAGACCGCTTCTGCCCTGTCCTGCGGTGCATAGATCAGCACAGGGAGGATGTGTCCGCGTTCCCGCAGCGATTCGAGGACCTGGATGTCAGAGAAACCGCAGCACCCCAGGCCCAGGATGAGCAGGTCGGGGTGAGCGTCACGGGCTCTCTGAACCGCACCCTCGGCCCTCTCCTCCTCCAGCGTTCGGTAGCCACGGGGCACCAGCACGCGGTCAACGATAAACCTGCGCGGCGCACACCGATCATCCACGACCAAGACCAGTTCGTCCGCCAAATCGCCTCCTCACTGCTACGCCCGCCCTTCCTCTGCCTCCAAGGCACCGAAGGGTGCACAGGAGAGACCTCACACAGACGGGCGCTGCGGTGCCCCCAGGACGGCCTCACACCTGGGCCTATCCTCATACTATCACATCCCTTCGAGAGCGTCAACTACACATAATGCAGACATACGGCTGTTGCAAAGTCCGAGGAGGGCGCATCCCCCGATGCGCCCGGCTTACTGGCGCACCGTCCCGCATCGGGGGATGCGGCACTCCCCAGTCAAGTCAAGCGACAATGCAACAGCCGTAATGCAGACATCCTGAAGCGCCTTTGTCCAGGCGGCAAGTCCCTTGGAAGGTCTTTTGCAGGCCACCGTAGGGCACGATTCCATTCGTGCCGGCTGCGACCGAGCAAGCCCTCTGCGAGGATCTACGCCCGCCGGTGTCGCACAGGCCCCCTTCGAGGATCTACGCGCGCCGGTGTCGCACAGGCCCCCTTCGAGGATCTACGCGCGCCGGTGTCGCACAGGCCCCCTTCGAGGATCTACGCGCGCCGGTGTCGCACAGGCGAGCCGCTTGCCCTGTCCCGTCTGGGCCAGGACGGGGTTCTACGGTCCAGAGAGCCGCTTGCACAACTTCTGCAAATTCGTCGATCTGTGGTACAATCGGCTATCTGCGCCGCTTGCCACGGCGCTCGCCTCCGGTACGAGCGGCGCAAGCGTATGGAAAGCGACATCCAGCCGTCCGGTTTGGTAAGGAAAACGCGAGTACAGTAGTCAGGATAGCGAAGGCGTGTACGAGGGCCATGCGGGTGCCCACCAGGAGAGAGCGGAGAACACCGTCAGCCGGGCGCTGTGTCCGATCGCGACGGGCAGTGCCCGTCGACCCTCCGGGTCTGTACGTGCAGAGGATTAGCGCTGAATGAGCGTTCAGTTCGAGTGGCAAGCCGGCAACGAAGACGGGCGATGGGAGGTGATCGCCAAGACGGGGCCGCGTCCCAAGCGAAAATGGTTCAGGTGGGTATTGGGAGCGGTGCTGGTCTTGATCGTCGTCACAGGCGTAGGAGGGTATCTCCTTGCCCGCCGCCGCTATGCCCAGGCTGTTGGCCAAGCCACGTTTCAGGTCCAGAGCGTGATCGATCTGGAAGCGCGCGCGTTTCAAGAGGGGAACAAGATCCTCTACCTAGAGCAGCAGGACAGCGCATCGCCCGATTGGTATGCCCGGCAGCAGCGGCGCGTCAGCGAGGACTGCGAGCGATCTCGCAGCGGAGACAGCCTGGGCTCGATCGACGATGGCTGCTTCCCGGTGCTGCCTGCCAAGATCCAGCACATTGACCTACGAGATGACGTGGCCTGGGCGGAGGTGATCGAAGGCCAGTCGCCTGTGCGGCGAGTGCGGTTCTATCGTCGCACAGACCTGGGATGGAAGCACACCGCCCCTCGCGACGAGTTTTGGAACGTCGCCATCGAGCTGCACTATGGCGATTTGCTGGCTCGATATCATCGACGAGACGCTCCCGACATCGATCTTTTGATCGAGCACATCTATCAAGTATACGACGATGTGTGTACCCAGATCGAGTGCCCAGCGGACAACCGCACCCTGACCGTGAACTTTGTCACTCAGGTACCCGGCCTCGAGGGAACAGGTGAACTGCCTCGCCTGGACGGGAGCCAGTTGTTCCTACCCTCTCCTTGGCTATCCGGCCTTCCGGTCGGCGAGACGTGGGATGCGTCCTATCTCCAGGAACTAACGCACTGGGCAGCGTATGCGGCAGCCGCCAAAGCCATCCGCACAGACCCCGATCAGAAGCTGAGCGTGCTCCAGCAGGTGATCCTGGACGAGTATACGGTCTGGTACAGCGAGCGAGAGGAGGCCGACGCGGCCCTCCTCAAGCGGATCGTCCAACTCCACGGCGCAGACGCGCTGCCAGAGGTATTCCGCTGGATCAGAGATACGCAGGGCACTCAAAACCTGCGCACGTTCACGAACCGTTGGCTTTCTCCGCCGTCGATCGGCGCAGAGAAGGCCCCGCACGCAGTTTCAGCGCCCCTGGGCACGCACCCGCTCTCCTAGCGCAAGCTACCCCGTGGAGTACCCGCCTACGGATCTATCCAGGAGGTCCGCCACGATCGTATACGACATCCAGCACTTGACCAAGGCGTATGCCGGGCAGACACGCCCGGCCAACAAGGACATCACC
Source organism: Anaerolineae bacterium (assembly GCA_016783145.1). GTDB lineage: Bacteria > Chloroflexota > Anaerolineae > JAFGEY01 > JAFGEY01 > BS750m-G44. The sequence continues at coordinate 38,413 of JADHXD010000003.1, forward strand.
CTGCAGATCGATCAGGGTGAGATCTTTGGGCTGCTGGGGGAGAACGGAGCGGGCAAGACAACGCTGGTCCGACAGATGGTCAATCTGCTGCGCAGCACCTCGGGCAGCATTGTCCTGTTCGGAAAGCCGATCGACCAGGATGCCCTCCACGTCCCGCTGAATGTCGGATACATGCCCCAGGAAACGCACGCCCTGAACGTGCTCACGGTGGGCGAGGCCCTCTTTTTCACCGCACACTTCCATCTGAACCCAATCTTCTTCCTGGTCATGCCTCTATGTGCCGTCTCCCTGTCGGGCATCGGCGCGCTGATCGGCGTGCGCGCGCGCACTCCGCAAGAGGCCGATGCGCTGAACCTGTTCCTCACGTTGGTCATGGCCGGCCTTGGGCCAGTGGTGATCCCTCCCGATCGCCTGCCGCGCATCCTGCTGGTGCTGGGGCGCTTCAGCCCGGCGACCTATGCCGCATCCGCCTTCCGGCAGGCACTGCTCGGCCCCCTTACCGGACAGATCCTCGTGGACCTTGGCGTCTTGACGGCGATGTCGGCCGCCGTGTTTTGGCTGGTAGGGCGCAAGATGGACTGGCGGCAACACTGAGATCGCTGTGCTCGGCACAGAACTCGCGCGGCTAAATCTGCGTCTAGCGGCAAATATCTGGAATACCGAAAGATACTCTAAATCAGATAGACCAGTTGCTCGTTCTTTGGTCTCCCCTGCATTCAGTGGTATAATTCCTTTAGAACAATTGTTTGGAAACCCCGTTCTGATTTCCGTCGCCACGCACCTGGGGAGCACGTTGATGTCCAACTTTGTACATCTGCACATTCATAGCGAGTTCTCGCTGCTCGATGGCTTGAGCCGGGTCAGCGACCTGGCCAAGCGAGCCAAAGAGCTGAAGATGCCGGCCATTGCCCTCACCGATCACGGGGTGATGTACGGCATCATCGACTTTGTGCGTGCCTGCAGGGATGAGGGTGTCAAGCCGATCGCCGGCATCGAGATCTATATCGCTCCCAGGCGAATGACGGATCGCGACCCGCAGAAAGACAGAAATCCGTATCACCTGGTGCTGCTGGCTGAGAACCAAACCGGCTACCAGAACCTGCTTCAGATCGCCACGGCTGCGCAGTTGGAGGGCTTTTACTACAAGCCGCGCGTCGATAAGCCTTTTCTGGCAAAGCATGCGGAGGGCATCATTGCCCTGAGTTCGTGCAATTCTGGCGAGATCCCACGTCACATCCTGGATGGCAACCTGAAACGGGCGAAACGGGCTGCGCAGTGGTACCGCGAGACCTTTGGCCCGGACAGCTTTTTCATCGAGATCCAGAACCATGAAGGGATACCAGAAACCGCAGAACTGAACCGGGGCCTGGTCGCTCTGGCGCGCGAGCTAGACATCGGCTTGGTGGCTACCAATGACGCACACTATGTGCGCGCAGAGGACGCCGACGCCCAAGACATCCTGCTCTGCATTCAGACCGGCAAGGTGCGAGCCGACCCAGAGCGGATGCGGATGACAGACAGCGGCTACTATGTCAAGACCGCCGAGGAAATGGCCGCTCTCTTTCCAGAGTGGCCAGACGCCCTAGAGAACACCGTGCGCATCGCGGCGCGCTGCGAGGTAAAAGTCGAGAGTGACGAATACCACCTGCCCGTCTTTCCTGTACCCGACGGGCATACCCCAGAGACTTATCTGCGAGAGCTGACCGAAGAGGGGTTCCGCAGAAGGTATCCCGAAGCCGACGAGGAGCTGCGGCGGCGCCTTGACTATGAGCTGGCCGTGATCCACGATATGGGCTTTGACACCTACTTTCTCATCCTCTGGGACCTGTGCGAGTATGCGATCGAGCATGACATCTGGTGGAACGTGCGTGGCTCAGGCACGGGCTCGGTGGTCGCCTATTCGTTGGGCATCACCCGCCTTGACCCGCTGTCACAAGATCTGATCTTTGAGCGCTTTCTCAACCCCGAGCGGGTGACCATGCCGGACGTGGACCTCGACTATCCCGACGATCGCCGCCAGGAACTCATCGACTATACACGAGCCAAGTACGGCGTCGACAAGGTCGCCAATATCATCACCTTTGGAACGCTCGGTGCGCGTGCCGCTGTGCGCGATGTAGGGCGCACCCTGGACATCCCGCTCAACGAAGTAGACCAGGTCGCCAAGCTGGTGCCCAGCGGCCCCAAGGTGCACCTCAAAGACGCCTTTGACGGCTCCGAGTTCAGGACACTGTACGATTCGCAGGCTTACATCCGCGAATGGATCGACATGGCGTCCAAGGTGGAGGGCATCGCCCGACACGCCAGCGTCCACGCAGCAGGCATCGTCATCACCGACAAGCCGATGGTTGAGTACATCCCCCTGGCGCGTGCGCCCAAGGGGGACTCAGATATGGCTGTCACCCAATTCCCGATGACCGTCGTGGAGAGCATCGGACTGCTCAAGCTCGACTTTTTGGGCCTGGCCACACTGACCCAGATGCGCAAGGCGGCGGAACTGATCGAGGCCCGGCACGGCGTTCAGTACACCCTCGACGATATCCCCACAGACGATCCGTGTATCTTTGATCTGTTGACCAACGGAGAGGTCGTGGGCGTGTTCCAGGTCGAGAGCGGCGGGATGAAAAAGACACTGGCTCAGATGCGCCCCACCTCCCTGGAAGACATCATCGCCGTTGTCTCCCTCTATCGCCCCGGGCCTATGCAGTTCATCGACACGTACTGCAGGCGGAAACATGGCGAGGAAGAGATCGAGTACATTCACCCGGCCCTGGAACCGATCCTCAACGAGACCTACGGGGTGATTGTCTACCAGGAACAGATTATCCGCATTATGCGAGACCTGGCCGGCTATTCTGGCGGCCAGGCCGATGTGATCCGCCGCGCCATCTCCAAGAAATACGACAAACTCATCGCCGAGCACCGGATCAAGTTCAGGGAAGGCTGCGAAACGAACCACATCCCGGGCAACAAGGCCGACGAGATCTATGCTTCGATCGAGTACTTTGCGAACTATGGTTTCAACAAGGCGCATGCGGCAGACTATGCGGTGATCACCTGCCAAACCGCCTACCTCAAAGCCAAGTACCCGGTAGAGTATATGACGGCCCTGCTTACCGTGGAAAAAGACAACACGGACAAAGTCTCGGTATTCCTATCCGAGTGCCGTCGCCTGGGGATTGCCATCCTGCCGCCCGACGTCAATGCCAGCGATGTGGACTTTACGATCGAAGAGGCCCCGCCAGACCAGCAAGCACGACATCACGTCGAGAGCGTGTGCGCCGTCGGCAGCGGCGCGATCCGCTTTGGGCTGGGTGGGATCAAGAACGTCAGCGCGACGGCGGTAGAAGAGATCATCCGGGCTCGCGATCAGGGAGGGCGGTTCGTCAGCCTGGACGATTTCTGCGAGCGCGTCGATCTGCGTCGCATCAACCGCCGGATGCTAGAATGCATGATCAAAGTGGGAGCCTTGGATCAGTTCGGTGCGCGCGTCCAGCTTCTAGCCGCCCTGGACCAGATGCTGTCCATCAGCGCTCAGGTTCACCAGGCACAAGAAGTGGGCCAGTTGATGATGTTTGACATGCTGCGCGACGAGGACAGAAACGGCCAGGGCAGCATTGTACTTCCGGAAGAGGCTCCGATCTCGCGCAAAGAGATGTTGAACTGGGAGAAAGAGCTGGTCGGCTTTTACGTCTCCGAGCACCCACTGAACCAGGTCGCCGTCGATCTGCAGAACACGGTTTCTTGTTTCTGCGGCGAGATCACCGAAGAGATGAACGGTCAGACCGTGGTCGTTGCTGGCATCGTGGAGTGGGTTCGCCCTCACGTCACCAAAAAGGGAGACCCGATGGCTTTCGTACACCTCGAAGACATCCAGGGCAGTATCGAGGTCGTCGTGTTTCCACGCATCTATGCAGCCACGCGCGATCTGTGGCAGCCGGACAAGATCCTCATCGTCCGAGGCAGAGTGGATGGAGCAAGTCGAGAACCCAAGATCCTCTGCGAGTCGGCCCAAGACTATGTGATGATCGCCCGGCCGGTCGAGCAGGAGCATTCTTCTCCGGCTGCAGGACCCCACGCGCAGGCTGTGCAGGAAGGCGCGCTGCCGTACTCCTCAAGCGCCGATGAGGTGCCCGGACATGTGCCAGTCGAAGCAAACGGAGCCAATGGCTCCAGAGGCAATGGATCCGACCAGCCCGCCCAACGACATCTCTACATCAGCATCCAGCGAACGGGCAATCAGGAACAAGACAAGCGACAAGTGGGCGAGGTATACAGTCTGCTGGAGCGCTATCCCGGCGATGACCGGTTTACCTTCTTTGTGCTCAACGGCAATCAGCAGGTCCAGATCGATTTTCCAAACGCGACGACCAGCTATACCTATGAACTGGTCCAGTCCCTCAGGGCGATGCTCGGCCGGGACGCGCTGCAACTGAGCTGAACCGTTTGAGAACAGGTGCGTTTATTCCCGGTCTCCCATACGCAGGGCCTGAAAGACACCACCCCGCAGGGCCGCAACGATAACCACTAGTTGAGCGACGACCAAGGTAATGGTAAAGGCTCCCGAGATCTGGCCGATCTCTGTCCAGGCGATCATCGGCAGCAGGGTCGGCGGGTTGAGGATGTTCTTATCCGCGGCCTGGAAGAAGGGAATGAACAGCTCGGATGCCCAGACGCCGATCACCGCGCCTCCGGCTACGCTGTAGACCATCAGTACCAGATACTCGATGGCAACCTGGCTGATGACCTGCAGGAGCGAGAGCCCCACCGCGCGCAAGATGGTGAAGCGAAAGAGTCGTTCTTGCAGTGAAGCATAGTTGTACACCAGCAGCCCAACCCCCGACAGAACCGCTGCAGCCAGGAAACCGATGGACAGTGTGCCAAAGATGCCGACGCGCTCGACTCTGGATTGTTCCTCCGCGATCAGGTCCCGCGTGTCCACCCAGCGACTGATAAAGACGCCCATCCCTTCTACGCTCTCGATCATGACCTCCTGGTCCACCTCCGGTCTGATCTTGAGCCAGATGTTGTGAAGCAGCGTGGCCCCGATCTGCTCAAACAAAAAGTCCAGGTTACCGATGATCGCCGTCCGCCCTTCTGCCTCCTCATAGACCATGGGAAAGTACTCGTACGTACCGGCGATCGTGAAATCGGTCTCCAGAGGCACATCGGCTACGTTCACGCGGACATGAACCTTGTCTCCGACCTCAAATTCACCGCGCTCCAGAACTCGTCTGGAGAGAAGCACAGCATCCTCCCGCTGCGCAAGCTGGTTCATCATCTCGCCCAGAGAAACGGGTCCAAAGTCGTTGCGGAAGAACATCAGCCTGGGTGCGTCGAGGCGATCCAGGCCAATGAAGGTGCCTCGCAGCGTCCGCCGATCTCCCATCGAGATCGTGGCCGGGTACATCCCCACCCGGCTTGCATCCGTCACACCCGGCACGTCCAGATAGCTGTCAACCGGCAGGACCCAGGCACCCTCCGTCGGGGATACCGTCTCATCATCCGGATTGATCGTTTGCCTGATCAAGACATCAGAGCCAACAGCATAGAAGACCTGATCGATCAGCCAACGGTCCAGGCTGAAAGCCATCGAGGCCATAAACGCCCCCAGGCTCAAGGAGGTGATGACGAGCAAGAGCGCGCTGGTATACTGGTTGCTCTGGCGCGAGAGCTGGCGGAAGGCAAGGTAGGACGTGGCCTGCCGCCCCAGGGAACTGAGCAGATCACCGATGCGCATCAAGATCGGGAACAAGCGCACCAGCAACAGGGAGAAAGCCAGTGTGAACAGGGCAGGAACCAGGAACATCAGTGGATCCTGGCTGCTTGAGGCGCCTTCTTCCACCACCGCCTCAGGAACGAGCGTGCCCTTGTCTGCAAGCTGGCGATACGCATACGCCACAGGGACCAAAAGCAAGAAATCCAGGTAGAAGCGCTGCCAGAACGGCTTTTCGGGTGCGCGCGCCCGTCTTCGCTCGTGTGTGACCACGCTGGTTCGCGCGGCGCGCAGTGTGGGCAAGAGCCGGGCCAGGAACGTGGCTCCTACGGCGGCGATGACCATGGGGACATTGAACGATGTCGGCGAGACCGGAAGCGGTTCTCGCCACACAAAGGACATAAAGCTCTGAGTGAACCCCATCAATTGAGCCAGTTGGATGCCGGACAGGATGCCCAAGGGACAGCCAATCCCGACCAGGATCACGGCCTCGATCAGTCCCACAGCCAACAACTGCCCGCTGCGCATCCCGCGGCTGACCATCACCGCCGTTTCCCTCTGCTGCCAGCGGATTGTGATCGTCGAGATCAGGGTCAAAAAGTACAGCAAGAAGGCGATCAGAGGTACACTGAAGACGAACAGAAGCACGGTCAGGTTCCCCTGGCGGGTGATCGAAGTATCCAGCGCTTCCGTGGGTGAGCTGTCAATGCGCGTGTCGGGCAGGTACTCGGAGATGATCTTGACCCCCATCTTGAGCCCGTCGGCATAGTCCTGCATCCGCTCTGGGAGGAGCCTGCTATCATCCAGGACCAGATACCAGGACACAAAGCCTAGCTGTGCATCGAGCGCTGGCTCGACAAGAGTCTGGTAATCCCCTTCTTTCGCCAGAAGCACCCGGCGCAGGCTCATATCGGGATTCTGAAACCAGTACACATCCGTTGGATCACTCGCTTGCCAGGTGCCCGCGATGCGAATGGGCACTGAAACCCCACGGCGCAGATCGCGCACCTCGAGCTTTTCACCTGTGTGGATGCCCATATCATCGGCCACCGTTTTGTGCATCCACACATTCAGCTCGCCCTCCACTGCCGCCGCCGACTCCATAGAGTCGCCTTCGAGGATCGTCATATGCGGCGCGATGCCAGGCAGCACGGTCAGATTGCTCTCAGCCAGGAAGGTGTTAGGTTCTCCGTAGGGGGTGACCTCGTCTCGCGTGCGGATGATCACCCCTGTCGTCTCAATATGGCGGTTCTGACTGACCAGAGGTAGGCCCACCTGAGAGGTGAGCGCATCCTCGATGTAGCGGCCCAATTCTTCGGTTTCCGCGATAGAAAGGGTATACCGGGCAGAAGGAAGAACATAGACGCGCATGGAAAACAGTGGGCGCTTTGTCTTGGCGCTGATCTCTCCCAGCTCCTCGTGCAGCATGACAAAGCTGACCGCTTGTGAAAAGATCGGAATGGCGGTCACTAATCCGACGGCCAACACCACGCCTGCTATCGACAGGAGTGTCAGCCACAAGCGGTTCCACAACTGCTTCAACGCAACAAAGAGCATACCCGGCTCCTGACTGAAATGGAGGTCCGATCCGCGCGCTGCCTGCTAGAACAGAACCCCACGGCGCGGCCGGTGACCAGCACGCACGCGACGCGCGTCCGGCATCTCAGAACGACCCAGAGGTCTTGGCGAGTGCACGAAGCTGCATCATACTCCAGTAAGCATCTGTTGTCAAACTCATGCCCTCCTGGGCACCTTTCCGTCCTCCGCTTGGCGCCGCCTGTCCCTGGCTGCACATTCCTTTCGCAGGCGAAGGCCTCCTCCGCGGTGGCTTGGACAAACAGCAGGGGATGTGATAGAATGGTGCCACGCTTGGAAACATATCACCAGCGCGAGCGGGGCGTACTAGCCAGCCTCGGACAGCGCTTCCCGTTGACGCGGCTCGGGTAGGCCAAGCAGGAACGGCCAGGAGAGCAGGAGCCCGGCGATGGTGAGCGCAAAGAGAACGCTGTAGTTGTGGCCTGTCCACTGGAGGATCACACCCCCGAGCACAGAGAACAGCGTGCTCACGCCATTGAGGGTGTTGGTAAGCCCCACATAGGTGGGACGGTCGGCCTCCTGCGCCCATTCCAGGACATAGGTCATCCAGCCTGGGAGCATGCTGCTTCTGGCAGCGCTCAGACTCAGGAACACCAGGCCGTATCCCCAAGCCAATGCACCGTCGCTGGTGAACAGCCGAGGCACGAGCAAGGCGATCGCAGGAGTGGCGAGGTCTAGGCCAAGGCTGATCCCGATGACTTGCTTGCTGCCGAACTGCTCGTTGATCCAGCCAAAGACCACAGCCGCCAGAATGCTGCCCACAACGCCGATAGAGGTGTAGCGGCCCGCGACCTGCGCCGGCAGGTTCAGCTCTGCAATGGCAAATGTCATGTAAAAGGGAACCGCCAGCCCGCTGAGCCCACTGAGCTGCCGGGCGATAATGAAACGGCGAAATACGCGGTCGCGCTTGAGTACATCCCACAACTGCGGGGCAAATTCGCGCCAGCTTGGGACCTGGCGTGCAGGCACGCTCTCTGCTTCGACCGCCATTGCGATGGCGATGAACGACGCGACCATCATCGCAAACCCCAACAGAAACAGGACCGCATAGTTGTTGGGGAAGGATGGCCCGCCTTCGCTTAGCGTCCATTCCACGATGCCGCCAGCCAGGAAGCTCAGAGTGCCGGAAAAGACCTGCCCGGTGCCGGTCAACCTTCCTCGACGGCGAGGGGGAATCACCTTGCTCAGCAGGTCAAACCAGGGGACGCTGGCTAGTCCATCTCCAACCCAGAAGCCGATCACGGCGAGCGCCGTGATCAACATGATCAGCCAGGTCGGCTGCGCGTGGGTGCTCCAGATCAGGACCGCCATGACCAGCAGCAACGTCCGTCCCACCGCTGCCGGCCAGAGAATGTAGGGCTTTTTCCGCGGCTTGTCGGCCAGGTAGCGCGCGGCGATGAGTTGAGGCAGCAGCCAGCCAGCGTTTTGCAGGGATGACACCAGGCCGATAAAGGCCGAGGATGCCCCCAGCACGGTGAGAAAGCTGGGCAGAACGGTGCTCTGACTGACAAAAGCCATCCCAATGCCAAAGAACCCGAAATCAAAGACCAGCGCCCAAAAGTTGCGCCGGTAATTCGCGGGCAGTGCGGTTTCTGCCATCGTATATCCTTTGAGTTGTACGATATCGAGGTGCAGGAAAGCGAACCCGATATGCCAAGGGACAATCATAGCAAAGGTTGTGCTACAAGTCAAACGACTTTACTCTCGTGCCAAAGTGTGGTAAGATGACTGAAACGTCGCAGGAGATGCCCCGCTTGCTGGCGGATTCGATGCTCGGCCGCTTGGCCCGGTGGCTTCGCTTCTTGGGATATGATACACTTTATATCTCGATGCTCTCAGACCACCAGATCGCCGCACGAGCGCGCGCCGAAGGTCGCATCGTTCTCACCCGAGATCAGGAGCTGAGCCGCCGCAGGGGCATCCGCTGCCTGTACGTTCACGCTGATACCCTGGAGGAACAGGTGCGGGAGGTCTTGGCCGCCATCGGCGACCCACCGCCTGGAGTAGAGTCTCGCTGCTCAGAATGCAACTCGGTCCTGACGTCCGTTGCGCCGGAACAGGCTCGGCCGCATGTCCCAGCATACGTCCTGGCGGCTCATCGCCAGTTTCATCACTGTCCCGAATGTGACAAGTATTTTTGGGCGGGCAGCCATTGGACGCGGATCCGCTCGACTGTCGAACGCGTGATGGAACACCGCGATGGCGGCGCTGCGCGCACTGTGCCTATGGACGGCCCGTCAGGTCCGAAGCCGTCGGGAAAAGGGGGGAGCCTTCCATAGCAGTGAAGCCACCAACCACACCTGCGAATCAGCGTACAGCGGCCCGGGCCTGGAAGCAAGACCCGGCGGACGGACAGAGGCGGGAGCGTCTCGAGCGAGACGTGATTCTCTTGCGCTGGGTGGTCTTGGCTGTGGCCACACTCTATCTCGTGCTCGGCAGAGCAGCCCGCATCCCGCTGTTGGGATGGATGGCCATCGCAAGCGGGATCGCAGCCAACGGACTTGCGGCGTTTTGGGTGCGACAGCGGCCCTTCTCGCCCTTTCAGAGCGTGGTCGGGCAGGTCGTGGATACGGTGGTCCTGGTGCTGTATACAGCCGCGCTGCGGGGTGGGATCGCGCAGCACCTGCCACTATATACCACGATGCCGATCCTGGCCGCCATTCGGTTCGGTGTGTGGGGCGCTGCGGGCAGTGGGGCAGTGGGGCTGGGTCTGGCCCTGGGTGTCTTGTTGGCCGCGCCGCCCGCAGGCACGCCTGCGCCGGGCGAAAGTATGCCTGCACTGACAGTCACACTGGTCGCGCTCCTCGCTGACGCGGCCTTGCTCGCTTACTGGGCAACCCTGATCCAGAGCCAATCCCTCGCGCACCAGCGCAGCGAGGAGCGCCTGACAAAGAGTATCTCTGAGCTCACCGTGCTGAACGAGGTAAGCAGCAGCGTTCACGATCTCCGATCGGAAGATGCGCTCCAGAACATCGTAGAGATCGTGACCAAGGTGATGGGCTATCAGAGGGCAGCGTTGTTCCTGGCCGATGGTATGGGAGAGATGATCCCGCACCACTACCACAGCTATCGGCCCCCGGTACAGGGGGCCAGGTCGGCATCCATCCATATGGATCCCGCGCTCTTTGATGAACTCTTGGGAAAGCAATCTCCGATCGTCATCGATGGCTCGCAGGGGTCATCGGATATGGCGCTCGGCGCCGCGCTGCAGATCGCCGTTCCTCTGCACGGCGACCGGTCGGCCATCGGTGTGCTGATCGCAGACTGCTGCAACCGGCAATCGGCTTCACGATCCGATATGGTGATGCTGTCCAATCTGGCCCGATCTGCGGTGGTGGCCATCGAGAACGCCAGCCTCCACCGCCAGGTTCGACGAATGGCGAACCACGACGGCGTGACCGATCTGTATAATCATCGCTACTTCCAGGAGCGCTTGCGGGAGATGCTGCAATCTGCTGATGGGCAGCGCCCTGTTTCGCTGATGATGGTCGAGATCGACCAATTCAAGAGATACAACGACACGTTCGGCCACCGCCAGGGGGATATGGCTCTGTTCAGTTTGTCTCGCGCGCTCGAGCAGAGCACCAAAGCCAGGGATGGCTTGGTCGCCCGATACGGTGGCGACGAGTTCGTCGTCATCCTGCCGCAGGTGGGCCAAACAGAAGCGATCCACGTCGCACGCGAGGTGCGGGATCAGACGTATCGGCTTGTGGCTGAATCCCTTGCCCAGAAGAACCTGCCCTCTATCACGTTGAGCATTGGGGTGGCTACATACCCGGAGGACGCGCTGAGTGCTGGCGATCTGATCGAAGCGGCGGATCAGGCGATGTATGTGGTCAAGCACAGCGGCGGGGATCGCGTACACGCGTATTCAAGGTCTGGAACAACACGAACCTGAGGAGGTCAAGCTGGGAACACTAGATTTGGCACGGACGATCGTGGACATGCTTGAGGAGCGCCTTGGGGTGGATATCCTGCTGCTGGATGTCAGCGAGGTGACCATCCTGGCGGACTATTTCATCCTGTGCTCTGCCACCAGCGAGCGACAGCTCAAGGCTCTTGCCGGTGACCTGTCCAGGCAACTGAAAGCAGAGACGGGCCGTCCGCTGAGCATTGAGGGGGAGCCGCAGTCAGGTTGGATCTTGATCGACTATGGCAGTGTGGTCGTTCATCTCTTCTTGCCAGAGATGCGCAGGTTCTACGCCCTGGAAGATCTGTGGAAACGGGCACAGACGATCGTCCGCATTCAGTGAGCGTCTGCTAGCCCAACAGCACGGCGATCGTACGAGCACCGGATGGGTAGGAGTGTGAGCATTGAGCAAATGGGTCGTTTTGGGCATCCTCGTCGCGGCATTGGCGGCTTGCACGGCGCAGCCGGGGCCAGCGCCAACGGTTCGTCTCGAGTCGCCAGAAGATGGTGTGCACGTCGTCTTGGGCGAGCGCGTGTTGGTTCAGTCTGTTGCGCAGGGAGAACAGGGCGTCGTCAAGACAGAACTGTGGGCGGACGGGAGGCTATACGAAGTTGAGCATTCTGGGGAGCCGGAAGGCCAGCCGCTGTTGGATGCGATCCATATCTGGGAGGCCTCGTCGATCGGCACGCACACGCTGTACCTCAGGGCGCACAGTTCGGATGGGCAGGTCTCCGAGCCGATCAGCGTGACCGTCTACGTCGTGGAACCCGAGCCCACACCGACGAGTGAACCCACCTCTGTGCCCACCGCGATCGTCGACAGCTCGTGCGATCCGTCAGCACGGTTTGTGGAAGACGTCACCGTGCCAGATGATTCGCTGTTCAACAGCGGGGTCAGATTCACCAAGACGTGGCGCCTCCGGAATGATGGCGAGTGCGCGTGGGAGCCGGGCACAAAGTGGGTGTTCATCGGCGGAGACCAGTTGGATGCCCAGTCCCCCGCAGACGCAGAACTGGCCGAGCCCGGCCGGATCGTAGATCTGAGCATGGACATGGTTGCCCCCGGCGCACCCGGGACGTACAAGAGCTACTGGCGTCTCCAACGCCCCAATGGCGACTTTTTCGGGGATCAGGCGTACGTGCGGATCATTGTCCCCTGATCGGCGCGGAAAAGCACGTCGCCACACAGGGACATCTTTCGCCCCTTCCTGCCCCGGACAGCAAGGTGTGCGGACTCTGCTCCTGGACGCTCTCCTGTCAAGCCCTCCGATCTGCTATCAGCCGCTCGGGCATCGTGCGCGCAGACAAGCGACATCCCCTCCGCAGTTGCACGCCTGTAATTCAATCGTAATGTTTCCCAAAGCATTCTATGGTATGATAGGATCGTATCCCCACAAGTGAAGCGTCCTGGATACGGTTGACTTGCACGAGAAGACAGGGTATAATGAATACGTGCGTCTTTTCGGATCGAACGGGATGGGCTGGACCGTTCCCGGACAGAAGAGCGAGAGCAAAATGGCGCTGAAGGGTAATCTTCAGGACTTTGGTACGACACAGCTCCTGAACTTGGTCCACATGGCACGAAAAACAGGATCTCTACAGCTCAGCAAGACCTCCGACGTCGCAGAGCTCTATTTTCGTGAGGGAAGGTTGATCCACACCCTGATGACTGGGAGCGATGGTCTGCTCACCAGCATGTTGGTCCGGAGCGGCAAGCTGTCGTCAGAGCAGGCCAGAGCGATTCAGATGCGGGCCAAAGAGCAAGACGACAAGCGACTGGCCTTGATCTTGATCCAGAATGGATATATCTCCAAGACGGATGTCGTACAAAGTGTGACGCGATATATGCTGGACACGGTGTATCGACTCTTTACGTGGACAGAGGGACAGTTCTACTTTGAGCCCAACAAGCAGCCCGAGCACACTCGCATCACCGTCCCGATCGAGCTGGGCAATGTCATTATGGAGGGCAGTCGCCGCATCCAAGAGCTGGAGCGGCTGCAGGACGAACTGCCAGATCTGAACATGGCGCTCAAGTTCACGGATCGACCTGATGCGAAACTGAGGAACATCAGCCTGAGCCCGGTCGAGTGGAAGGTTGTCTCTTACGTCAAACCGACGAACACGATCCGCCAGATTGCCCAGGCCAACAAGATGACCGATTTCCAGATCCGCAAGACGGTCTACGGGATGCTGCAGGCAGGGCTCGTTGAGCTCATCAGGCCGCCGGATGGGGCCAGACCCAGTGGCAGACCATCTGCCAGCTCGGCTCGGCGATCAGGAGCCACAGCGCCGTCCGTGAAGCGCGGTGTGATTCACCGGTTGATCGACCGCATCAAGAGACTGTAGAACTGGGGGCCAGGATGCAGACGGTCAAGATGGTCGTCACAGGACCATTCAACGCAGGCAAGACGCAGTTCATCCGCTCGATCAGCGAGATAGATGTCGTCTCGACCGAACGCAGGATTACGAGCACACCCGAAAAGGTCAAGGATGAGACCACGGTTGCTATGGACTTTGGGCGCATCACGGTGGACGAAGACCTGATCCTCTACCTCTTTGGGACGCCGGGCCAGAAACGATTTGATTTCATGTGGGAGATCCTGTCGGAGGGCATGCTGGGTTTCATCGTGCTCATCGACAGCGCACGCCCGGAGACATTTCGGGAAGCGCGACGAATCCTCGAGATATTCCGCGGGTATGCGCCCACCCCGTATGTCGTCGCGGCAAACAAGCAGGACTCGCCTGACGCGTGGTCAGCAGAAGACCTGCGCATCGCACTCAAAATCGCGGAGGATGTAAAGGTCTTGCCTTGCGTGGCCACGGACAAGGAGTCCGTGAAGAACATCCTGCTGGAACTGCTGTACTCGATCCTGGAGGTCATGGGAGAGGAAGAACTCGAAGGCGTCTGAGAGCGGCCCTTCTCGTGACTGAGCGACCACCGGTCTGGAACTGATCTGCTCCCTCCGATGTCAAGCAGCAAAGCCTTGGAGGCTTGTATTGAGCTCCATCGTCACCACCGAGGGAATCGTCCATTATGAGATGGACGGGCGAGGAGCGCCCGTTCTGTTGCTGCACGGATGGATTAGCTCGTGGGCCGTATGGCGCGAGACGATGATCCATATCGCTGAACAGCAGCGCTTCAGAGTCTACGCCCTCGACTTTTGGGGGTTTGGCGAATCGGCCAAGGAAAAGACGCCGCCATTCAAGATCAGCTCCTATGTCTCTATGGTTGAGCAGTTCATGGAGATCATGGGCATTCAGAGCGCTCCGGTTATCGGGCACTCAATGGGAGGCACCGTCTCTCTGTGCCTCACCCTCGCGCACCCAACGCGTGTGCGCAAAGTGGCCGTGGTGGGCTCGCCCATCGTGGGGAGCTCGCTCAACGTCCTGCTGAAACTCGGTTCAGTGCGCTGGATTGCCAACGCACTGTTCAGGATCCCTGCCGCACTCCGTCTCGTCATCTGGTACATTCTGGCTGGCGACTCGAGGACAGTGCAGAGGATGATCTTTCGAGACGTGTCTCGGGTGAGTGTGGAGTCTTTCTTTCGAAGTATTGGCGACCTGTGGCGCACAGACCTGCGCCAGGGACTCGAACAGATCAGCGTGCCCACGCTGGGCATCTTTGGCGAGCACGACAACATCGTCCATCCCAACCAATCCAGAGACCTCGCCACAGGAGTGCCTCACGCCCGCATCCAGATGATGCCAGGTTCGCGCCACTTTCCTATGCTCGACGAGCCCGAGCTGTTTCGCAAGGCCCTGCTTGACTTTTTGATGGATCAAGATGGATAATCGAACATTAGGTCAGAGCATACGCTCTCGCGGGAGCGCAGATGTGACTGAAAGCCACAGAGAATGGACGGCGGGCCACGACAACGGGACGGGCTACCACTGGCCCAACAAGATGGGGCGGATGCTGCTCCTGGCCTTGGAGGATGTGCTGGGCACAAACGGCGTCAATGCCGTGCTCAACCTGGCCAAGCTTCGCCACCGCGTGAACAACTACCCGATCAACAACCTGGAGCTTCAGTTCGACTTTGGGGAACTGAGCAAGATCATGCAGGCCCTTGAAGACGTGTATGGCCCACGCAGCGGGCGCAGCCTGGCAATCCGGGCCGGGCGGGCGGGTTTCAAGTATGGGTTGAGGGATTTCGGCTCTCTGCTCGGCCTGGCTGACCTGGCCTTCCGGCTGCTCCCCCTGAGCATGAAGCTCCGGGTTGGGTTGAACGCCATGGGAGATACCTTTAACAACTTCACGGACCAGCGTGTCCGTGTGGAAGAAAAGGTCGGTCACTTTGTTTACTCGATCGACCGCTGTCCGGTATGCTGGAGTCGGCGTTCGGACAGACCGTGCTGCTATGCGGCTACGGGCTTGCTGCAAGAGATGTTGACCTGGATCAGCAACGGAAAGGGCTTTGACATTCAAGAGGTCGCCTGTATTGCCACCGGAGACTCGGCTTGTACCTTTGTCATCGACAAACGCCCTCTCGGCCAGGGACCTACCGAGGGTCTGCGCGATGGGATCTGAGGGGGGGTAAACACGTTCTGACTGGAACGAAGAGATGAAACGGGTTGTCATCCTGGACAATCGACATATCTACCCGTTCAATGAGCCGGCACGAGAACTGCGGATCATGAACAAGCCTCTCAAGGTGCACCAGAGAGATATGCTGGTGGATTGCTGTGACTCGGTCATCGAGTGCGAGCGATTTGACCAAATCCCTCGTGCAGATGAGTCGGAAATGGTAGTCTATCAGGACAATCTGTTCTTTGACCAACCGTTTATCGATTCCTTCATCGGCGAGGCCCGAAAGCGCGACAGGGCCTGCCAGGTCGCGTTTTCCCACGATGACCTGGCGATCACCAAGCACGCGCTCTACCTCCAAGACGACATCCGCCTCAAAGGCGACGTTTACGTCGGAAACCTGTGGTACTTTCCCCGAGGTGTTCGAGATGATCCTGAGCCCCTGGTCATAGACACCCAGGCCTGCGAGATTGGGTACTACCACATACCCACCTACATGGCTCACGAAATGGGAGAGATGGTCTACTCTGTCCCGCTGCGTGCCTTTCTCTCCATCGAACACTGGTTTCACGTCTTCCTGGCCAACACGCCCTTTGGCATTTTCGCTGATGGTGCCCGCATGGAAGCCGATGCGAAACGGGTCACAGCGCGCCTGCGGCTGCTGCTGCAGGGAATGTGGGAGCGCAAGCAGGCGCTTTCCACATCCAAGCTGGTGGTCGTGGGCAAGAACACCAAGATCATGCCTACTGCACAGATACTCGGACCGACGTTCATCGGCGACAACTGCTACATAGGTCCAGGCGTGGTCATCCAGAACAGCATCATCGGCAACAATGTCAACTTGATGCAGGGCGCCCATGTCATGCTGAGCGTGGTCAGCGACAACTGCTATCTGCCCTTCCGAGCCGCGATCATGATGAGCACGCTTATGGAACGGTGTATTGTGGCACAGAATGCTTGCCTGCAGATGTGTGTGATCGGGAGGGGAACGTTCATCGGGTCAGGAACAACCTTCACGGATTTCAACCTGATCCCCAAGCCTGTTCGCACCTTGCGAGGTGACAAGCTTCAGCCCACGGGGTCAACCGTAGTCGGTGGCTGTGTGGGACACAACTGTCGCATTGGTGCGGGGCTGGTCTTCTACCCCGCGCGGATCGTCGAGTCCGACACCGTGCTGTTGCGCTCTGACCAGCGAGCGGTGATTGACAAGAATGTGACCTATCAGCAGAGCGATCACCACGTGTTAAGAGATGGCAACCTGCACAAGCCATTGTATCGCCTTGACCGGGCCTAGCCTGCCTTGATCGAGATGTGTGGGTCTCGGTCGGAACACAGATATGGGCTACCTTTCTCGACTCTTTTTCACCGCTGCACGCCTCTAGTTGAGGTGCCAGGCACTTGGGTAATCGACAGGGAAAGATGATCATCATCATCTGGCAAGTGCCTGGCACCTTCAGTGCTGAGATTGGTTTTGGCCTGCTCGCTATGCCTTCCCAGATGATCGGAGGAGACCATCATGAGTAAGGGGAGAATACTCGTTGTAGAGGACGATTTCGACATCTCTAACTTGTTGCGCATCTACTTTGACTCACAGGGGTACGAGGTAAGCGTAGCTCCGAAAGGCAAGGATGCGCTAGAGATGTGTCGCCGCAGTTTGCCCAACGTGATCGTACTGGACATTCAGCTTCCAGACATCGATGGGTACCAGGTCTGTCGCCAACTGCGTGGGAATCTGCGTACCAGTCACATACCCATCCTCTTTTTGACACAGCGCGACGAACGCAGCGACAAGATCGCGGGCTTGCAGCTTGGGGCAGATGACTATATCACCAAGCCGTTTGACATCGAAGAGTTGAAACTGCGCATTCAGAACGCCATCAGCCGCGCACAGTGGGAAAACCTGACCAGTCCGACCACCGGTCTGCCCAGCGGCAAACTCATCGAAGAGCAGCTACGGCTGCTTATGCGGCGTAAGGCCTGGGTCGTCCTCTACATCGGCATCAACCACATCAATGGCTTCAACGAGGCCTACGGCTTTGTTGCCGGAGACGATGTCTTTCGCTTTGCGACGATGGTCTTGACAGACGGTGTGGATGAGCATGGAACAAACAGTGACTTTGTCGGCCATGTGGGGGGTGCAGACTTTATCGTGATCTCGGATCAGGAGCACGCTGGGGCGATCGAGGAATACATCACCAAACGGTTCAAGAACGAAGTGGGTACTTTTTACTCCTTCCGCGACCGAGAACGCGGATACATCCTGCTGGATAATAGAGCAGGAGGCCAGAGGCAAGTGCCGTTGATGTCGCTGGCCATCGGCGTTGTGAACGCAAAGACGGCTCACTTTGCCGACATCCGCGAGATCACCGAGGTCGCAGCCGCAGAGCGGCGCAAAGTGATCGACGGGTAATCCGACCTCGATCCAAGAGGCAGCTCGAGTGAACGAACCACGCAGTCCTTCCGACAAGTCAAGCCGCAGATCTCACACGACCTGGGTATGGGCCATCGCCATCGCCAGCCTGCTTGCGGCCGCAACCGGCCTCTATCTCGCAGCCTGGCAACGCGACAGCTCGTGGCAGTGGGCTTTTGCTGCCGCCCTGGCGTATCTGGTACCCGTTACCCTGGCTGCCCTATCCCTCGGCTGGCGTGACAGCATGGTCACGGCAGGGATCGGGGCCTTGACGATCATCCCCCACGTCTGGCAGAGCTGGCGGCTGGGCAGACCATCAGGAATGATCGCGGGACTGGTCATCGTGGCTTTGCTCCTGCCTGCGTGGGCTCACTTGATGGGCACGCGCGCGGCATCCCAGCGGCGCGCAGGCACTCGAGTGCTGCGCCTGGGTCTGCGCCCCAGACCGGTAGAGCAACTCGCCCACCTGGTGGACATTGGGAACGCCTTTCGCGCGGGCGAGTCCTTGCCCGAGATCATGGCGCTCACAGCTCAGGCCATCAGCAAGGGCGTGGGGGTTGGCAGAACGGTGATCAGCCTGACCGAGAGAGAACCTCCGGTCCTGCACAACGTGGCTGCTGTCGGCGTTGCCCCCTCTGCCTGGGAGCAGATCCAGTCCGTACAGTGCCCGCTGTCTGCCGTTCTGGACGTCATCCAGGACCGCTATCGCATCAGCCAGTCTTACTTTGTGCCCTCTTATGATCTGCCCACGTGGATGGATGCACTGCGCACCGGGCTGTTCGTGCCAGCGGCCGATTCCGGGCAGGGCGAAGGGCTCTTGATCGTGCCGATGTACGGTTCGACTCAGAGGATCACTGGGTTCATCGCCGTAGACCAGCCACCGAGCGGACGAGTCTCCGATCGGTCTCTGGTCGAGGTCCTGCAGGTGTTCGCTCACCAGGCTGCGATCTCGATGGAGAACTATCGGCTGCGGAACGACCTGCAGCGGGGTAGAGATGATCTGGAGCTGTATACCAGCGTCGGACAGGTCATCACCTCAGACCTCGATCTCGAACGCTCCCTGGAACAGATCGTTGCTGCCAGCGTGCGGTTGCTGAACAGTGACTATGGCGCCCTGTTCACTTGGGATGAAGAGAGCGAAGGATGGGTGCCCACTATCGCACACGGCTTTTCGGTGGGGGATACGCGGCTGTTCAGCGAATCCCAACTGAAAGAGCTGATCGCGCTCGTCGTCATCGGGGGACGTCCCCTCGTCCTCTCGGACACCAGCGCCGATCCAAGATTCAGCAACCTGCTCGCGGGGAAACTCCCGATTCGATCCTTGCTCCTCGTTCCGGTTGTAGAACGGCAGAAGGGGATCGGGATGCTGCTGGCTGCTACTTCTCAGGCCAGTGTCTTTGACCAAACCGATCAGGCCTGGCTCTCAGCGCTGGCCAATCAGGCATCCGCCGCCATCCAGAACAACCGCCTGCACAAACAGGCTGCGACCCGAACGAAGCAGTTGGCGACGCTGACTGTCCTCGGGGAAATGATCCTCTCCGGCCCAGATATTGACACGGCACTGGCCCGGATCGTGGACGAGGTACAGGCGATATCGAACGCCGAGTCCGGGGTGCTGCTGTTGATGGAGGAGGGAAAGCTTGCACCTCGCCTGTCTTTTGGCCTCGCTCGCGATCGGGAAACGAGCCTCTCTCAGGAACTCGGTCAGGGCACCGCTGACTGGGCAGCCCTGACCGGTTCGAGCGTCCTGATCCCCGACGTCAAGAAAGACAGGCGGTACTCGTTGGCAGTCGGCCCGGCGACGCGCTCTTTGCTTTGCGTGCCCCTCAAGAACCCTGACGACAACGTTATTGGGGTGATCGAGGTCGCCAACCCAACGGACAAGCGCGCGTTCACAGATCAAGACCGAGAGCTGTTGGAATCGATCGCACCTTTTGCGGTGATCGCCCTGCAGAACGCTCAGCTCCATCAGCAGACGGTAGACCACATTGCCGATCTTTCCTCGCTCTATGAGGTGGGCCAGGCGATCACCTCAAGACTGGACATCGAGGATACGCTCCAGATCGCTGTCGACGAGACCGCACGCCTGACGAGTGCTGCGAGAAGTCAGATCCTGCTTGTCGATGAGGAGTCCCGCCAGGTCACCCACCTGGTGCAGAGGGGATATAGTGCTCGCTTCCCGGCTGCGATAGCCTATGAGCAAGCTACCCGGGGACTGCATAGCTGGGTGCTCCGGGAAAAGATCCCCACCCTATCGGCTCACGTATACGAGGATGAGCGCATGCGCGGTGCGCCGGTGGAGCACCTGACAGGGCCAGATGCGCGTTCGCTCATCATCGCCCCGTTGTTGATCAAAGGTTACCCGGTGGGCACGTTGAGCGCGGTCCGGACAGCCGCTGCAGACCCATTCACTGAGCGCGAGCTGGAGCTACTCAATACGCTGGCCGGACAGGCTTCGATTGCCATCGAGAACGCGCGCTTCTTTGAGGAACGCAAGCGCCAGATTACGGAACTGAGCATCTTGAACCAGATGGGGCAGTCTCTCAGCTCCTCTCTAGAGCTGGCAGATTTGCTGGATCTGATCTACCGGCAAGTCGCACGGGTGATGGATGCGCAGAACTTTTACATCGCGCTTTGGGATCCTGAACAAGAGGTCATCAGTTTTCCGCTTGCCTACGAACACGGGGTACAGCAGGCCGGTCCCAACCACGAGTCCCTTTCAGAGGAATGGCTTCCCAGGCAGGGCCGGATGGGGCTGACAGAACGTATCATCCAGACAAAGAAGCACCTCTGGCTCCCGAGCCAGGTTCAGGAATGGCTGGAAAAGGAGGGTGTGGAGGAGATCGGCGAGCCCGCGCTTTCCTGGCTGGGAGTCCCCATCCTGGCAGATGACCGCGTACTGGGCGTGATCGCGGTGCAGAGTCTTGAGCAGGAGAACGACTACGATCAGGGGGATCTCGATCTGCTGATGACGATCGCCAGCCAGGCTTCGGCCCACATCCGAAACGCACAGCTATTTGCCCAGGTGACCCGAATGTCCGAGACCCTGGAGCAAGTGGTCGCGGAACGAACCGAAGCCCTCGCGCGGGCAAACCAGGAATTGAGGGTAGAGCGAGACCGTCTGGATCACCTCTACCAGATCACACGCCAACTGTCGAGCAGCCTGCAGTTGGAGCGAGTGCTGAGTCAGACCCTGGTCCTGATCAGTCAGGCACTGGACATCCAGCAGGGATACATCCTGGTCCAAGACGTGGGAACGACGAACTGGACGTACAGGGCTTCGGTGGGGACGACGGCTCCATCTCCGGATGGAAGTGCATTCCCCTCGCCACGGGTGGGCGACAAGGTAGGCTGTGAGCGAGATCGAGGGATGATCGGATGGCTGGCCTCTCAGCAGGACTCGGTTCGCATCGGCAACTTGAGAAACCGCGCGCGCTGGCAGATCGTCCAAAACCAGCATCGATGGCACAGCTCTGTGCTCGCCGCCCCCCTGCTCTTGGGGGAGGAGGCCACGGGGGCTATCCTGCTCTACCACGCCCTGCCTGACCACTTTACGGCAGACCATCAGCGTATGATCGGGGCCATCGCGTCACAGATCGCGATCACGGTCAGCAACGCCGATATGTTCAGGTTGTTGCGTGAATCTGCGGACCGACTGGGCAACATGCTGCGCACGCAGCAACTGGAAGCCAGCAAGAGTCACGCCATCCTGGAAGGTGTGGCAGATGGGGTGATGGTGACGGACGCCGTCGGGGAGATCACCTTATTTAACGTTGCTGCCGAACACATCCTGCAGAGGCCTCGCACTGAGGTGATCGGACGTTCCGTGCAAGAGATGTCCGGGATCTTGAACCTGGCCGGCACATCCTGGCCCGAACTGGCAGAGCGGTGGGGAGGAGGACGGATCCAGCCCGGACAAGAGGACCTGTACGATGACCGGCTCGAGCTGGAGGACCGGGTGATCAGCATGCGCGTTGCCCCGCTCATCCGCGAGGGAGAGTTTGGGGGAACGGCCTCGGTCTTCCGCGACATCACCAAGGATGTGGAGGTAGATCGGGTCAAGAGTGAATTCGTCTCCAGCGTGTCGCACGAGCTGCGTACTCCGATGACGTCGATCAAGGGTTATATCGACCTGCTCTATGGCGGGATGGTCGGGCCAGTCAGCGCGGAGCAGAGACGTTTCCTGCAGATCGTCAAGAACAACGCCGATCGACTGACAACGCTGGTCAACGAATTACTTGACCTCTCCAGCATCGATTCCGGGAGGCTCAACCTGATGCTGGAGCCCGTGGACCCTGTGTACATCGTGGACAGCGTTCTGACCGACCGGGCACCTCGAGCAGCAGAGCAAGGGCTCGACGTGAGGAGCTTGATCGAGGAGCCTTTGCCTTCCGTTCGCGCCGACCCGACCCGCCTGACGCAGATCCTAACCAACCTGGTGGAAAACGCGGTCAAGTATACGCCCACCGGGGGCCAGGTCAGGATCAGCGCTCAAGTAGTCAAGCAGGATCTACACTTTCACATCACCGACAGCGGCATTGGTATTTCCAGGGTCGATCAGGAAAAGCTGTTCGGCCGGTTCTTTCGCGCTGACAACACCACGGTACAGACACACAGCGGGTCGGGGCTGGGGCTCTCCATCGTCAAGGCGATGGTCGAACTGCATGGCGGTGAGGTCTGGCTCAAGAGCAGGCTGGGCGAGGGCAGTACCTTCAGCTTTAGCATCCCCCTGGCAGAGCAGGGCCTCAGGGCAAAGCCTCGCCCAGAGTTCAGGACGGTCAGCTACCGAGTGCAAGATAAGCACATCCTGGTCGTCGAGGACCAAAACGATGAAGCGAACTGGATCGCTCACCAGCTCAGAAGCCAGGGGGGATACCGCGTGCACGTGGTGCGATCGGGGCGAGATGCTTTGGACTACCTGACGAACAGCGGGCATCCCACAGACCTGATCACATTGGACCTGCGCCTCCCAGATATGGATGGTCTGCAGGTGCTGCAGCAGATCCGGAAAACCCAATCCCTGTCCGCTATTCCAGTGGTGATCATCTCCGTGCGGAGGCGAGACAAGGATGGGCAGAGGCTGGACGCCGAGGCGTACCTGACCAAACCCATTGAGGCTGGGCGCCTGCTGGCTACCATTGAGGAGATCCTGAGCGAGAAAGCCAAAGTGCTCATTGTCGAGGACGACCAGTCGCTGGCGCACCTGTTTCGGGAAGCGCTCGAGAGGCACGGCTTTGAGGTAGTCCTTCGATACGATGGACGGCAAGCCGTGAGTGCGGCCAGGGTCGAGCGTCCCGGGCTGATTTTGCTGGACATCAAGCTGCCGGGCATGGATGGCTTTGAGGTGCTGAGCAGGCTAAAGAACACGCCCGAAACTCGCAACACGCCGGTGATCGTGGTCACCGGAAGCGTTACAGACGCAGAGGGCAAGCGGCGCCGGGTCTTGGATATGGGAGCGATGCAATTTCTCACCAAACCACTGGATGTCGGAGCGCTGATTGCAGAGATCCAGGAGGTACTGGTTGGTGAAAGCCAGGAAGGCGTGGTCTCGTCGAATTGACGTTGGCATAGGCGCGAGAACTGACTCGCGGCAGGGAGTCTACGTGCTGGTCTGGTTAGAAGAGAACCAAGAGAATATCCTGGAGCACTGGCTGGCTGCCCTGCGCGGCCAAGGCGGGGCGATCGCTCGCCTGGTAGAGGACGACGATCGACTGCGAGAAGAGCTTATGCCGCTCTACCGGGCCGTCGCTAGCGCAGTCACAGACCAGGGCACAGCGCTCGCCCTGGATCTGACCGGATGGGTGCAGCGATGCAGGCAGACATGGAACGCGTCTTTGGCCGACATGCTCCAGGTTGTGTTTCCCCTGAGGACGGCCCTTGAGACGCTGGCGCCGCACGACGACACAGAGCAGTCTGCCGGCTTTTGGCGCAGCGTGCTCTCTGGCATGGACCAGACGGTTGTCGCCCTCTCTGAGATCCACACGGGGGCAATGGAGCAGGTACTGACCGAGCGCTTGCAGGAAGCAGAACGCCTCAATGCCAGCCTGATCCAGGCGACCAAAGAGGCAGATAGAACGCTGGTTCAGCTACGATCGATCTATGACATCTCCCAGACACTGGCGACGGCGCTCAACAACGTCGAGGACGTCTTTACCGGTCTTGTGCAGAAGCTGGGAGCGGCGCTCCAGGCACACCACTGTGCGCTCTGGTTGAGTGACGTGGGTACACTGCATATCGTGGCTGCGTACGACGAAACCAACTTGCCGCACATCAGGGTGACAGAGCAAGATAAAGAGTGCTCGCTTGGCGCCATCCTTCGCTCCGGGAGATCTCAGGTGCTTTGCCGAGGCGAGACCACGCGTCCGGGCGACGAGGAATTGATGGCCAGACTACGGGCCCATACACTGCTGCTTGCGCCGCTGGCTGTCCAGGAGATCCCGATCGGGGTACTGACGCTGGGTCGGGGCAGCGAGTCCAGGGCGTTTGACTCGACTGAAGTAGACCTGGTCGAGTCGGTGGTCAGCCAGGCGGCCATCGCCATCCAGAATGCGGGCCTGTACGAGGAAATCCGCTCCTTGAATCGCAGCCTGGAGGAGCGTGTCGCCGCACGCACCCAGGAGGTAGCCAGAGAGAAGGAGCGAATGGGGACGCTCCATGCGCTGGGCCGTGAGTTGAGCATCAGCCTGGATCTGAACTATGTCCTGGAAAAGACCCTGCAGTTGGTCACCCAAGCTGTGGGCGCCCAGCAGGGCTCGATCGTCTTGCTGGACCGCGAGACGGATGACCTGGTGTACGGTGCCCGACTGGACGAGCACGGCCCGCTGCCCCTGGACGAAAAACGTGTGCCACTAAAGCCCGAGTCCGATGCAGCCGGGTGGGTGCTCCGAAGCCGGGAGCCTGCGCTGATCGACGACGCATCCACGGACAAACGGTGGCTGCCCAGTGCGAACGGCGCGCCTGCAGTCCGGTCCTTGATCGCTGCGCCACTGATCGTGGGAGATGACATCCACGGCGTGCTCCTGATCTTGGACGACAGGCCAGGCGTCTTTGACGAGTCTCAGCTCAGGCTGGTCGCCGCTGCAGCGCAGCAAGTCGCGCAAGCGATCAGCAACGCGCAGCTCTACACCTATGTACGGAGCTCCGCCGAACGGTTGGGGCAGTTACTTCGCCGCGAGCAGGAGGAGAGGTCCAAGAGCCAGGCTATCCTACAGTCGATCGCCGATGGGGTGATCGTGAACGACACGCAGCACAGGGTGATCGTCTTTAATGCAGCGGCTGAAGAGATACTGGACACCACGGAAGAGAAGGTCCTGGGCCAGGATGTCTGGCAGTTGTTCGACGTGTTCGAGGAGAGCGGGCGACGAATCGCGCTGAACGCACTGGAAACCATCAGCTCGTCTCCACTTGGTTCGATGGGTGAGGTCATTGAGACGACGCTCGAGATCGACAGGAAAATCGTGAGCGCTCACATGGCGCCGGTTGTCACTGACACCCAGGAGCTGCTGGGCGTCGTCACCGCCCTGCGTGACATCACGCGAGAAGTGGAGGCCGACCGTGCCAAGAGCGAGTGGGTATCTACCGTCTCTCACGAGCTGCGCACTCCGCTGACGTCCATCAAGGGCTATACCGACCTGATCTACGCCGGAGCTGTCGGGCCAACGAACGAAAGCCAGAAACGGTTCCTGGACATCATCAAGAACAACATCGACCGGCTGACCGCGCTGATCAGCGATCTGCTGGATATATCGCGCATCGAGATGGGACGTATTAGGCTCAGGATCCAGCCCCTTGACCTCGTCGAGGTCGTTCAAGAGGTGGTCGAATCTCTGCGCGGGCAGATCCAGGCCAAAGGCATCAAGCTGGAACTGGCACTGCCCAATCACGTCGACGAGATCATGGGAGACCGGACCCGCGTGACCCAGATCGTGACCAACCTGATCAACAATGCCTACAAGTTCACGGACAGTGGATGGATCCGCGTGTCGCTTGCGCCGATCGGAGGAGCAGCGCGGTTGGATGTTGCCGACAGCGGGATCGGCATTTCGGCTGAGGACCTTGGCCGTATCTTTGAGCGCTTTTACCAAGCAGATACCGCCAATATGGACGGCCGAGGAGGGGCAGGACTGGGGCTTTCGATCACCAAGGAGCTGATCGAGCTGCACGGCGGGCGCGTCTGGGTCAAGAGCGAGCTGGAAGTCGGCAGCACGTTCACCGTCGTCCTCCCTTCGGTGACACAGGAATTGCCGTCGTCCCTTGTGGCAGAACTGCCCGCCGGAGCGAAAAAGATATTGGTGGTAGATGACGAGCGGGATATCCTGGCTATGCTGCGCCACGGCCTGACCATGCAGGGCTATAACGTGATCACGGCTTCGACCGGGGGGGAGGCGATCGTCAGGGCGATCAGAGATCAGCCTGACCTGATCACCCTAGATATCTTGCTGCCAGACCGGCATGGTTTTGACGTGTTGCAGGAACTCAAGGCTCGCTCGGATACCTCGCACATTCCGGTCATCATCCTTTCCGTCGTTCAAGATGAGGGCAGCGGCTACCGGCTGGGAGCAGTAGATTACATTGTCAAGCCGATCGGCGAACAGCGTCTGGTGGACAGCATCTCTCGCGTGCTCGAGCGCAGAGGCAGGATCTTGGTCGCGGAGGACATCCCAGACACCGCAGAGCTGCTGGTCGGGCTGCTGAGAAAGCACGGGTATGAGCCGATGCACGCCGTGGACGGA
Source organism: Anaerolineae bacterium (assembly GCA_016783145.1). Lineage (GTDB taxonomy): Bacteria > Chloroflexota > Anaerolineae > JAFGEY01 > JAFGEY01 > BS750m-G44. Next base: position 65,305 of record JADHXD010000003.1, read on the forward strand.
TATGAGACCCTTCTGTTAGCCCGTCGCGAACGTCCCGGGCTGATCCTCCTGGATCTGCAGATGCCCGGTATGGACGGATACGAGGCACTGACGCGACTCAAGAAGGATCCCAAGACGCGCGGGATCCCCATCTTGGTAATGTCGGCCCACGCTGCCGACCCGGTTCAGGAACGGCTCAAGGTGCTGGCCATGGGCGCAGAGGATTTCCTGACCAAGCCTTTCTCCATAGAAAAGCTGTTGACCGGGATCGCCAAAGTCAGCTTTGACGAGAATGAGTCCGAACGCACGATGAATTGAGCAGACCGTGATGCCTGGGATAGAGACAAGCCAAAAGGAGAACCATACGGCCTTTAAGACCGTCGAGCAGACGAACGGGGCACGTATCGTTGAGCTGGTCGCCCTGGAACGCATAGGCCGCGAGCTGAATTCCACGTTCGACTTGGATCAGGTCCTTGATCTCTTGATCCGCAAAGTCGTGGACCTGACACCCGCTGTGTGCGGCAGCGTGCTGCTCATCGATGGACAGGTGGAGACGCTGCAGCCTCGTGCCTGGTATGGATACACCGCCCCCCAGGTGGTGACCAACTTGATGAGCAATGCTCACAAGTATTCTCCTGATGGTGCCCAGATCGCCATCACCGGCCAACACGAGAATGGACGCCTGATGATCCAAGTCCGAGATGCGGGCATTGGCATCTCGGCGACGGACCAGCGGCGTCTGTTCACGCGCTTCTTTCGGACGAATGACGCCGTCCTGACCCAAGAGAGCGGCACCGGCCTGGGACTCGCTATCTGTCGCGAGATCATGCAGCGCCATCACGGCGAGATCCAGGTTGAGAGCGAGGTGGGCAAAGGGAGCACCTTTCGCCTGGTACTTCCCGTCGATGCCGCTACCGACGGGAAGGCTCTAGAGAGGGACGCACGGTGACCACAGAGACGGTCCTGCGAGGCGACGCACAAGAGACGACGATCTCGCGTGAGATCTGGCAGCGCGTGCTGCCTCATCTCACCTGTCTCCAGCGCGTGCTGGAAGAATTGACGGCCGTTTTCCAGTGCCATCTGGACCTGACGTCCTTCAACCTGTACCTGCTCGATCAGGAGGCCCAAGTCCTCCGATCGGTGGCTTTGTGGAATGCAGGACCGTTCAGCAGTGAGACGATCTCTGTTGGAGAGAGCGTTTGCGGGCAGGTCGCCCAGACCGGTGTCCTGCGCAGCATTCCCGACGTCACAAAGGATCCTGAAGCGGCTGGCGCTGTTTCTGCGCAGGCGCGCTCGGAGCTGGTGGTTCCGCTCGCGGTCGGCGATCAGATCCTCGGCGTGGTTGATCTGACACGCGGACAGCCCAACGCCTTTTCCAGGGAGGATGAGGACCTGATCACCTCCATTGCCGGACAGGTTGCCAGCGCGCTCGGTTATGCGTTGCGCTATGCCAAGCTAGAAGAGGCGGTGCAAGAGTCAGAGCAGCAGGCCGAAGCGCAAACGCGAGAGATACGCGCCGAGCGCGATCGAGCCAGCTTTCTCTACCAGGTGACCCAGGAGATGACGTCCACCCTGGAGCTGGAACGCGTTCTAAACCGGACGCTGGCCCGAGTCAGCCAAGCGCTGGGAGTCCAGCAAGCGTCGATCATGCTGCTCGATGCAAGTTCGGGACGCTTGATCTACCGGGCGGCGCTGGGACGCCCTATCGCGCTACCGGAGGGCGGCAAGCAGACGCGCTACAGGCGCGGCCTCGGGCTGGCTGGATGGGTGCTGGAACACAACGAGTGCGTGATCATCAACGGTCTCGATCAAGACTCGAGATGGGACACCGATCCCAAGCAGAGAGGACAGAGCCAGTCGGCATTGGCGATACCGCTGAGCGCCGAAGGCGACGTCCTGGGGGTGATGCTGCTTTTTCACCCCGAACCGAACTACTTTTGCGAGGACCACATCCAACTGGCGACCGCAGCGGCAAACCACATCACCGTCGCCGTCACGAACACCGAGCTGTACAGGTTGATCAGGGAGCAGGCCGCAAGATTGGGGCAGATGTTGCGCGAGCAGCGCAGTATTGCTTCTCAGAGCATGGCCATCTTGGCGTCCATTGCCGACGGCGTGGTCGTCACCGACGAGAGCGGCACAATCACCCTGGTCAACGATGCCGTACGGCGCGTGGTTCGCGGCACAAACCGAGATCTGGTCGGATGCCCGATCTCTGAGGTGTTCCGCGGTTTTTCAGGGCAGGCACAGGAAGCCGTGCAACAAGCCATGATCGAGGTCACAGAGCAGCTTGAGGACCACGAACAGGAGGCATTCGTTCCCGTATCCGTGAAATTGGCCCGGGAAAAGCAGGTCATCCAGGCGTCTCTTATGAGGATGGTCGATGAGGGGCAGCAGTCCACGGGCACGGTGATCGTCCTTCGCGACGTGACGCACGAGCAAGAGATCGAGCGCGCGAAGAACGATATCATCTCGATCGTCGCGCACGAACTGCGCATGCCCATGACCTCGATCAGAGGGTATACGGATCTGATGCTGCAAGGGGCGATGGGAACACTGACCGAGGGCCAACAGCACTTTCTGAGCGTCGTCAAGTCCAATGTCAATCGACTGTCCCAGCTCATCAGCGACCTGCTCGATATCACGCGTATCGAGGCCGGAAGCGTCGAGCTAGAGCTCGTTCCGCTGCAACTGGCAGAGATCGTGCCTGAGGTCTGCGAGAGCGTCGCCGAAGCGGTAGAGGAACGGGGCCTGACGCTCAACGTCGACGTGACGACGCCGCTCCCGATCGTGCGTGCCGACCGGAATCGCATCATCCAGGTCCTCGTCAACCTGTTGAGCAACGCTTACCGGTACACGCCTCCCGGTGGTTCGATCCAGGTGTCCGTTCGTCCACTGGGGAATACCGTACTGGTCCAGATCGCAGACACCGGCATTGGGATTGCCAAGGAAGATCAGAGGAAGGTATTCGAGCGGTTCTACCGAGTCGATCACGATCTCGTCAAGAAAGAGTCGGGCACGGGGTTGGGTCTGTCCATTGTGAAATCGCTGATAGAGCTGCACGGCGGAAGGTTGTGGCTCGAGAGCGAACTGGGACGGGGAAGCACATTCAGCTTTGCGCTTCCTCTAGCAACTGAACGCTAGGGATCGCAGGTGGGCTTGTACGCAGATCGGATGATAGGTGGTGAAATGGCTAAAATACTGATTGCCGAGGACGAGAAAGACATTCGAGAACTGATCGTTTTCAGCCTAACCTTTGCTGGCTTTGAAGTGGTCTCTGCCATCGACGGGATAGAAGCGGTTGAAAAGACGCTGCAGACCAAGCCAGACCTGATTATGATGGACGTCCGCATGCCAAGGATGACAGGGTATGAAGCGTGTGCAAGGTTGAAGGCGAACGAGAAGACCAAGCACATCCCTGTGATCATGCTGTCGGCCAAAGGTCAAGAGTCCGAGATCCAGACAGGCCTGGATGTAGGTGCGTACGAATACATCCTCAAGCCCTTTGCGCCCGACGAACTCATCCAACGAGTGAAAGACATCCTAGACCTCTTGCCTGAAAGGGAGTGAACGATTTCTACCGTCCTGAACTGTGCTGAGGTTGTGGTATGAGCGCCCTGGTCCTGGACAATGGCGTCGTACACTATGAATACTTTGGGCGAGGCCGTCCGCTGATATTCATCCACGGCTGGCTGGGCTCGTGGAGGTATTGGGTGCCGACAATGGACGCGCTGTCCGAAGACCGCCGCGTCTACGCCTTCGATCTCTGGGGGTTTGGCGACTCGGACAAGTCAAGGCCCCGGTACGATGTGGCCGACTATGTTCGTTTGCTGCACCGGTTTATCGATGAGCTCGGCATCTTTGGCCCAGTCCCACTGGTGGGTCACGCACTCGGTGCTGCAGTGGCGGTGTCCTTTGCCAGGGAACATCCCGAGTACATCGATCGGGTCATGGCCGTCAGCCTGCCATTGACTGGAGAATCGATCAACCAGCGGTTCCTGTCTGGTGGGGGTTCTCTCTTTGACCGCGTGTTGGGTCGCTCTCCTATTGCTGGCTATGCCGATGTGGAAAAGGAAGCCAGCCGGACCGCGCCCGACGCCATTCAGCAAAGCGTCAAATCCGTTATGGGGATGGATATGCGTCCTATACTGAACGCTCTCAGCGTGCCCCTGCTGATGCTGTATGGCCAGAACGACAACGTCGTCCTCCCTGCAGACGCCAGCGCGCTCAATGGGGCGGGAGAGATGGTGCGCCTTTTGTCGATGCCCGAGGCCCGGCATTTTCCTATGCTCGACCGAAGCAGTCAATTCAACCGCCTGCTGCTCGACTTTTTGAATTCGCCAGAGGATCTGAGCGATCTGGAGTTGAAGGACGAGTGGCAGCGACGAATCCGGTGAACCCCACCCCCTACAATCCTTCTCCTCAGTGAATCGGTTCGACCCGATACAGCCTCGCAGGCAGCGGAAGGTTTCCTCCCCCCAACGCAAAGTATGGCAGATCGAGCGTCTGGATCAGCTCAAGCGCATAGTCACGTTCCAGGCGCGCGAGCACGGGTCGCATCTCCTCCCCATCGTCCAACACGTAGAAAGGGGTCCCACGGGCCAGCAGCCCATCGACCCACAGCCGCAGCTCGTCCTCTGTCCACGGCGCAGGGTGGACGGCCCCGCGCCCGGAGTGCAACTCGATCGCGCCGCCGTTGAGCATGCTGCCGACCACCGCACCATCCGGCAGGAGGTCGCTGAGGGCCGCAAAGCTCCGGTATTGGCTCGCGCTGATGTGCCCAAAGGTGGTCACGTCATCTCGCCAGGGCAGGGCCAGGGTCCGGTAGGATCGTGCAAAGAGAAGCACCAGGCAGCACGTGAGCCACAGGGCCGAGGACACGGTGCGCCGCCCCTGACCGTGTCGCCAGGCGACGACGAACCCATATGCCGCACACAGGTAGAGCACGGGCAGAATGGCGATCAGATCGCGGGGACGAAGGGCCGCGTAGCAGAGGTGAAAGAGCAAGACTGCCCCGAATCCAGATGCCAGCACCAGGGCCGGGCGACGCTTCTCTCGCCAGAGCAGCCATGCGCCGTACACGGCGAATGGGGTCATGAACCCAACCTCCTCGCGCCTCAAGATCCCCTGCTGAAGGACGGCGAAAAAGGAGCGGCCCATGTTCCCGGGCGAAAGCAGGAACCACTCTGTAGATTCGGTGTGCAGCCAACTGCCAAAGACCTGCCGGTGATAGGCCAGGTCAGGCACAGCGACGGCGAACGCGGCCACGCCGAAGGCGATGAGCGCGGAGAGGCGCGCCCTGTATGGTCGCCGCCCGGCCCATACCGCCGCCAACGCAGCGAGGGCGAGCGGCAGCTGCGGGTGGCGGATCCAATAGGCCACGCCCAAGCTCGCCCCGGCAAGCAGGCTGTGGAGCACAGGGCGCAGGCGCTGCCCGCGCAGCAGGAGCCAGAGGGTGAGCAGGGTAAAGAGCTGTGCGGCAGCATCGGCCATAGGGACCAGGATGCGCTCCGAGCCCTCCGGAGAAGTGGCGGTCAGCCAGCAGGTCAGCCCGGCGACCGTCCAGCGCACGGCAGGCGGCAGGTCTCGCAGCACCTCGTTCGCCAGGCACCAGGCTACGAGCAGCGCGCAGGCACTCATCAACGGCGCCACAGCATAGACCGCGCTCAACCCGCCCAGCCGGTAGGCGGGGACCAGGAGCATCGGCCAGCCAGCAGACCACATCGTAGGAGCGAGATCCTCGAGCGATGGGGGATGGTACCCAATGTGCACGGCAGGCCAGGTGGGAAGGCCCAGGTCACGGGCCAGGCCAGCAAGGGGAAAGCGGTGCAGCGGCGAACCAGAATCCGCCAGGTCAACGGCCATCTGCACATAGCAGTAGGGATCGCTGGCCGTCACACCAAAAGTGCGGTGAAGGAGGACCACACTCCCCAACCAGAGGGCGACGAGAAGGACAGGGGCAATGACCAGTGCCCGGTGCCGAAAGGCCTCCTCCCACCCCTGGGCGGCCAACCTGACCTGGATCCACAGTGTGTAGGCCACGCTGGCCGAAACGACCACGGATATGTTGAACCAGGGAGACCAGAGATCGGGAAGGACGAATCCCTGGTATCCTTCCAGATCGATGTGCAGGTAGCGGCTTACGAACCAGTAGACGATAGATCCCAGGTAGCTCAAGAAAAGGGGGGCCAGCGTCTCCAGCCTGGGGCGGTGAGGGCGCGCGATCGCCGCGGCGACGGGGACCACGGACAGCGCCAGCAGCGAGGGGACGGCCCACCAGGGGGACTGGCCCGCCACAACCCACAGCCAGGCAAGCCCGACCAGGTGGATGCCTCCCAGCACCACGTTCTCCCAGCGACGGAGATCGGAAGGGAGGTCTTTTTCTAGCACCAGGGAGCCGGTCAGGGCATCGACCTGGCGCTGCAAAAGGGGCGGCAACCGGAAGCGAGAGATCCCATAGATGAGAGGCACCAGGACGGCGACCCACGTTGCCGAGATCGGCCACACGCGCGCCGTCCAAACGTCCAGGAGCAGCGTTCGCGCCTCGGCAGAGAGCTGGCTCGCCAGCCGCAGGCCGGCGAGACGGGGAGCCAGGAGTCGCATCCCCACCAGGGCCAACCCCGCACCGCACGCCCAGGCGGTGACGGCTGCCGCCGTGTGGCGAGCGCGTCTCTGCCACCACAGCGCAGCCCCGCATCCCAGGAAGAGCAGGATGGCCCATGCCAAGTAGACCGCGCGCCAGGGTCCCAGAGGGCCGGGATCGAGCGCATAGAGGTAGGCCGGATCGAGCATCCGCCGCAGCAGCTCGATCAAGGCGACGCTCCAGTCGAGGAAGTAAAGGGCCAGAGATAGAAGGAGCCGCTGCGCCATCCACGGAGGACAGGGCTGGCGATCTGCCAGGCCAGAAAGCCGTACAGCACCAGCGCTGGAATCGCCTTGGAGGCGTGATAGGCGATGTCCTGCCACAGCGGACGAATCGGCGTCCAGCGCATCGCGTCCAGGACGGCAACCTGCCCTCGCGGGTCAATGAGATAGAAGGGAGTGGGAAGGGCCAGGACGACGTAGATGATCCAGAGCCAGGGGGATTCTGCCCGCATGCTCAAGGCGACCAGCACGGGCAGCAGCATCACGTAGTGGTGCTCCCACACGTGGTGGTAGAGGAGAAAGAAACCCGTCACCCACAACGAGAGGTGCAGTACCCAGTCAGGTTGGCGATCCAGCAGCAGCAGGGCAAGGGAGATGAGCAGAACGCCACCCGCGACAGCCCCCTGTGCACCGACGTACAGGGAAGTCGCCAGCTCGAGCTCCAGCACGTCCCCCACCGACCACATGACATCGAACACCAACTGCCTGAACCCCAGGTTACCAAGCTGGAACCAGGGTGCCTCCCCTGAAAAGTTGCGGGCAAAAGCGCCCAGCGAACCAGGGTAGAAGGCAAAGTAGGGACCCGCGGTGAGGGCCAGCAGGAGGGCCAGGAGAGCCAGCGCCCGCCACCTCTTGAGCCGCACCATCACCGGCACCCAGAGCGCGGTGTTCTGCTTCCACAGCACGCTGCCCACCCAGGCCAGATCGAACCCCAGGTCCAACTTGCCCCGCAGGGCCAGCAGCAGCGTGACATAGATCATCGCCCCCTGCACAAGGGAAAACTGCCCCATGTACAGCTCCAGGTAGAATGGGGTGTAGCAGAGCCACATCGCCGCCAGCCGGGCAAAGAGGTCCACATCTCGAACTGCGCGCCAGGTGAGCGCGATGCACAGCAGCAGGATCCCTTCGACGAATGCCACCCAGATGCGATAGGCCCAAAGCGGAGAGACCAGGTTCAGAAAAGCGCCCACCGTGTACGCCGGGAGGGGCAGGTAGCGGAAAGGTGTGTACGTGCCGTCGGGGATGACCATGTCGATCGCCGCCCCGTCGCTTTCATAGACGCTGTGCCCGGTGAGCACGTTGCGCCCGGCCTGGTAGAGGGCGTAAAAGTCCCAGCCGCGCCGCCCGTGGGTTACGGTGGCGTCAAAAAAGAGGGGGTTCAGGATCCCAGTCCGCCAGGAGACCAGCATGGTTGCATGGAGGAAGACAGCCACACCCAGCAAGAGGCGTGATCTAGTGGACATGTCCTCGAGTCTCCTTGCCCTCCAGGGATCCATCCGACCGACCCACAGGCCCGCCGGTCACGTGATGCTCAGGCCTCACACCGATTCCTGACTAGGCGTGACTTTGGAGCTGCTCGATATAGGTCTTGATGCCAGGTACGGCGGTGAGCCGCTCGTAGAAAAAGTTGTTCACGATATTGAGTGCTGCCTGGCGCGATCCCTCGACCTCGGCCTCCCACTTTTCCTGGCTGTCGTCCTTGCTGTCCAGGGCACGGCGCAGGTTCAGCAGGGCCTGCACCATTTCCATCTCCACCGCGCCTTCCAGGGCCTCAACCACGCTCAGGATCAACTGGTCCGCCTGCTGGTGCACGGTCTCCAGCGAGATGTCGGACCCAGGGGAAAGGGCCTCATCCAGGGTGCGCACGAGTGCCGATACCTGGTAGAGCACGGTCGTCGGCTCGTCGAACAGCTCTCGCAGGTACGCCGCCTCCTGATAGCGGCCGGTGTAGCGGAAGACGTTGTACATGCGCTTGGCAGCCTTGCCATAGTTTGCCTCGCCGGTCACATACTTGCTGACCTCTTTTTCCAACTGGCGCACATAGTCTTCCAGCGCGTCCTCCGAGACGTGGCGTACCAGCTTGGAAAAGACGGGAATGGACTCGGCTTGCAGGTACACCTCCTGGAAGTAGGGGTCCAGGTAGCCGTCCAGCGGGGTGATCGTGCCATCGGGTGCTTCCCAGGTGACATCGAGCATATTGCTGGCGTTCGCCAGGCGACCGCGGATCGGATCGGCGATCACCCAGTCAAGCTTGCACCAGCCCGGGTCCTGGGCCACGTCGTCCCAACGGACCTCGGCACGGCGTCCATCCGGGTAAAAGGCGTCGATCTGCCCGGCTTTGACTTCATCCACCCGCCAAGGAATCGAGGACCCGGCGCTGTTCGCGTCTCCGTCTTTGACCACGTTTTCCGGAAAGGATCCAAAGCGCACCTGGATCAGTTGGTAGGTAGGCCCCTTTTCGGTGCCCAGCGCCTTGTCTCGTATCAGCCGGGCCAGGATGCGGCACGCCTCTTCCTTTGAGCCGGCCACGATGTTGACACGCTCAAAGTAGTCGCAGTCGCCGGGGTAGGTCTGGATCTTGCTTTGTGCCGCCGAGCCGGACAAGGCCAGCGCGGTCTCGACCACCCCAGGCTCGTCCTCGAACTCGACCAGCCGCCCAATCTGCCGAAAGTAGGCCAGATCCTCTGAGCTGAAATCAAGCATAGTGACCGTGTGGCCGAACACGCCAGTCTTGGGGTCAAGCACGACATCGTCCCCTTTGCCCCAGGAAGCCATTGCCGCCAGCCACTGCAGGGCCTCGCCCTCGTCCACCTCGACACCCAAGCGGTTTGCCGATTCGATGATCCGGGTGATGTCCCCTGCGGATGATGAACCTTGTCGATCGCTCATGAACCGTCTCCTTTCGTCGTTGCCGATCCCGAGTTATCGTCTTTGCGTTGTGTAGAGCTCTGAGAGCAGCTCTTGAAAGATCCTGGCTTGATCGATGGCGTCATCCAGGGCATGGTGGCTCAGCTCACGGTCACCGAGGTAGCGGCGAGCGACGAACCGCATGCTTGTACGGCTCCAGGGGACGCCGGCCAAGCCCATGTAAAGGGCCTTGATGTCCAGGGCCGCGTGACCAAAGGGGTTGCGACCCAGGAAACGGAGGTAGTAGTCACACACAAACATCCAGTCGAACGGGGCGTTAAAGGCGACAAAGACGGGTTCCTGTCCAGGCAGGACCTGAGCTTGAGTCCAGGACTCAAAGCGTGCCAACGCTTCGGCGGGGGGCAGCCCCTCCCGGGCCAGGCGGTCTAGATCGAGTCTGTGGATCGCAAAGGCCGCAGGCGTGATCGCTCCGTTCACAGGCACAAGTTCGACGTAGAAGGTGCTGCGCGGCTCGTGGATCGTACAGGCTCCGATCGAGAGCAGCGAATACTGGCTTGGGTTCGGCCCAGCCGTCTCGACGTCGACAGAGATGTAGACATCTTGAGTGCCGCGTAGCTTCACAGGTTCCGACACTCCTCCCGCGGGTCACCCGGCATATCCTGGTGCCCGCACATTGGCCCTCTAGGAAGCACGCTCTAGAACATCCTCAACGTGTCGCAGGGCATCCACCGGCCGTCCGCGTGTCGGGGAGACGGCCAGTGCGGGGGACTCGGCAGGAGGTTCTTCCTCCGCCCTGACCCAGGCAAACTTGCGGCGTAGGGCCTTGGGATAGTGCTTTTCGATCACGTCATAGTCCACTCGCCGGCCCCAACGGTAGTACACCCGGGGATCGATGTAGGACTTGAGGCTGGTGTTCAGGTTCCAGGTTCGCTTGTGGGCAGAGACCTCTCTCTGGGCTTTGATCTTGCCAACCGCGTCCCGCGTTCGCTGGACACGCTCCTTGGCAGTCACGACCATTCCCTTGGCCCGTACAATCCGCCGTTCGTATCGCGCCCTGGTCTGTTCCCTGCTGGCGTCGGTCTGGGTCGCTTGCTCTTTGATCGTGGCCTGCACCTGCAGCACCTTGAGCGCCTCCTCGCGCTCTCGTACCTGCGCCCGCGCACTGTCCAGGCGGGCTTCTGCTTTCTCCAGGCGCTCCAGGAAGCGCTGCTCGCTCTTCTCCCAGCTCCCGGTCGCCGCCTTGGTGTGGTTGCAGAGGATCGCCGCTTCCAGGTTGGCCATCACCGCAGCCTGCCATTTGCGGTACTCGGGATCACCCGCCGTGACACCCGAAGACGCGAGGCTCGTTGTCACTGCCTGCGTGGCGTGATAGGTCCTGAATACCTTGGCCGACAGGCCCTCGTGAATCCGCGACAGAAAAGTGTTGATGTTGCGGCTGTGAATATCGGGAAAGAGCTGCGGCAAGTCACGCGTGGGGTGGAAGCCATCTCCATTGCCTGCCGAGCTCGATGGGCAGGCCGTGCGAATCAGCTCTTCCAATGTCTCGCGGACGAGAGGGGGCAGCTCGAGTTCCTTGTGCCACGGTACAGAGTCCTTGCCGAGAAAGTCGAACTCGGCGACGCCATCGGGCCGGATGGTCACGTGCTCGGGGCGCAGGGTTGTCGCTCCCACCGTGTCTGCCTCGTCGGCATCCTTCTCGTCTCCGACGCGCAGGCACAGGGCATCGATCAGGTAGCAAGCCATCGCGATCATGCGCCGGCGGGGGTCGGAGTCACGCAGGCCCTCCTGGATGCGCTGGCGAACAGCAGGCAGTACGTCGTGCAGCGCGATGGCCTTGTCGAACTTTTGTGCTTCTCGCTCCTGCTTGATCGGCGCGGTATCGCTCAACCACACGTACTTGAGCTTGTCGGACAGCTTGTCCTGCCAGCGCGCTACCCACAACGACTCGGGCTGCCAGACGATCTCGCCCCAATCTCCCTGGGGGCGAGAGGCGTCAGGGCTCAGATTCAGGGTGACGTCGGCGTGGCCCGCTCCCTGTTTCCACCGTCCGCGCAGCGGGTGTTCGCCCCGGCCCATGAAGATGCCGCTGGGTTCAGCGATGTATGCCCCCAGCTCTACGCGCTCCCCGTTGACGGTGGCGTGACCAAACGTCTCCTTGAGTTCTTCGCGGATGGCCTTGCGGATCGCGGCCTGAGCCTTGCGTTCCTCACGGGTCAGGAGGGCTTTGGCCTCCCGTTCGGCCTCCACGACCCGGACAACCGAGGTGAAATCCACTTCCTCTAGGGTCAGGGGATCACTGGTCCCCAGGGCGGCGCCAAAGTCCCCCAGGAAATTCGCGACAAAAGCGGGATCGGACACGTAGGATGTGCCCTGTTTCTTGGCCCAGGCCAGTGCCATTTCTTCCTGCAGCGGCGTGAGCTGCACCGGGCGGCCCCGAACCCGGATCACGTAGCCGCGATAGGGCGGCGGCTCGGGGATCACGATGCCATTATGTACAAGCTGTGTCAACAACGTCCGTTTATGCTCCTTCACAGGTCGGTCCATCGATGTGCAGAGCCTATATAGTAGCACAAGTGGCCCGCGTTGGCAAGCAGTCGCTGTCTGGAGACTTTGACGGGCACCCCTGTCTGGGATCCGGTCACAGACTGGGCAAACGTCGGCCGGTCCCGACAACCTTGAGCGGGGAAGGGGCTGCGGAGGGCTACCGCCTCATCAAAGAGATTGAGGCGATGCAGCGATTCTGCCGCGAGCGCGACTGGGCAGCGGTAAAGGGATTGACCAAGTTTGCGGAGGCAAAGCTCGGGCTACCACCCAAGGATCTTGCGCAATGTGCGTGCCTGCGCCCGGCTCAGGTCCACCTCTGCTCCGGTGCTCAGCCGCAGCTTGTGGTTCCCTTTGAACCAGGGGATGACCTCTTGCACTCGGTTCAGGTTGACGATGGCAGAGCGATGGGCACGGAAAAACGTGGTCGGGTCCAGCCGTGACGCCAGCTCGGCAAGCGCGCGACGAATAGGATAGACCTCATCTCCCACGTGCACCATAACCTGCTCACCTTCGAGGCCGATCCAGTCTATTTCGTACGCGTCAAGAACACGGATGTGCTCACGGTCTCGCACTGCAAGTCGGGTCAGATACTGACCCTGCGCAGCCAGGCTTTCCAGCAGTGGCCTCAGTCGTGCGGCGAGCTCTTGCTCCTCGGTCAGAGCAATCTGGGCGCGGTGTATGGCCTTTTCCAGCCGCGCCCGGCTGAAGGGCTTTAGCAGGTAGTCCAGCGCGTTGACCTCAAAGGCGCGAATGGCATACTCGTCGTAGGCGGTGACAAAGATGACCGAGGGTGGGGCCTCCAGCGCCTCGATGACCCCAAAGCCATCCAGGCCAGGCATCTGGATGTCCAGCAGTACCAGATCGGGTGACAGGGTCTCGATCATCTCTACTGCCTCGGCCCCGTCTACGGCCTCGCCAACAAGTTCTACTCCCTTGATGCCGACGAGGAGCCGCTTGAGCCTTTCCCTTGCCGGGGCTTCATCGTCGACGATCAACGCTCGCATGGGTACCGCCTCACTTTGCTATCGCCCGCCGTGCTTGCCGGCCTGCCAGCCAGGCCACTGACGCCAGCACGAACGGCAAGACTTTGTTCACGCCCTTTCCTTTGTCGGGATCCTGACGATCACGACCGTGCCCTGCGGCTTGTTGGCCCTGATCTCCAGCCTGTGTCCGAGATCATAGGTCTTGCGCAGACGCTCGTCTACGTTCCGTAGGCCGACGCCCTGGGCCGTGTCAACCTTGTACTCTGAAGGCATCCCCGATCCCTTATCGGCGATGGCGACCAGGACGTCATCGCCGCGAGACGTGACGTGGATGGCCAGGTCTATGCTGCCATCCGATCCCCGCCCGTGCCGGACTGCGTTCTCTACCAGCGGTTGGAGGATCAGGCTGGGCACAGGCACGCTCAATGTCTCCGGGGCGATCTCGCGGGTGACGCGCAACCGATCGCCGAAGCGGACGCGCTCGATCTCCAGGTAGCCGTCCACAAAGGCCAGTTCCTCTTCCAGCGGCACCAGCCGTCGCTCGCTGCCGTTCAGCACGTAGCGGAACATCTCTGCCAGCCGTTCCACTGTCGCCTCGGCCTGTTCAGGGTTGGTATGGATCAGAGAGGCGATCGTGTTCAG